>NZ_CP053947.1:0-312369 GCF_018438165.1 Acinetobacter sp. WY4 | reverse complement strand
CGGTACCAGAATCGCCACCTGCCGGTTATTCTGTACTGCAACAAATGCGGCACGCATTGCGACTTCTGTCTTACCGAAACCCACATCACCACACACCAGTCGATCCATCGGCTTGGCCTGCTGCATGTCATGCAACGTCGCTTCAATCGCATTGGCCTGATCCAGTGTTTCTTCATAGGCAAAGCCACTGGCAAATTGCATATACAGGCTTTGATCGACTTCAAAACTGATTCCAGGCTTAGAAGAACGCCGTGCCTGAATATGCAGCAATTCGGCCGCGACATCGTGAATCTGTTCCAGTGCTTTACGTTTGGCTTTATTCCAAGCATCTGTACCGAGCTTATGTAACGGTGCCAGATCCGGATCACCACCACTATACCGGCTGATTAAATGCAGATTGGTCACCGGCACATACACTTTGGCGGCATCCGCATAATCCAGCTGCAAAAATTCGTGATCCTGATCATCAATACTTAAGGTGACCAGACCAGCATAACGTCCAACGCCGTAGTCGATATGCACCACAGGTGCGCCCATGGTCAGCTCGGTCAAGCTGCGAATCAGAAACTCTTCCGAAACTTCCTGCTGACGTTTTCTACGGCGCTGTACTACCCGATGTTCATACAGTTGATTTTCAGAAATTACGCTGATGCGATCAGTCAATACCAGACCACGCTCTAAAGGCGCATTGGTAATGGCAATTGCATACAGAGATTTAATAAAACTATCAAAATTTTCAACTGTTGGAATATCACCCAGACTTGGCCTTAAGGCGTCTTTAAGACTTTCCCGGCGTCCAGCACTTTCAGCCACCAGCAGTACCGGATGATTGGCCTGATCAATATATTTTTTAACTTCATGAAACGGTTTTTCACGTTTCGGATCTACGGGCAAACGTGGTGGCAACTGGGTATCAAGATTCAATACTCCAGCTTTTTGGTCAAAAGGCGTTTGTGCGGCAATGATGCGTGCAAACTGGTTCAGCTGCTCCAGCACCTGATTGGTCTGAAAAAACAGGCTTTCAGGCGGCATGATCGGTTGGTCGACATTGTGGCGACGATCTTCATAACGGCGCACAACATCCTGCCAAAACTGGCTGAGACTTTCTTCCAAAGCCTTATCTGTAATGACAATGCCATTCTTAGGTAAGTACGAAATGAGTGAACTTTGACCTTGCATTGCTTCAGCGCTAAAAAACAAGGGCAAATAAAACTCGATTCCAGGAGAGACTATGCCATCCATCACATCCTGGTATATCGGATTTTTCTTCGGATTCGCAGTCGGAAAAAATTCGGCATAACGGTCACGGAACGTCGCACGACCTTCCTTAAGCGGAAATTCCTGTGCAGGCAATACGGTAAACTGCTGCAAACTTTGCGTGGTGCGCTGAGTTTCGGAATCAAAAAATTTCAGGCTTTCAATTTCATCATCAAACAAGTCAATCCGAATCGGTGCTTCCTGCCCCGAGGCATAAATATCCATGATACTGCCGCGTACCGCGAATTCACCCGGATCATAAACGGTGTCGACCAGATGATAACCGGCCTGAATCAGCTTTTTCTTTTGTTGTTCCAGATCAAATTTCTGACCGACATGAATATCGAAATGCTCACCCAGAATCCATGAGGTCGGCGCCACACGTTGTGCCAAAGTTGAGGCGGACAGCAACAGTACGCCAGTTTTTGGCATATTGGATAAGATTGCCAGACGTTCCGAGACAATATCCTGATGGGGGGAGAGACGGTCATAAGGCAAGATTTCCCAATCTGGAAAAATCGTGGGTTTAACCCCATAAAATTCCAGTTCACTTTCCAGTTGACCCAAATGCTGATTATTACGTGCAATCACGATAAATAAACGCGATTGCTGCTGCACGATTTCTTTAAGCAATAATGCAGTTGAGGAACCTTGCAGATTGCCTAACCAGCGTTTCTCGCCTACTTTGAGCTGTGGTAAATTGAGTTGGGAAATTTCTTGTTGGAACATGGATATAGCTTTAAAGTCTAAATAACCTGAGGCTTATACTAGCACGATGATCTCAGGATATTTTGTTATTTTTATGCAGTCTTGCCACATCCATATACTTCGATTTTAAGCCAATTTTGCAGCTTATTTTTGATCGCGCAGAAAGTTACGATAATAATCATTTAACTTCTTAAGGATCATTTTAAATTGCAGCAGATTCTCTTCAGTATTGCCTAAAGTCGCATTAAAACGCTGATGGGCAATTTCCAGATCAATTTTTTCATTGATCAGCATCGCGGTATCATATAACGCTTTTAAATCATCAAACTGTTTTAAACGCCGATTCGACAAATACTCTAATCGTGCACCCCACTCCTGATTGAGTTGAATATCATCGACAATATAACCTGTACCTTCTACATACTGAATATTCTGCTCTTCTAGATATAGCTGTGCAGCAGTCGGTTTATTACTTTTAAATAATGCACTGATTTTATCAAACATTGCCATTTACCTAGCCAAATATAGTTCTTGCTCTAGTCTAGATGAAAATGCCTCAAATCCACATCCTGAACTTGAGGCAAATTATCAAAATAGCAGCGATTCGCTGTTTCAGATGATTTAACAGCTCCGGTTCTGTTAAGAAACCTGTTCGAGCTGATTCTCTGCTGAAGGAATTTCAGACACCAAATTTTCAAACGCAAAGATTTCTTCTAATTGCGTTGCACTTAATAAGCCCAACTCCAACACCACTTGCGGCACAGTTTTATTTTCGCGCATACATTGTTTGCCGATTTCATCGCACTTGGCATGTCCCAGAATCGGTTCAAGCAAGGTCACAATCCCGACACTGCGCATGACGGAACTTAAACAAATCTGTTCATTGGCCTGAATACCAGTAATACATTTCTGATTTAGGGTTTGCATACCTTGGGTCAATAACTGAATTGATTCATTCATCGCCACGGCAATCACAGGTTCCATGACATTCAATTGTAGCTGCCCGGCTTCCGCAGCCATAGTAATGGTTAAGTCGTTACCAATCACCCGAAAGGCAATCTGATTCACAACTTCGGGAATCACCGGATTAATTTTTGCCGGCATGATCGAAGAACCTGCCTGTAACTCAGGCAAACGGATTTCAGCCAGCCCGGTACGTGGCCCCGAGCTGAGCAAGCGCAAGTCATTACAGATTTTGGACAGTTTCACTGCCAGACGTTTTAAACTGCTCGACAAAATAATAAAGACGCCACAATCGCTGGTCGCCTCGACATAATCTGCTGCACCTTTTAAAGGCAAACTTGTCAGGTGCGCCAAGATTTCCACCACCCGCTTGGCATAGCTCGGCGGTGTATTCACCCCGGTCCCAATGGCGGTGGCGCCTAAATTGACTTCCAGCAATAACTGTCGCATCTGTCCAATCAGCTTCAGGTCTTCTTTTAATAAGGTGGCAAATGCCCGGAATTCCTGTTCCATAGTCATCGGCACGGCATCTTGTAACTGGGTACGTCCCATCTTGATGACATATTCAAATTCGGCAGCTTTATGATCGATACAGTCAATCAATGCTTTAAGCACGCTCAACAATTCATCCAGACTGCTATAGGTCGCCAGACGCAAAGCCGTTGGATAGACATCATTGGTCGATTGCGAAGTATTCACATGATCATTCGGATGCAGAATGTGATAATCACCTTTCTGATGGCCCGACATTTCAAGTGCAATATTGGCAATCACCTCATTGGCATTCATATTGATGGAGGTTCCGGCACCGCCCTGATAAGGATCGAGTGGAAATGCCGCTTGCCACGCTTCCGGATGCTGAATCAATTCATCACAAGCTTTCTGAATGGCAGTACTGGTCTGCTCGGACAGTTTCTGGAAATGCAGATTGGCCTGTGCCGAAGCTTTTTTCACTTGAGCCAAAGCACGAATAAAATGCGTTTGTTGCCCCACCGCCAATCCGGAAATCTTAAAATTTTCGATGGCACGTAAGGTATGAATCCCATAATAGCTATGCAACGGGATTTGTTTTTCCCCCAATAAATCACGTTCAATGCGGGTCGGTTCGATTTGAAGCATATTGTCCACTAAAAAATACTCTTGGCGATGCACCGTATTTGGTGTGACATTAATATGAGCAAACAAATACAGGCCTAATAGGAAGACTTTAACCTAGATTTGCTACGATTTATTACCAATACGCTAAGGATGTGAATTTTGTAATATTGTGTAAACAACTGGCTAAAATTTAAATATTTTCATTATTTATTCAAAATTTCCACTTTTCCCCTGAATTCGACGTCGTATTGCCTTTTATCCGCTTAAGTTATTCCTAATTCAATTTCAGTGAATTACTACTCTATTTACAATAGGTATACATAAAAGCTGTGTAATTGTTACAGAGTGTAATTTTTAAACCATGCTTGAATCACCTCCTTGCGATCTCAGTACAAAAAATCATCTTGGACGATGATTTCCATATTTACAGGATGACCTGCCTATGACTTATTTAAACCCCACCCTGATTACCTTCATGTTTTATATTATCGCCATGATTGCAATCGGTTTATATGCTTATCGTGCCACCTCCAATTTTGACGAATATATTCTAGGTGGACGGAGTCTGGGCAGTGTGGTCACTGCACTTTCAGCGGGCGCATCGGATATGAGTGGCTGGCTGTTGATGGGTCTTCCGGGAGCCATTTACCTGTCTGGCCTGTCAGAAGCCTGGATTGCAATCGGTTTGATTATCGGTGCATGGCTGAACTGGTTACTGGTGGCAGGTCGACTGCGTGCCCATACCGAATATCAGAACAATGCCCTGACCTTGCCGGATTATTTCACCAGCCGTTTTTCCGATCGTAAACGTATTTTACGGGTCTTGTCTGCCTTGGTGATTCTGGTGTTCTTTGCAATTTATTGTGCCTCAGGCATGGTCGCAGGTGCACGACTGTTTGAAAGCCTGTTTGGCTGGGATTACACCACAGCGCTTGTGATTGGTGCGATGGCGACGATTCTTTATGTTTTTATTGGTGGCTTTTTGGCGATCAGCTGGACAGATACATTCCAAGCCGGTTTGATGATTTTTGCCTTATTGCTGACTCCGATCATTACCTTCTTGGCTCTGGGCGACAACAGCCAGCAAGTGAGTGTCATCCTTGAATCGGCTCGCCCACATGCTTCAAGCATGCTTGAAGGTTTAAGCACCGTTGCGATTATTTCCAGTCTGGCTTGGGGCTTGGGTTATTTTGGTCAGCCGCATATTCTGGTGCGTTTTATGGCAGCAGATTCGGTCAAAACCATTCCTGCTGCATGCCGTATTGGCATGACCTGGATGATTCTATGCCTAGGCGGTGCAGTGGCTGCCGGTTATATCGGTATTGCCTACTTCAGTGTCAATCCCGCATTGGCCTCGGTGGTCAATCAAAACCCTGAAACGGTATTTATGGAGTTGACCAAAATTCTGTTTAATCCTTGGATTGCCGGAATCATTCTGGCTGCGATTCTGGCAGCAATCATGAGTACCTTAAGCTGTCAGCTTCTGGTCTGTTCAACCACCCTGACCGAAGATTTATACAAGAGTTTCCTGCGTAAAAATGCCTCACAGAAAGAACTGATCTGGGTCGGTCGTGGCATGGTCTTGGTGATTGCCCTGATTGCCATTTCACTAGCGATTAATCCGAACAGTAAGGTTTTAGGTCTGGTGGCTTATGCCTGGGCCGGCTTTGGGGCCGCATTCGGCCCGCTGATTATCTTGTCACTATTCTGGAAACGAATGACCCTCAACGGCGCAATTGTGGGTATGGTGGTTGGTGCCGTGACTGTAATTGTCTGGAAAAATTACATGGGTGATACCGGTCTGTATGAGATTATTCCGGGCTTTATTCTGGCTACCCTCAGCATTATCATCGTCAGTCTGCTGGATAAAGCACCTAGTGAAGATGTAGTACATCGTTTTGAAATGGCTAAAGCCGAGTATCAAAAAGAAATGGCAGAAATGGAAAAATAATCATCTTCTTACTTGAATATAAAAGGGACTGAATTGTCCCTTTTATATTTTTATCTTTTCGGATGAAGCGGTTGCGAATTATTTAGCTTTTCCCGGCATTTTCAGATGGATCTGCTGACTTTCTTTAATTACTTCCATCACCGGATAACTGCGCGTTTCTTTAATTCCGGGCAATTGCCACAAGATCTGACCAGAGATTTTGCGGAATTCATCCATATTGGCACAGCGGATTTTCACCACGAAATCAAAACCGCCACTGATCATATGACATTCGATAATTTCAGGAATCTGCCGCACAGCATGGGAAAATTCATCTAAAACATTCGGCGTGGTTTTATCCAGTAAAATTTCAACAAAGACCACAAAACCATTATTCAACATGACTGGATTGAGGCGCGCTTCATAGCCCACAATAAAACCTTCCCGGGTCAACTTTTGTACACGCGCCAAGGCTGCCGTAGGCGATAGATTAACCAGTTCAGCCAGTTTGATATTGGACAGCTTGGCATCGGATTGCAATAAACCCAGTATACGAATATCTATACGGTCAAGGTTCAAATAAGGACTTGGCATTAGAATTATTCTCTAAAAAAATAGAAAACTATAGTGAGATATTCGTCAAATATTCTGTGATTATAGATTAAAACTCATTCACCTCAAAGAACTGATTGACGCAGTACAGGAAGTCACTATGCCAACCACTCTCCGCCCAGATTCAATTTTAGATTCAGCCCAGCACTCGAATTATATTGCTGAATTTAAACACAAAAACCAATACGAAGAACGTATTAATACGGCATGGCGTCGTGCTGAAACTGAATGCGTCGAAGAGTTATTGGCCCATAGTGAAATTTCTTCCGAAATAAGTGACAAGATTCAGGCGCTTGCCTTTGATCTCGCACATTCCTTACGTGAACGTAAAATTTCCACTGGGAAAGCCGGTATTGTCCAAGGCTTATTGCAGGAATTTTCTTTATCCTCTCAGGAAGGCATTGCCCTAATGTGTCTGGCAGAAGCCTTGCTGCGGATTCCGGACAAAGCCACACGTGACCTACTGATTCGAGACAAAATCAATCAAGGTAACTGGAAAGAACATTTGGGTCAGAGCCAGCTAATGTTTGTGAATGCGGCAGCCTGGGGACTGATGCTGACTGGCAAGCTGATGGAAACCCCGCAGCAAAAGAGCCTGTCTAGCTTGTTGACTGGTCTTTTGGCACGCAGTGGCCGCGGGATTATCCGTAAGGCCGTCGATGTTGCCATGCGCATGATGGGCGAGCAGTTTGTCACGGGTGAAACCATTGATGAAGCCCTGAAAAATGCCGAACCGTTGGAAGAAAAAGGCTTTCGCTATTCCTATGACATGCTGGGTGAAGCAGCACTGACCGATCCGGATGCTGAACGTTATTATCAAGATTATCAGCAAGCCATTCATGCCATTGGCCAATCTTCGCAGGATAAGGATGTTTATGACGGGCCTGGCATTTCTATCAAACTCTCTGCGCTGCACCCCCGTTATCAGCGTTCGCAAATGGATCGCGTGCATGATGAGCTCTATGCAAAAGTACTGAAACTCGCGGTCTTGGCCAAGCAATACAATATTGGTTTAAATATCGATGCTGAAGAAAGTGATCGCCTTGAGATTTCACTTGAACTGTTAGAACGCCTGTGTTTTGAACCACAATTACAGGACTGGAAAGGCATTGGCTTTGTGATTCAGGCCTATCAGAAACGCTGCTTCTATGTAGTGGATTACATCATTGATCTGGCGAAGCGCAGCCAGAAACGCCTGATGATTCGTCTGGTCAAAGGCGCATATTGGGATAGCGAAATCAAAAAAGCCCAAATTGATGGAATGTCAGATTATCCGGTATTTACTCGTAAGGTGCATACAGATCTGTCTTATATTGCTTGTGCGCGTAAGCTGTTGGCTGAACCGGATTATATCTACCCACAATTTGCCACTCACAATGCACAAACGGTAGCGACGATCTATCAGCTGGCACAACCTGAGCAGTATTATGCCGGCCAATATGAGTTCCAATGTCTGCATGGCATGGGCGAACCACTGTATGAAAATGTCGTGGGCGATCCATCGAAAAATAAACTCGGTGTACCATGCCGGATCTATGCGCCAGTCGGCAATCATGAAACCTTGCTGGCTTATCTGGTGCGCCGCTTACTGGAAAATGGTGCCAATACCTCCTTCGTCAATCGTATTGCTGACAAAACCTTGAAAATTGAAGATTTGATTGAAAATCCACAGCAAACCATTTTAAAGGCATCAAAACAAGAAGGCGTGATGGGTGCCAAGCATCCCCAGATTCCCTATCCGCAAGATCTTTATACCGATGCACGATTGAACTCTTCAGGACTCGATTTGGCCAATGATGCTGAACTCAGTATTTTAAATGAAGTCGCATCCAGTCTGGCAAATACGCAATTTCAGTCAGCTGCTATGGGAACGGCATTTAGCAGCGTGGATACGCCCCATGCAGTTCAAGTGATCAATCCAGCACACCATCAGGATGTGGTCGGCACAGTCTATGAAGCAACTTCTGAACAGGCCGAAATTGCACTCACTCAAGCAGTTAATGCACAAAGTTTCTGGGCCAATCTGCCAAAAAATGAGCGTGCTGCCTGCCTGAATAAAGCCGCAGAACTGATGGAACAGCGTTTGCTTCCGCTCATGGTTCTTCTTTCTCGCGAAGCAGGTAAAACCTATGCCAATGCGATTGCCGAAGTACGTGAGGCGGTAGATTTCTTGCGTTACTATGCAGCTCAAGTTTTGGATCTCAGTGACAATGTACAGATCCAGCCTTTAGGCACCGTGCTGTGTATCAGTCCATGGAACTTCCCGCTGGCGATTTTTACCGGTCAGATTTCAGCAGCGCTGGTCGCTGGCAATACCGTGATTGCCAAACCGGCTGAACAAACACCGCTCATTGCAGCACAAGCCGTACAGATTTTATGGGAAGCCGGCATTCCGCAGGATGTGTTACAGCTATTGCCGGGCCGTGGTGAAACCATTGGTGCACAGCTCAGTGCAGATCCACGTATTCAGGGCATCATGTTTACCGGTTCCACCGAGGTCGCCCAAATTCTACAAAAAACCGTG
The DNA here is from genome assembly GCF_018438165.1 of Acinetobacter sp. WY4. GTDB lineage: Bacteria > Pseudomonadota > Gammaproteobacteria > Pseudomonadales > Moraxellaceae > Acinetobacter. The sequence goes on along the minus strand of NZ_CP053947.1, from coordinate 303,277 downwards.
GCAGAACGAATAAACCAGTTTGGAGAAAGCGTCACCCTGATTGCTGAAACCGGTGGTCAAAATGCCATGATTGTGGATTCATCCGCCCTGACTGAACAAGTAGTGCTGGATGTGGTGAGCTCTGCCTATGACAGTGCCGGTCAACGTTGTTCTGCCCTGCGTGTCCTCTGTGTTCAGGAAGATAATCTGGAGGCTGTTCGCAATATGCTCAAAGGTGCCATGCAACAGTTGCGCGTTGGCAATCCGATCTTGCTTAAAACCGATATTGGTCCAGTGATTGATGCAGAAGCCCAGCAAAATATCCAAAAGCATATTGAGCAGATGCGCAGCAAAGGTCATACAGTTCATCAGTTGATGTTTAATCAGGACCAGACTGAATTAACTCCAGGAACATTCATTGCACCAACCCTGATTGAACTGCCAAATCTGGATGATCTGGAACGTGAAGTGTTTGGCCCGGTACTGCATCTGATCAGCTATAAATATGGCGAACTGGAACAGTTGTTAGATCAGATCAACAGCAAGGGTTATGGCCTGACCATGGGCTTGCACACGCGTATTGATGAAACCATGCAAACCGTGATTGCACGAGCGGAAGTCGGCAACCTGTATATCAACCGCAATATCGTTGGTGCGGTCGTGGGCGTCCAGCCCTTTGGTGGCGAAGGTCTGTCTGGCACCGGCCCGAAAGCAGGTGGCCCGTTGTATATCTACCGTTTAATGCATCAAGTATCCGAGAAAAAACTGGCGCAGCCTTATGCAGTTCAAGCGGGTCCAGCACTTGTTGAAAATAAACTTGTTCAGGAGTTTAAAGTCTGGGTAGCTAAAACTTTCCCGACTTTATCTTTAAAAGCACCTATGCAAATTGCGACTGGTCAAAGCTTTAGCCTGCAAGGTCCAACCGGTGAGGAAAATCAGTACCTAATCTTGCCACGAGAAAGTCTTCTATCTTTGGCACACACGGAGCAAGACCAGATTCAGCAAATTCTGGCAATTTTATCGGTCGGCAGTCGTCCTGCATTCCTAGCTGACAATACTTTTATTCTGAAATATTTACCAACCATGCCAGCCGCGATCAGCAAGCAATTTAAAGTGGTCCGGGATATTGAAACAGGCGCGTTTGATGCCGTCATGCATCATGGTGATTCTTCTGAACTGATTGATTTGCAAAAACGCATTGCAGGCCGAAAAGGTGCAATTATTGGTATCACCCATTTAACTTCGGGCAACTATGATATTCCGGTCGAGCGATTTGTGATTGAACGCGCGATCAGTATCAATACGGCGGCGGCAGGCGGCAATGCCAGCTTGATGACGATGGATAATCTCTAAATCAGTCCAATCATCTCAGCATTTTTAGCTTAAATCTTTCCTCTTGATGGCCAAACCTCTCTCCTCAGAAGGTTTGGTCTTTTTTATGCAGCTTTTAAAGCGGCTTGACTACAATAGGCTTAGGCAGATCGGCAATTTTTTGCTACCATTTGCGCTTTAAAATATTTGCGATTTCTTACTGCATATGACTTCATCTTATCAGCAACAACTTGAAGCCAAAATTGAACGCATCAGCGCTCAGTTTGCCGAATATCAACCACCTGCTTTAGAAGTATTCCAGTCTCCTGAAAAATATTTCCGCATGCGTGCTGAATTCCGGATCTGGCATACTGAAGATGATCTGTTTTATGCCATGTTCGAACGTGACGAAAACAACAATAAAAAAGTGATTCGTATTGATGAGTTTCCAATTGCAGACCGCAGTATTAATGACTTGATGCCGCAACTACTGGCAGCATTCAAGGCAGATGCCAATCTGGGTCATCGTTTATTTGAAGCCCATTTTCTGGCGACGTTAAGTGGTCAGGTTCTGGTATCCCTGATTTATCACCGCAAGCTGGATGAAAGCTGGGAACCTGCAGCAAAAGCCCTGGCGGAAAAACTGAATATTAAACTGATTGGCCGAAGCCGTGGCCAGAAATTCGTCCTGACTGATGAATATGTGGTGGAAGAGCTATCGGTCTTTGATCGTCGCTATAAATACAAGCAGATCGAAAGCAGCTTCACTCAGCCGAATGCACAAGTTTGTCAAAAAATGCTGGAATGGGCATGTGATGCAGCGGAACAATCAGATAAAGATTTGCTGGAACTCTACTGTGGCAATGGGAACTTTACCCTGCCGCTTTCGACCAAATTCCGCCGTGTTTTGGCCACTGAATTAGCCAAATCTTCAGTTTATGCAGCTGAGTGGAATATTGAGCAGAACCAGATTGAAAATATTCAGGTTGCGCGTCTGTCTGCCGAAGAATTCACTCAAGCCTATAATGGCGAACGTGTTTTCCGTCGTTTGCAGGAAGCACAAATTGACATTTCGACTTATGATTTTGATACGGTATTTGTCGATCCACCGCGTGCTGGTATTGATGATGAAACGCTGAAACTGTTACAGCGTTTCCAGCGTATTATTTACATTTCTTGTAATCCAGATACCTTATATGACAATCTGAAACAGTTGTCTCAAACGCATAGAATCAGCAAGTTCGCCATGTTTGACCAGTTCCCGTATACGCACCATGTTGAGACGGGTGTCTTATTGGAAAAAGTATAAAGAGTTTGTTTCAATTTATTATATTGTTACAATAATGGAGCTTTTTAAAGCTCCATTTTTTATATTTAAAATCATATGTTTAATAATAAATATTGACTTGTACAGCAAGAAATATCGTTAGACCTTCGGGCTTCAATCGGAAATTTTCTAGCCTGACTGCTGCTTTTATCACATAGGTCCTATTGCTTTATTTATTTAATTGGCTATATTTCACTCTATGTTAGGTTGTTGTATGAAGGCTCTATGAGTTTTTGGCAAAAGTTGTTTTCTCATGAACAACACAATGAACACAAGAATCAAATTGCTTGTGTTGAAAATGATTGCTCTTGCAAGACAAATGAACAGCTTCTTGAAGCACTTTCTAAAGCCACTGATGAAGAAATCATCATCGGAATTAAAAAGGTTCTGGTATCTCGCGGCTATAGCCGTAAAGAACTGAATGAACTTCAGCACTTGCCATTGCAGTAATCGGCCAAGGTTACAGCCGTATAAAGAAAGCACTTGCGTAGTCAGGTGCTTTTTTTATGCTTGAAAGTTTAGTTTAAGGGTTTGGTCTTCTCTATTTCAGCATAGTTTATTAACTTCAACTTTAAAAGCTTCAGGGATCAGGCAGAAAATGTTGAATGACTTCCTTGATCCATGCTTGTGATTTTGCAGAAATTTTAGTACTTGCTTAGGCTATTTAAAACCTTTATCAGAAGAATATGTTCTAAATTCTGCTCTCTTCTAGCTCCTTTAAAACTTGGCTTAATAACTCTTCAATTCTGATCTGAAACTCAGGCAAGGCATCGATTAATTTAGCAAAACACAGTACACTTCCTATTAAACGACAATGCTTTTTTAAATGGCTTAATTCTGATATGCAACAGACTAAACGGTTTCCCATAGGCGCACATCTTATGGTTAAACATTTCGGTTATACCCATCATGGGATTTACGCCGGACGTGGTCGTGTCATTCATTATTCCGGCTTTGCGCATTTATTCAAGAAACGCCCGATTGAAATAACTTCTATTGAAAAATTCAGTCATGGCAAACCAATTCATATGCAACATTATGACTCGGCAAAATATAAAGGTCGTAAAGTGGTGCGCCGCATGCGGTCCAGAATGCATGAAAATAACTATCATCTGATTATTAATAATTGCGAGCATTTGTGTACTTGGGCCATTACCGGCGTGGAAAGTAGTCCGCAAGTAATTTACATGATGAATCGCCTGACGACGATTGGCTATATCAGCTCAATGATGAGTTTTATGAACAGCATGTTCCTGACCCTGACCACCACGAGTTTCGCATTGGCACTGTACATCAAGAAAAAACTCAGAGATAAAGCCAAGCAGCGTTTGCAACAATACCGTGAATTGCAAGATCAGGCTAAAATCAAGGTGTCAGACCTGACTAATTTTAAACACCGTTAATTCAAAACCTAGTCTCCCGATAAATAATGAGCAGGAAAGGTTGAGGCCGTGTTTACATTTTGAAGATATAGATAGCAAATCAGGTTAAATAGCCTTTTCTGGCTTGAATCGCCTCAGGTAGTGCTTTACCTAAAGAGCTTAGGGTTTCCCGCTCTACCAGTCGTACAATTGAATCTAGCGGCAGATCGTTGTCCTGCAAGCCAAAGGGTTCTTCCAGCTCCGCACTGAGCTCGTCCAGCCCGAGTAGCATATAAGCAATTAATCCGACCAGGATCGGCGTCCACAGGCCTAAATTTGCCTGCAAACTGAAAGGCAGGATAAAGCAAAAAGAATAAACCGCACGATGTAATAATACCGAATAAGAAAATGGTAATGGCGTTGACAAAATTCGGTCACAACCAGCCTGAATATCTCCCAAGGCCACAGTATGCTGATTCAGGTTGTTATAAATAATATCGCTGATCTTACCCTGTTTATATTGCTGTACCAGCTCTTTTTGCATCTGTTCCAGCACCCATTGTGATGGATTGATTTGCATGGGCAATTGCTCAAATGATTTAGGTTCAAAACCGGTAGTCGCCTGATAATCCTGAATACTGGGCGTTTGCTGTCTCAACCGGTCACGTAACAAATGGGTAAACAGCATCATGCGATACAGCAACATTTCACGGGTTTGATTATCTAGCACATGGCTGTCGCGGCATAAATGACGCGTGGTGGCAATCAGCGCGCCCCAAAGCTTACGACCTTCCCACCAGCGATCATAGCAGGCTGTATTTCTAAAACTTAAAAAAATCGAGAGAATGACACCAAAGATGGTAAAACCAATTGCCGGGACAGCAGGAAGGCTCACGAAATGCGCCTGACTCAAATACACCAGCAAAGCGGAAATAAAAACCACCAAGATTAATGCGGGCAGCACCTTGGGCAGAATCGTTCCCTGCCAGGCAAACAGTAACCCCAAACTATTATTCTTATCACGCACAATCATGCAATTTTCCCTGCTGTATTGAAAAAGCCCAACCAGAGTTGGGCTTTTTACATTCTGACTTAAACCAGCTTATTTGCCTGGTTTAAAGCTGTCCTTAAGATCCAGAATACGGTTAAATACCGGTTTTTCGCTGGAATGATCATATTGATCTGCCACGAAATAACCTTCACGCTCAAACTGGAAACGATCCTCCGGCTGAGCTTGCGCTAATGCAGGCTCAATCACGGCCTGAACCACCTTCAATGATTCAGGGTTCAGGTTTGCCAAGAAGTCATCACCCACTTCTGGATCAGACTCCGTAAACAGACGGTCGTAAATACGCACTTCTGCAGGAACGCCTTTTGTCGCAGATACCCAGTGAATCACACCTTTGACCTTACGACCTTCAGGATTTTTACCCAAAGTTTCAGGATCAATCGAACATTTCAGCTCAACCACTTCGCCATTTTCATCTTTAATGACTTCGTCGCATTTGATCACATAGGCATGACGTAAACGGACTTCACCACCTGGAATCAAACGTTTAAAGCCTTTTGGTGGCTCTTCTTCAAAGTCTTTACGGTCAATATACAGCTCAGTCGTCAATGGAATAACGCGCTCGCCCATATCGACATTCGGATGACGTGAATGGGTCAGGTCCATATCGGCTGGCAAGTTGGTTAAAGTCACTTTTAATGGATTTAACACCGCCATACCACGAGCTGCGGTATTTTCCAGAGACTGGCGAATACAGTATTCCAGCATGGCTACATCGACGATACTGCCATCAACCTTCGACACACCGACACGTTGACAGAAATCACGTAGACCTTCAGGTGTGAAACCACGACGACGCATACCCACTACAGTTGGCATACGTGGATCATCCCAACCATTTACATGACCACCTTCAACCAGCTTACGCAATTTGCGTTTTGAGGTGATGGTATAGTCCACATTCAAACGGCTCGATTCATACTGACGTGGCACGGATGGTGATTTAACTTTTGCCACCACCCAGTCATAGAACGGACGGTGATCCTGGAATTCCAAAGTACACAGTGAATGCGTAATGCCTTCAATCGCATCAGAAAGTGGATGCGCATAGTCATACATTGGATAAATTTTCCATTTATCGCCAGTCTGATGGTGTTCAGAATGCAGGATACGATACAGAATCGGATCACGCATATGCACGTTCGGTGAAGTCATATCGATCTTGGCACGTAATACAGCCTGACCTTCTGCATATTCACCGCTGCGCATTTTCTCAAAACGCTCTAGGTTTTCTGCAACCGTTGCATCGCGTTGTGGCGAGTTTTTACCTGGCTCAACGAAATTACCACGGTTTAAACGGATCTCTTCAGGGCTTTGCAAATCCACATAGGCATCGCCCTGCTCAATCAGCTGAACTGCCCAGGTATAAAGTTGATCGAAATAGCTTGATGCATAACGCGGCTCACCTTCCCACTGGAAACCCAGCCATTTCACGTCATTGGCAATACCATCCACATATTCCTGTTCTTCGGCATCCGGATTGGTATCATCAAAACGCAGGTTACACACACCTTTAAATTCTTCAGCAATTCCGAAGTTCAAGCAAATTGCTTTCACATGGCCAATATGTAAATAGCCATTCGGCTCAGGCGGAAAACGCGTCACCACCTGTTGAACGCGACCAGCGGCTAAATCATCGGTAATGACCTGACGTACAAAGTCCAAGCCTGGTTGTTGTTCTTGCTGCTGCACTGAATCGACTGCATTGTTCTTTTGGGTCGGGTTCTCGGGCAGAGATGTCACAACATCATTTGGCTTCATGATCAATCATTCACTTCTAAAGTTAAAAAGGGATTAACAAATATTTCATCGCACAAGTTGTACGTATATTCATTATCAAAGTTCCTTAGTTTAACTATAGGTGATTAATCTCTCAACCGCTAACTACGGTATTTGATTTCAATTCACTCATTTTAAAAAGTGAAAATACAGCAAGCTGCCCAAAACTAAAATATCAACGCTTTAAGAAACTGGAAAATGATTCAATTCGTGCCTGTCCGAAATATAACGCCCTGTCTGGCAGCATTTGAAATGCCTTGATAAATCAACGTATAAATAAGGTATTATTTTTATGCTTTTAACAAAGAAAATAATGTTTTTACTTGCCTTGTCGAATGTAGTTTGCTTATGCTTCACTCATTCAGAAAAAACCATGGCACTCGTCCATGATCAGGAGATTACACAATGAGTTTTCCTCAAGTCGAATTAAACACCAATAAAGGTCGTATTGTTCTAGAACTCAATGCTGAAAAAGCACCTAAAACCGTAGCTAACTTTTTAGAATACGTACGTGACGGTTTTTATGACGGCGTAATTTTCCACCGTGTTATTGATGGTTTCATGATCCAAGGCGGCGGCATGGATGAAAACTTCAAAGAAAAAGCAACACGTGATGCAATCGAAAACGAAGCAGACAACGGCTTGACCAATGACGAAGGTACGATTGCAATGGCGCGTACTCAGGCACCGCACTCTGCTTCTGCTCAGTTCTTCATTAACGTGAAAAACAACTCATTCCTTAACCACTCTGGCAAAACTGCTCAAGGTTGGGGTTATGCCGTATTTGGTAAAGTCGTTGAAGGTATGGACGTTGTGAACGAAATCAAAAACGTACGTACTGGCAACCGTGGCTACCACGCTGACGTTCCTCTAGAAAACGTAGTAATCGAATCTGCAAAAATCATTTCTGAATAAAAAACGTCCTCTCCGTTCTTTTATGAGTTTTAAAGCAACACTTTAAAACAGTGTAATGGAAAATCCCTCATATGAATGAGGGATCTAGAGAGGAATAAAAGGAAAAGATTCGTGACCTATCTGTTTATCTCAGATTTACATTTGTCACCTGATCACCCTCGACTTGTTCGGGGGTTTTTAGATTTATTAACTGAATATCAAAATCAAAATACCCAATTGTATATTCTGGGTGACTGGTTCAATGCCTGGATTGGTGATGACTATACCTCTCCATGGCTGGACGAAATTGTCACTGCATTAAAACAGTTTACTCAGGCTGGGAATCAAGTCTATTTTCAGGCCGGCAACCGGGATTTTGTCTTAGGAAGTAAATTTTTAGCTCGATTTGGCGGGCAGCTTCTTCCCGAAATCGATCAGCTAATCATTGCCGGAACACATTTTCGCCTGGAACATGGCGATGCCCTATGTACCGATGACGTCTCCTATCAGCGTTTTAAAAAGATTATTCGTCATCCCTGGCTACTTGGCTTCTTAAGAAAAACCCCGCTTTCATTTCGAACCAGACTAGCCAACCGCTTTCGTCAACAAAGCCATCAGGCACAACAGTTTAAAAGCTATGAAGTGATGGACGTCAACCCACATGCAGTTGAGCTGGCATTACAGGATGTAGATGTACTGATCCATGGTCATACGCATCGCGCAGCCATTCATCAGTTAGCCCAGAAAAGAAGAATTGTACTAGGCGACTGGAAAGAAGACAGTGCAGAGATTCTGGAAATTCAGGAAGATCAAAGTTTTGATACCCTGAAACTAAAAAAGTGGCGATATTAATCAGCCACTTTTTACGATATTGATCTGCTTAACACAGACGATAAAGCTGGTTTACCCCAGTATAGAAACTTTTACCATCGAGATTGAACTGAAATTCCTCACCCGTTGGCAATTGAATCATTTTACCGACCTCAACCCAGATAAAACCCTCCATTGTATTTTGCTTGCGCTTTAATGGAACCAGTTTCACGTTAATTTCATTGCCATCAGCGGCAGTGGCAATATGCCATTCATTGATTTTGATCAAAATATTTACTCACACGATATGAGCTTTTTGTGACTATATGGAGAGAGATTAATAACAACCTAGTTTACATAATAGTTCTATGGTTAGTAGATCTTATTTGAGTTCAAATACTTGAACTAAAAAGTACATCACAATCAGCTTAAAATAATAATAGAAGCAAGAACAGTACTTGCTTGAAGTGCAACCAGTGTAAGCTATTTATTTACTAAAAGCAAAATTACATTGTAATGACAATAGAATGGGGGTTTTAGAACTTTTTCCATGCTTTACTAATTATTAGGCTCTTGATTTTTATGATCTAAAATTCATTTTAACGTTATTTCATTTATATTTATAAATAAAACCTGTCTTTAAATACTTGAAAATCAATATTAGAGACATGAGACTCAGTGCGAGGTACAACAAGTTCCACTCTCCTGTCTTTTGATAATTAAGGATTAAAAGAATAGCATTTAAGGCTGCAAACAGTACGTGAATCATAAAAGAGCTTGTTGCGCTCGTCTAGTTCTTTGCTGACGTTTATTCTTTAAGGTGTTCTGCTGTTTTTGTAAAAATTGTTCTACTTCTTGAAGGTTCATTATGATTTTCTTATAGTTGAATGAATAGCTCATCCCCCAACAATTTCTGGTTAAAAATAAACCAAATATCCAGTTAAGCTATTCATTCAGAATCTCTAGTTGATTAATAACCGCTAGTCGGATTATTCACATTGATATCCTTTTTATATTTCCCCAATAGATCACGTAAGGAATTCATCAAAACACTGGTATCTACGCCCACTGCTACAAACTCAGTGCCAAGTTCGATATATTTTTGCGTCACTTCATGCTGGGTTGACAGAATTCCTGCAGCTTTGCCTGCAGAACGAATCCGCTGGATTGCATCAATTACAGCTTTTTGTACTTCAGGATGATTCGGATCACCTTGATAACCCATAGTGGCAGATAGATCAACGGCGCCAATAAACACGCCATCAATCCCCTCGATCTGAAGAATAGCATCCAGATTTTCCAGTCCGGTCACAGATTCAATCTGAATTAATAGACAGATTTCTTCATGTGCAGTTTGATAATAATTTGGAATGCTGTTCCAGCGGGTAGCACGTGCCAGTGCAGCGCCAACACCGCGAATCCCTTCAGGCGGATAACGGACTGCCTTGACCATGAGTTCGGCCTGTTCCACGGTTTCTACCATCGGAATCAACAGCGTTTGCGCGCCGATATCCAGGAGTTGCTTGATCAGTTGTACGCTGCCAATCGGCGGTCGTACCACTGCTTGCGAGGGATAAGCGGCAATATTTTGCAGTTGCGACAAGGTGGTTCTCAAATCACTGGGCGCATGCTCACCATCAATCAGCAGCCAGTCATAACCTGCATTTGCCGCAATCTCGGTGCCATAGGCATCTGCCAATCCAATCCATAAGCCGATTTGCTGCTGGGTTTTCAGTTTGTGTTCAAAGTAATTGGTCACTTGCATCCGCTAACCTATTTGCATGTTGCTGGCGATGCCTCTTATTAAACGCTTCTCGCTTAAAAGTGCCAATAGACAAAAACTGGATTTTAATCTGATTTAACTCTAAGTTTTGCTTGAATCCAGCTCAAGATCATCTCAAAACAGGCTTTGCCTGATGCTTTTTTATTGTAATAATCAGGGGATGTGAAAAATGTATATATTTAAAACTTCTACTCGCTGTTTATTTAAAAAGATTGGAGCCCATTGATGGATTTACTCAAGATCACGCAGACCCGCTATACCACTAAAGCCTATGATCCTAGCAAGAAAATCCCGGCAGAACAGTTCGAGCGCTTATTAGAAATTTTGCGTCTGACACCCTCTTCAATCAATATTCAGCCTTGGCATTTTTTTATTGCCGATCATGATGCAGCCAAACAGCGCATTGCCAAAGCGTTGGTTGGTACTTATGCCTACAATGCACCCAAAGTTCTGGATTCATCCCATACCATTTTATTCTGCACCAAAGCCGATATTAATGAGTTGCATCTAGAAAACTTATTGAACCGCGATGATCTCAGTGGCCGTTTTAAAGATGAATCAGCCAAAGAAGGTCAGAAAAATACCCGTGCAGGTTATATTCATTATTATCGTAATGAAAAAGGTGATATTCAGCGTTGGGCTGAAAACCAGACCTTCATTGCACTCGGTCAAATGCTCTTGACTGCCGGAATTGAAGGGGTTGATGCCACACCAATTGGCGGCTTTGACGAAGAGATGATTAGTGAAGAATTACAACTTGCAGAACAGGGTTTGATCCCTTCTGTATTGCTGACTTTAGGCTATCGCAGTGAAAATGATTTCAATGCCAAACTCCCTAAATCACGTCTTGCCGCTGAAGATATTTTCACCAAACTGTAAGGAATTTATGCTATAAAAGGGGTCAAGCGCCCCTTTCCATGTCAATTCGAGCCTATTTTTTGCTTTATTTAATTTACATCTAATAGAATAACAATAGAGGTCATCTATGTCGCTCCTTACATCCAAATCCCTGAAATTTGAATGCCATCATTGCGATAAAATTTATCTCCAGCACTATAAAGAGCAACAGCATCTTTATCCGCACTGTCCAGACTGCCAACAGTCCGGTTTATTGCTTGGACTGGCCGAAGCAGGTGACCTGCTCCGACATCCGATTGAATTTGCATCCTCTTATGTCAAGCAGACATTGCATAAGCTAGGCAAATCACACTAGTCAAGCCTAGCAGTAATCCTAGAGTACTTGCAGGTTTGAGCCGTTCTTTAAAGAATACCAGACCTGCTATCACACCAAATACCACCACCAGAATATTCATGCCAGCAAAGACGATCGCAGGTGAATCCTTAAGCAGCATATGGGCTTTGACATAGAAAGCAATATTGGCAAAATTCAGGAAACCCAATAACAGACCAGCGCCGATATTCTGCATCGAGCCCAAGCTTTTATATTTGATTAACAGATAGCCCATCGAAATGATCAGGGCACAAACAAACATTAGATTCAGCGCCACCGCGAATTGGAGGCCCAGACTGGTTGTATATTTCAACAATACATCAATCAGTGCATAACCGACCCAGACCAAGCCCAGATACAACATTCCCTGACTGCCCTGTCCTGTACTTTGTCGATGTGAAAACAGGATGCACAGCACTGCTCCAATACCTAAAGCGATCCCAAGTATTTTCAGCTGATTAAACTGTTCCTGAAAAATGAAATAGGCTGCAGCCAGTGACAAAACTACAGAAAGTCGCTGGGCAATTTCGGTTTTTAAAATTCCAGCCGTTTGCAAAGCCTTGGCCAGAAACAGAAATACGCTCGGAAGTAAAATGCCCAGAGCCAGAATAAGCAACCAAGGTGTCTGAGACATTGAAATATGCTGAATATCAGGCTTAAACCAGAAAAAACACAAGAGACTGGCTGTCATATAGTTCCAGCTAATCATGTGTATCTGACTCAAGTCCTTATTTTTGGCGACTTTTAATAATATTGAGACCGCAACGCTGCATAGCGCTGCTGCGAAAATCAGTTCCATATGCTGCTCTTATTCTTGATATTTATGAGTCTACAAAAAAGCCCACATTTGCAGTGGGCTTTTTTTATAAATGATTCACTGGGAATTATTTATAGTGTGACACCATTTTCTCTAAAGAAATTGGGCGAATCTTGTCTGCATTGCCTGCAGTACCGAAAGCTTCGTAACGATCGATACAGATTTGCTTCATTGCATCTACAGTTGCGCTGAAGAATTTACGTGGATCGAATTCGCTTGGTTTTTCTGCCATCATACGACGCATTGCACCGGTAGATGCTAAACGCAAGTCAGTATCGATGTTGATTTTACGCACGCCGTGTTTGATCGCTTCAACCAGCTGCTCAACCGGAACACCGTAAGTTTCCTTGATGTCGCCGCCATACTGGTTAATCACTGCCAACCATTCTTGTGGCACAGAGCTTGAACCGTGCATGACAAGATGCGTGTTTGGAAGTGCTGCGTGAATTTCCTTAATGCGGTCAATCGCAAGAATATCACCTGTAGGTGGACGCGTGAACTTGTACGCACCGTGTGAAGTACCTACTGCAATTGCAAGCGCATCAACATTGGTATCAGCAACGAAGCTACGCGCTTCTTCAACTGAAGTCAGGAGTTGAGAATGATCCAGTACGCCTTCTGCGCCTACGCCATCTTCTTCACCCGCCATACCTGTTTCAAGGCTACCCAAACAACCGATTTCACCTTCAACAGATACGCCACACGCATGTGCCATTTGAACTGTACGGCGAGTCACATCAACGTTATATTCATATGAAGTTGGTGTTTTACCGTCTTCACCCAGTGAGCCGTCCATCATCACTGATGAAAAGCCTAACTGGATTGAACGTTGACAAATGTCAGGACTGGTACCGTGGTCTTGATGCATTACCACTGGAATATGTGGCCATTCTTCAATTGCAGCCAAAATTAGGTGACGCAAGAACGGAGCGCCTGCATATTTACGCGCACCCGCAGATGCTTGTACGATAACAGGTGAATTGGTTGCATCTGCTGCAAGCATAATTGCACGCATTTGTTCTAAGTTGTTTACGTTAAATGCTGGTACGCCGTAAGCATGTTCGCCGGCGTGATCCAAGAGCTGGCGCAATGAAATAAGAGCCATAATATCCTCCCAGTGAATGCCACATATTCTACATGTTCAAAGGTTTCAATTCAGCAACAAATAACACTATTTAAAAAAAATCCCTGCATTTGCAGGGATTTTGTGTCACATTAACCGGATTAAGGTGCTACAGGCTCTGAAGTCGCAGCAACTGACTCGTCTGCAGTCGCTTCGTCGGCTGGCGCATTGGCAACTTCAGCTGGAATATCGGTATTTTTTTCATCTAAAATTGGCTGGTCAATGGCATCAATGGCAGCTTGCTGTTCTGGAGTTACAGCCTGATCTGCCACGGCTGCCGAGCTTTCTGCTTCAGCTTCTGGTGCACTTTCCTGTTTTGCACACGCAGTCAATGCCAGAGATGCTGCTAATAATACTGCAATAGTTAACTGTTTCTTCATCACGTATTCTCGTCATTTGGTGATTTAATGACTGCATCTTATGACAGATTTATTGCATTTTAATGACGAAGCCATGAAGGGTAAATTTTCACTGTCAAAAAAATGACATAAAAAAAGCTGGCACTGGGCCAGCTTTTTAGCTTAGGACATACAATTAAGCACGTTCTAATAGTACCGCAACAGCAGGAAGGGTTTTACCTTCAACGAATTCAAGGAATGCACCGCCACCCGTCGAGATATAACCAATTTTGTCAGCCACTTCATATTTATCAATCGCAGCAAGTGTATCCCCACCGCCCGCAATCGAAAAACCTTCAGATTCAGCAATCGCTAAAGATAAAGTTTTAGTACCTTCACCGAATTGATCTACTTCAAATACGCCGACTGGGCCATTCCAAAGAATGGTTTTAGAGGTTTTCAGGATTTCTGCAAATGCTTTCGCAGTTTCCGGGCCTACATCCAGAATCATGTCGTTATCAGCAACATCTGCAACGTTTTTCACCGTTGCTTTTGCAGCAGCCAATGAACCCAGGAAGTCTTCAAAGTTAATTTCAGAGGCATCTGCAACCACAACGTCAGTAGGAAGTGGAACTGCTACTTTTGCAGCAATGGCTTTTGCCGTATCGATCAGATCCTTTTCACACAATGATTTGCCCACGTTATAACCGGCCGCAGCAAGGAACGTGTTGGCAATACCACCACCGACGATCAATTGATCACAAATGTCAGAAAGTGAGGTTAAAACATCTAGCTTGGTAGAGACTTTAGAACCTGCAACAATCGCCACCATTGGCTTTTCAGGGGTTTGCAGTGCACGACCAAGCGCATCAAGTTCAGCTGCCAGTAAAGGACCTGCAGCTGCAACTTTAGCCAGACGCGCTACGCCTTCAGTAGATGCTTCTGCACGGTGTGCTGTACCAAAGGCATCCATCACGAATACATCACACAATGCTGCATATTTTGCTGCAAGTTCAGGATTGTTTTTCTTCTCGCCGACGTTAAAACGGCAATTTTCCAGTAGAACTACCTGACCTGGCTGAACATCAACGCCATCTAAATAGTCAGTAAACAGTTTCACTTCTTGGCCCAAAGCTTCAGTCAAGTAAGCCGCTACAGGAGCAAGTGACTGTTCAGCTTTAGGCTCACCTTCAACCGGACGACCCAGATGAGAATACACCATGACTGCAGCGCCTTTTTCTAGTGCTGCTTTAATCGTTGGCAATGCTGCACGAAGACGCGCATCGCTGGTGATCACACCATTTTTAACAGGAACGTTTAAATCTTCACGGATCAGAACACGTTTACCTGCTAAATCGAGGTCAGTCATACGCTGAAAGTTCATGTAGAGCTCACTTTATAGATATTAAAACCAGGCGATTTTAAATGATTATGCAGAAAAAGGTTAGCATCTTTTGCAGAAAACATTATGAATGCCAAAGTTTTGTTATGATAGAAAAAAGCCTCTTTTAGATTCAGTCCCTATGTCGATACATCCTGATCCAAATCTTAACCGTTTGAACGTGTTAGGTGAGCCTTTGTCCAGCTGTTGCTTCGATCCGATTACCGGATATTTCCGCAATGGCTTTTGCCATACTGCGACCACCGATCTGGGCCAGCATACGGTTTGCGCGCAAATGACCTCAGAATTTCTGAATTTTTCTCAAAAAGTCGGTAATGACCTGATTACGCCTTTGCCCGAACTGGATTTCCCGGGCCTGCAACCTGGCGATTTCTGGTGTATCTGCGTAACGCGCTGGGTCGAAGCCTATGAAGCGGGTCAAGCTCCACCGATCAAGCTACAAGCCTGTCACAAAGCTGTTCTGGCGTATGTACCGTTAAATATTCTTGAGGAATATGCTGTCTAATGAATTCTGCACAGATTATCTTGGCATCGTCCAGTCAAACCCGCAAAGCGCTGATGGATCGTCTGCATATTAATTATATTTCCATGGTACCGGATATTGATGAATCTCCTCGCGGGGAAAATCACGCAGATGATCTGGCACAACGACTGGCTTTTGAGAAAGCCAGATATATTGCTGAACAAAATCCAGAAGCGATTGTGATCGGCTCAGATCAGGTGGCATGGCGTGAAGGTGCGCCGGATATTTTTATTGGTAAACCGTTAACGACTGAAAAGGCCATTCGCCAGCTACAAGCCAACTCGGACAAGATTGTCTATTTTAGTACTGCGCTCAGTGTGCAGCAGCTATCGAGCGGTTTTGAACAAAGTCTGGTTGAACACTATAAAGTCAAGTTCCGCAAACTGTCTCAGGTCGAAATCGAGCGTTATGTCGAAATTGAACAACCTTTGCATTGTGCAGGCAGTTTCAAATGTGAAAGCCTCGGTATCAGCTTGTTTGAAGAAATGATCGGACAAGATCAGACCACGCTGATGGGCATGCCAATGATCAAGCTCTGTCATATTCTTCGTGAATTAAAAATTTTGGTTCCTTAATCTCTCCCTTTAAATTCAGGCTTTACTCTATGTCTCAACCTTTAGACGTACTAGGCGGTATTACCGCTGAACAATTCCTTAGCGAATACTGGCAAAAGAAACCTTTACTGGTGCGTAATGCAATGCCTGAAATCGCCAGTTTGCTTGAACCCAATGATGTGATGGAACTTGCGCTTGAAGAACATGTCACTGCCCGTCTCATCAAGCAGAAAGATCGTGATCCGAATCAATGGAGCGTGAAATCTTCACCTTTGCTCAAAGCAGATTTCCAGAAAATGCCCAAGCTCTGGACGCTTTTGGTTCAGGCCGTAGATCACTATTCATTTGACCTGTCGGCACTTTGGAAAAAATTCCCATTTATTCCACAATGGCGTCGCGATGACATCATGGTGTCTTATGCACCGCAAGGCGGTTCAGTCGGCAAACATTTCGACTTCTATGATGTATTTCTGGTACAAGGCCATGGCCACCGTCGCTGGCAGCTTGGGCAAATGTGTGATGCCGAAACGGCATTCGTTCCAGGTCAACCACTTAAATTATTACCTGAAATAGAAGTGAACTTTGATGAAGTCCTGGCACCTGGCGACTTGCTCTATGTACCGCCCGGTCTAGCTCACTACGGCGTAGCTGAAGATGACTGCCTGACTTATTCATTCGGTTTCCGTATGCCAAATGTCAGTGACATGATGGATCGTGTCGGGGATAAATTCTCTGAAAATGAAACGCTGCGTAACCCATTGCTGGATATCATCCGTGATCAAGTCGGTGCCATTGGCGAAGTCAGCAGCAATGAGCTGGAATATCTGAAAGAACACATCATGCAGCAACTGCATAATTCCAATGTTCTCGAAGATGCCATCATGAGCTTGATGTCCGAACCTAAATATCCTGAAAACCTGCCTGAAGCAGAAGAAATCGGTACAGGTGATCTGGAAGAAGCACTTGATCAGGGTTAT
The DNA here is from genome assembly GCF_018438165.1 of Acinetobacter sp. WY4. Lineage (GTDB taxonomy): Bacteria > Pseudomonadota > Gammaproteobacteria > Pseudomonadales > Moraxellaceae > Acinetobacter. The sequence continues at coordinate 285,999 of NZ_CP053947.1, read as the reverse complement.
AGCCTGATGCTCGAACCTGCGTCACGCCTACTCTATACTGAAACAGAGGGCGATGTTTTGTTCTGGGCTAATGGTGAAGGTGTGTGCATCTCTGAGGCATTCACTGCAAAACTCAAACAGCTTGCAGATGGTGAAGCGTTGTTATTCGGTGAAGACTTCGCTGATGAAGAAATTCTGGAAGATGTTGCGGCATTATTAAATGAAGCCGTGTTAATGCTGGTTCCACCTGCTGACGACGAGTAAGCTTTCCAAGGCTCTATTTAAGCAATAATTTTAAGAGGATCACATGATCCTCTTTTTATTTTCTACTAAAATTCTAGTTACTTAAGGCTGATACAGCTCTAATACAACACGAATCAGCGTATCTCCTTGTTCAGATTCAATCTGGAACAATCCTCCCATGCGCTCAACCCGCATTTTCATGCTGCGCATTCCAATACTCAGACCATTTTTTTGCACCATGTCAGCATCGAAACCGATGCCATTATCCTGAATGCTTAAAGTAAGCTGATGTGGCTGGGAATATTCCAGACTGACTTTTACCTGACTGGCCTGACTATGCTTAATGATATTGGTCAGACTTTCTTCGACTACTCGGATCAAGGTCAAACACTGTAATGCCGTCGGTTCACGCTGCCAGACTTTTGGAAATGACCATTCAACTACAATCCCCATTTCTTCCATCAGCTGGGTAAAACGATAACGTACCGGTGCGATCCAGAGTACCGGCGTTTGTGGGACTTTATTTTCAATAGATGAACCACTGTCAATGATTTGTCTGAGATCATCTCTGAGCAGTTTCAGCATGGAAAGAAACTGCTGTTTAGAAACTGTTTCGCTACTTTGATCCACCAGAATCATGGAACGGACAATAGACCCTCCCAACCCGTCATGCAGTTCATGTGACAGATTAATCCGCTCTTGCAGACGAACATTCGTCAGCTCCAATTGATGTTTATCGCTCAGGCTTTTATTCAGGTCAGCACTGACCTGCTGGACTTTACGTTCTAACTGGGTATTAAATTTTTCGATTTTCCTGACATTACGATTCAGGCGTGTGCCCATAATCAGCACGACAAACAAGGTAATAATTGGTGAGGTATAGGGAGATAAAGGTGAAAATTCATTGATCTTGGTTTGATTCAACATGATCAGGTCGATGACTACACACAGCAGAATTCCCCAGAGACACAGCATCAGGAAGAGATATTCTCCATTTCGGGTTTTGATGGCCTGATAGCTGATATACACAGTACAACTGAGAAAGAGCAATACATAGATGATAAACACTCCACCCAGTACCTGCTCCAAATAATCCAAAGGACTGATCATCACCAGTAGGCTGGACAGAATGCTGACCAGAATAAATCCTCGCTCCAACTGCTTAAATTTCTGTTTTACAAAGCGGATCAAATACAGACAAAAACAATGGATATAGGCAATGAAAAAAAGCATATTGGCTTTAGCTGCCGAAATCGTGGAGCGAAATGGAAAATTTTCTGTCGTCAAAACATTGGAAATAAACAGAATCCACAACAGTGAACTGAGTGCCAGCCAGCCAAAAGTGGTTTCTGAACGCCGGAATAACCAGATAATGAAACAGATCAGCCCAATCGTGGCAGAGAAAATCATATTGATCTGAAATACAGTCCGACGATCCCAGATTTTGCCTAGATACTGCTGGCTATTCACCAGCACATTATTAAATTGAATTTTGCCCAGGCCCGCGCTTTGGAAACTGTAGCCATTTACATAAATCAGGATTTCATTACTGTCTTTACGCAAACCGCTAATCGGGAAAACCCAGTAACGCGGCATATTCCAGCTTTTCGATAAGGGCTCTTGCAAGTTCCGGTCAGACCAAAGCAAGTCACCATTCAGGAATACGGCACCTGCCGAATTAATATAATCAATGGAAAAGGCAACCGGTTCTGCAAGGCGAATATTGTCCTGGCATGACCAACGCCAGACAATCTTGTACCAGGCACCCCCATGATAATTCTTCCAGTTGTTCTGCCAGTTATCCGGCAAACGCACGCTTTGCCAGCCTGATGTCGGCATCTCGGTAGGACCCTGAGCTTGAACCTTCTGAATATAGTTGATCTTCACCTGACAAAGATCATTAATCTGAAAATGGCTTTGCGCCTGACTCATCCTACAGAACAGACAGAGCCAGCTGCACAGGATTAAAATAGCAATCCATTTCAGTCGCTGCCGTTTGCTGCTTCTGGAACAGGCAGATGACATTACAGAATTCCCAGATGCCGTGCGGTACTGACCGCCTTGGTACGTTTACTGACCGAGAGTTTGCGGTAAATATGCTTGATATGACTTTCGACGGTATAGCGTGATACACAGAGCTGCTCGGCAATTTCACGATTACTCAGACCTTGCGCAACCAAGGACAGGATTTCCTGCTCCCGCTGTGTGAGCGTTTCCTGATCCGCAGCTGACCTGTTCTGCTCTACTGTTGCTGAAATGGTGGGAATAGAAATCTGTTTTAAAATTTCACGGGCAACAAAGGGATCAATCGGTGCACCGCCACGCAAAATACTGCGAATAGCCAAGGCGACTTCAACATCATCCCGTTCTTTCAGCACATAACCGGTTGCACCGGCCTGAATTGCGCTAAACAGGCTATCTTGGGTACTCCAGGCAGACACCACCAGAATCAACGCTTGTGCGTCCTGTTCGCGGATTTTTTCAATAATTGAAATCCCACTTCCATCTGGCAACCCCAAATCTACTAAGGCCAGTGCAATCGGCTGTTGCTGCAAAACGGCATATGCTTCTTTCACCGTATTGGCAAATAACAGAACGTCATCCTGATAACCTAGATTGCTTAATATGATTTTTAAACGGCGCTGGATGACATATTCATCTTCAACGATTAATACTGGTACTGGCAAGACTGCCTCCGATGCTGTCATAAGCACGCCCCTTATATTTATTTTTATATATCCCCTTTAAGATTAAAATATAAACAAAATCACACTAAAAATCATGATTTATTTATTTTTTATTATCTGAAGTTTTAAGCAGCGAGAAACGCTTACGCCCGTTTTCCATATCATAGACATAAAAAATGCCATCTGTTTAGCAGATGGCAGTTCAAGATAGAAAATCTTTTGAAGTTATACGAGCTGTCTACTTTAAGCAGTACCGTATTGCTGTTTTAAATATTTCACAATCTCAGCCGATTCAAACATTTTGGTATCTGTATTTGGATCGACCAGATAGGGAAGCTGAATATTATTTCCCATCATTTCAAACAAATGTTCACGCTTACCGCCTGGTAGTGGTTCATATTTTCCCGGTTTTAAACGCAATTTGGCCGGTCCATAATCTTGCCAGCGCTCTTTAGCGACATTATGAAAAACAAACGGCACTTCCAGTTCACTCAAAACGGCGCGTACAATTCGGGTATAAGGACTGGCCTCAAAGCCCCATAATTCTAATAACAGTTCAGGTGTTGGCCGATCCTTAATCTTGGGATTCACCATTCCGCCGCGTAAACCATTGAGGACGGTTCCCGCAATTGCAGCCACTGGAATTTTAGGATAGTGAGCATATTTCTTGGGAGTTTTGCCAGTTTTGCCATAATGCTTGAACAGATGATCGATAATATCCTGAGACTCATAGAGTCGATCACCGGTATTTTCATCAACTAAAAAAGGAAATTGCAGTTTTCCACCCAATTGCTGCACCTCAGGACGGAAATGAGTACCCCCTCGTGGACATGGATAAACTTCATAATCCAGATTTAGCAAGGTCATGACTTCACGCACCCGACGACAAAATGGTGAACCCTCGTATTCATAGAGCTTCAAGGCTTTTTCAGGCTGATTTGGAAACGGTGTACCCACCATCCCACGTCCACCTTCAGCGATTGAAGAGGCCAAAGCTTGTACAACTTTAATTTGATGACTCAACATAGTATTTTCCTATTTTTGTTTTATATGAATGAAAGACAGAATCTAGGCATCCTGTCTTTCAGGGTACAGATAAGTTTTGTTGTTATTCTTTCATGCAGAAATGCAGATTCCGGCCGATTAAGCCACTAATGCTGTTTTAGACACCACAATACCATTATTGTCTGCATAGACATACTCGCCTGCATTAAACGTGACACCACCAAAACAGAGAGAGATATCAACTTCACCCACACCCTTGCGATTACTCTTTTGTGGAATAGCCGCCAATGCATGCACCCCAAGATCAAGTTCAGCAATCGCATCGACATCACGGACGCAACCGTAAATAATTACACCATTCCAGTGATTTTTGACTGCTGATTCTGCAATCAGGTCACCCATCAAGGCACAACGCATCGATGCACCGCCATCTACGACCAAGACCTTGCCTGTTCCATCTGTGGCCAATAATTCTTTGACCCGTGAGTTATCTTCAAAACATTTTACTGTCACAATCTGACCGCCAAAGGTTTTGCGCGCCCCATAACTCTTGAAAAATTTACCGTCCAGGCAAGGTGTCACTACCTGAAGCTCTAGTTCTGGATGATCATCTAACAAGTCACAGGTGACAAATGCTGCTGTAGACACGGTGTTTTCCCCTCATTTCATTTTTTGTATGCGTAAATTATCATAAATTTCAAATTTTACCGTCTGAGTTAGCGCGGCCTCGACCATAGTATGAGCCACCTGATCGGCTGTCACTGGCTTATAGGCAAAACTATCTGGAATAAAACGCGATACTTTGTGGTAAACCTGCTGCGCGATATCTTCCAAAAAACGCTGCTCTGGACGTTCACCAATGAGCAATGAAGGTCGAATCAGGCTGATTCTGTCCAGAGTCAATGTTTGTACATATTCTTCCAGCTCACCTTTGACCCGATTATAGTAAAAATGCGATTGGGAATCGGCACCCATTGCACTCAGCAACAGGTAATGCGCTGAAGTTTGTTGTAACAGCTCTGCAAAGTGAGCATTTATGGTATAGTCAATACTATAAAATGCCTGTTTGGATCCGGCCTTTTTCATGGTGCTGCCCAGGCAGCTAAAACCATGGCTATGCTTGCTGACATCCTGATCATTCAACATCAGGAAATCTTCCAGTACCAGTTGTTGAACTTTATCCAAAGCATCCAGATCATTTTGATGTTTTCTGACCACTGCAGTAATCTGCTGGCAAGTCGGCTCATCTTGCAAACGTTTTATCAGTTGTTTTCCCACCAAGCCGGTGGCACCTATCACGATGGGATGAGTCAGTGATTTAGTCATTTTTTATACGATCTCCTAGGTGGAATACTAATCTAACGTTTTCTTTAGAATTTTTCTGCATCTAAAATGTTGTCAAAGCATGTCAAGACTTGACTTCGGTGCTTAGTTTAATCAAAATATGGCACTTGTTTACGGGCTGGTGATAATTCCTCTGATGTTGGTTTTCAGTTGAGTTTCAGCCCGCCCAGACCAATCTATTTCAAGGAGTGCACGAGTGGCAAACTCTGCTCAAGCTAAAAAACGTGCTCGTCAAAACGTTAAAGCACGCAAACACAACGCAAGCTTGCGTTCTATGGTTCGTACCTATCTTAAACGTACATTAGCTGCTATCAGCACTAATGACTATGCTGTTGCTACTGAAGCGTACAAATCGCTTGTTCCAGTAATCGACCGTATGGCTGACAAAGGCATCATCCATAAAAACAAAGCAGCTCGTCATAAGAGCCGCTTGAACGCGCAAGTTAAAGCATTAGCTTCTAACTAATCGCAAATGAAAAAAGCCCTTTTTTAGGGCTTTTTTTGTGCCTGAAATTTCAAGAAATCAGAAAAACAATCCGTTTAGATGCCCCTCATCCTGCCAATACGATGAGATAAAAAAATAAGTCGCACCTCCCTTTTTAGATTATTGATCTTTATCCATAGAGGATGGCGAAGTAGTCTTATCCTGTTTCGTATTGTCAGTGTCCCGCTTTTGACATGCGGTTAAACCCAGAATCGCGATCAGGCTAAAAATTGTGATAATTTTCATAGTTTTTCCTCAAGATGAATATTTCTATATTTATTAAGCATAGATAATTTTTATACTTACATTATTGAATTTTCACCCTATAAATGTAAAAGAAGCAGTTTAGAATTTATTTTTATCGTTTTAGCCTGACTTTTATTGAATGATCAATATGAAAGGCCACATCCTTTTTATAATTTTTAACTCCCCAATAAAAAAACTCAATTGCTTCGAACAATTGAGTTTTGAATAGATCAACTTGATTTAAGAAAGTTGGGAACGTTTAAAATCGGCAATATCCAGTTCGTGTACCTGTCCGCGCCAGATCCATTTCAGTTTGGATTCCAGGAATACATCACCTTCAAACCAGACAAACAGACCTTCCATCATTTTTGGCCAGTCTTCCCGACTGACATCCTGACGCCCTGACATCACTGCAATCATCGCTGCCAAAATGGTGTCGTGACTAACGGCCAAACTTAGCCCATATTTATTTTGTGGATGGGTGTTGTAAATCAGTTCTAGTACATCCACTACGCCATGAATCGGCTGTTTCATCCCCGGCAAGGCATTATTGACAAAACTGTTAATAAAACCGAGCGCACCTTGCTTGGCAAAATAAGGCCCTGCTTTTTGAATATCCAGCACAAAGCTGCCAGGCTCCACTAGAAGTCCCTGTTCAATAATTTCAATACGATGGGTATTCTGCTCAGGGGTAACCGCATCTGCCCCCTCAATCATCAATGCAGCGGTATCAATACAACGCTGAATCGGACTTGAAATACAGTGATGAATCACACGATCGGTTTGATCAGCCAGATAAGCACCCCATTCCTGCGCCAGATCCCGCCCCTGATTGGTCAGTTGCAGATCATAGCCTGCCAAACCCTGCCCCGGAACCTCCTCACGAATCGAATGCCGTGTGAATAAGGTGACAGGCGTTTGTACATCGGGCAATAAATCAATTGCACTCAACATACTCGGTGGAAGCAGTTTCAGGGACACGTTACAGCCAACTCTGGATTGGTAATAGGTTAAGCACCACTATAACACGCTCAGAATTTTGCTCAATGCTCGGCCTGCATGTCAGAAACCGCCTGCAATGCAATAATTTTCATATCATTATTCTTATAAGCAATGAATCCGCCATTCAGCAAAGTATCCCGATGATTATAAATAAATGGACGGCCTTCTAAATCGACCAGACCACCACCAATCCGTTCGAGCATACATTGACCAGCGCTGGTATCCCATTCCGAGGTCGGATGAAAACGTGGATAGATATCCACCTGATCTTCTAGCATCATGCAAAATTTATAGGCACTGCCCGCTTTAAATTCAGTGTATTGCGTGAGCTTGGCCAAACTTTGCAAATACTCCAGATATTTTGGTTTCTGCTGGCTACTTTGGCTCAGTCCCACAGCAATCATTTTAGATGTCGAAGACATTGCATAAGCAAACCATGTTCTAGTTTGAATATCATATTTATAAGGCAAGCCCTGCTCAGGACAGAAATAAATCAGTTGCTGCTCTGGAACCGCCAATATGGCAAAAGTGGTCAAACTGCCTCTGACCAGACTCAAATTAATGGTAAATTCGGGGCGCTGGTGCAAAAACTCTTTAGTGCCATCTAACGGATCCAGTAACCAGAATTCTGACCATGAGCGGCGTTCATGTTCCTGTCCTTCTTCAGACAGTAAAGGCAAGCTGGAAATCTCTGCCAAAGCTTGGGTCAGATAAGTATTAACCCGAAAATCTGCCTGAGTCACCGGAGAATTATCATTTTTTTTGATGACATCAAAAGCTGCACCAGAACAATAACGCTGATATTCTTCTCGCAAAATTTCACAGGCTTGTGTCAAAATGGGCACAAACTGCAAAATCATTGGATCTTGTGGTGCTGCTGTTGCTTTAAACATAGAAAACCTAAATATGTCAAAATGCTCTGAAAAACCTACCATAATTTTCGATATGGATGGCACTTTACTTGATCTTGCCTACGACGATTTCATCTGGAACGAGTTATTGCCTGTGCGTTATGCTGCCACACATGGCTGTAGCCTGGAACACAGCCAGGCGACACTCTATGCATTCTATCAGGAACATAATCATACCTTAAACTGGTACTCTTCACGCTTCTGGACGGCTAAAGTCGAAGTCGATGTTCTGGCGATGCAAATTGAACATAAAGATAAAGTCGCCTTGCGCCCTCATTGTCTTGAATTACTCGATTATCTTAAAAATAATGGCTATCCAATCTGGCTGGCCACCAATGCTGACTGCGCAGGTCTAGCCTTTAAACTGGATCAGTTGAATTTAAGAGATTATTTCGATGTGATTGTCAGCTCAGAAACGATTGGGCATGCCAAAGAATTTGTCGAATTCTGGCAAGGCCTGAATTCACTGCATCCATTTGATCCTGCACATGCTTATTTTATTGATGATACTGAAAAAGTCCTGAATGGGGCCCAAACCTATGGTATTCAGAACCTGTTCAGCATCCAGCAACCCTCTTCAGCCAAAGTAGCACGCCAGACTTGTAATTACCCGATGCTGCACCAATTAACAGATTTAATCACTCATTTAAATCAGGCTGAGGTAGAAAAAAAATATGCGTAAATCGTCTTTACCCGAAGATGCGGTAGGCATGCGTATAGACAAATGGCTGTGGGCAGCACGGTTTTTTAAAACCCGCTCGATTGCCAAACATGCGATTGAAGGTGGCAAAGTCCATCACAATGGTGAACGTGTCAAGGTATCGCGCGAAGTCCGTGTTGGTATGGAACTGACGATTCAGCAAGGCATCGACAAAAAAACCGTGCTGGTTAAGGAACTTTCTGATGTTCGTGGCCCTGCACCCGTGGCACAAAAACTGTATGAAGAAACCGAAGTCAGTATTGCGCGCCGGGAATTGATTACGTCACAAAGAAAGTTGCATAATCTAGCTCGTCCCGACCATCGTCCAAGCAAGAAAGATCGTCGTGATATCAGTAGATTTAAAAATGAAAATAGTCAGAATTTCGATCAGTCATGGTCCTATAATGACGATTAAATTTAAGCGTCAGAATATGTCGTACATGCGCTGACTTTTATAGAACACTAGGGAAAATTCTGTCACTATACACCTGTGGAACAAAGCTCTAATTTAAGACATCCACTTGAGTACTAACTTAGTGACATCGTATTGAGGTTGTAAGATGGATGAGAATAAAAACAAGGCGCTCAACGCTGCCTTAAGCCAGATTGAAAAACAGTTTGGTAAAAATACAGTTATGCGTCTTGGTGACAATACCGTTCAGGCAGTTGAAGCCGTGTCTACAGGTTCTTTAACGCTGGATATCGCGCTCGGTATTGGTGGTTTACCAAAAGGTCGTATCGTCGAGATCTATGGTCCTGAATCTTCAGGTAAAACCACAATGACATTGCAAGCAATTGCAGAGTGTCAGAAAGCAGGCGGTACGTGTGCATTTATCGATGCGGAACACGCACTTGATCCCCAATATGCGCGCAAACTTGGCGTAGATATCGACAATCTGCTGGTATCGCAACCGGATCACGGTGAACAGGCACTTGAAATTGCAGACATGCTGGTACGTTCTGGCGCGATCGACATGATCGTTGTCGATTCTGTTGCTGCATTGACACCACGTGCCGAAATTGAAGGCGAAATGGGTGACTCGCATATGGGTCTGCAAGCCCGTTTGATGAGCCAGGCACTGCGTAAAATTACCGGTAATGCCAAACGCTCAAACTGTATGGTGATCTTCATTAACCAGATTCGTATGAAGATTGGCGTCATGTTTGGTAGTCCGGAAACCACAACCGGTGGTAATGCACTGAAATTCTATGCCTCTGTTCGCTTGGACATCCGTCGTATTGGCCAAGTGAAAGAAGGTGACGAGATTGTTGGTTCTGAAACCAAAGTCAAAGTCGTGAAAAACAAAATGGCGCCTCCGTTTAAAGAAGCTTTATTCCAGATTCTTTATGGCAAAGGTGTTAACCATCTAGGTGAATTGATCGACCTTGCTGTACAGCAAGAAATCGTACAGAAAGCTGGTGCGTGGTATTCTTATCAAGGCGACAAAATTGGCCAGGGTAAGAACAACACCATCCGTTATCTGGAAGAGCATAAAGAAATGGCTCAGACGATTGAAAAACTGATTCGTGACCAGCTTCTGACTAAAGCAGTGGTTGTTGAAGAAGACGATAGCAAGGAAGAACCTGACTTTTTAGATGCATGATCTTATTAGATGCATCATCTTTAAACGTCAATACACAGCGCCCTCCGGGGCGTTTTGTTATTATATAGGGAATCTAAAATCCGAGAGAATCATGTCAGACGCGAAATTCAGCAAACTGCTCGATTATGAAACTTTAAAACAGCAATTTGGTGATACTGAAGATCAAGCTCAACCTGCAAAAAGTGCGATCCAAGACGCTCCTGAATTTGATCCTGAAGAACGTTTGTTTTCCTCTACCCCAACTCAGGATGAGAAGAAACCGGGACTGACAGGCTCACGCTTACGTTCTTATGCCTTTGCCGTACTGACGCGCAAGGAATATTCCAAAGCCGAACTGATCGAGAAATTAAGCCTTTATGCAGAGCATCGTGATGAAGTCATTACCTTAGTGGAAGAGCTGTCCCGTGAGAACTATCAAAGTGATCAGCGTGTGGCGGAAACCATGTTGTCGAGTCAAACGCGTAAAGGCAAAGGTCCCAATCAAATTAAAATGAAACTCAAGAGCAAAAAGATTGATACTGCTCTGATTTCAGAAGAACTCAAGGAAACTGATTGGGTGCAGCAAGCCTATGAACTAAAAGTCAAAAAATATGGGACTGAAGTTACTAAAGACCCCAAGCTCAAAGCCAAACAGATCCGTTTTTTAATGTATCGTGGTTTTGAAATGGATGCGATTATCAAGGCGATTAACCGTAAAGCAGAAGACTAAGTCTTATATTCTTTGAAAGCCTTAATACACGTATAAACATATTGGATATTTAATTCAATATTAGCTGCAAAATAAAATAAAGCACGGCAAAAGATAATGATGATTTAATCATTAAAATAATAAGATAGCGCTATTTGACGACATTGAAAAAGGAATAATATTTGAGAATAGAAAACTGCGAATTTGCATTGTTATTATAATAATAAGAATATGGTGGCAACCCTACCAGCAAAGCTCCGGCACATCATAGTTCTATTACCGTTGCTACCTTCCGGTCCTGGCGGGGTTCATAGAGTACAATTGCGAAGTAACCAGCAGGGCTACCATTACAAAAACAGAGTATAGAGATTTTTAATCAAGTTGCAAGCCTTGTTTCCTAAAATCATCCTTCAAGCTATCCGTTTGATTATTTTAAAAACAATATTGATATTTCTGCTGATTTTTAAGGGATCTTCACAATCAATCCATCAACACTCAAATTCACATGATCTTTGTAAAACCTTGTTGCATTTTCTAAAAATGCCGTTTTTAATGTGTGCAATGTATATGAATGATCTACTTTGAAAAGATGAGCAGCGGATCCGCATCTCACAAAGAATTATGGAAATTTTATGATGTTTAAAAAGACCGTATTGTGTGCAGTGACAGCACTCTTTACCACACCTCTATTTGCCAATATTCCGATTGAATCGCGCGGCTTGAGCCAAGCTACAAATCAAACCACAGTAAATACCCCAGCGGCAATTGCGGCTGGTGCAACTCCAGCAGTTCAAACCAATACCAGCTGGCAAATCATGCAAAAGAACCAGCAGCTCGAAAATGACCTGCGGATTTTGCGCGGTAAAATGGAAGAACAGGAAAATGAGATTGAACGGCTCAAAAATGAACTGACTAATCGTTATGCCGATCTCGATCAGCGTCTTGAACTGTTGCAGCAAAAAATTGAACCTGCTGAAGACAATCCAACGGAGGAAAACCCACAGGATACTGCACCCAGCCTAAATACAAATAAGGTCAATACAGCGAGCAGCGGACAGCAACCTGCTGAGCTGGAAAAAGCAGCTTATACCGTGGCTTTAGATGCTTATAAAAATGGCGGTGCAGCCAAAGCCATTGCACCGATGCAAAACTTTATTAAAAACAATCCGAATAGCGTTTATATCAGCAATGCTTATTTCTGGTTAGCGGAATTCAATCTGGCGATTGATCCACCAAAATTTGATGAAGCGAAACGTAATTACCTGATTGTCGTTGACCGTTACCCAAATTCTGCGAAAGCCTCCACTGCCCTGTATCAACTTTATAACATCAGCAAAGATGTTGAAAAGAACACTACGCTTGCATCGCAATACAAAACAAAGCTACTGAAGAATTATCCGAAAGCTGAGGAAATAAAATTTCTTAAGTAAAATAGAAATTTCCAAAATAAAAAAGACACCTTAAATAAGGTGTCTTTTTTATTATCTTAAACTTTTAGCGCACAATACCGCGCTTCGACTGTTCAAGAGAATCAATGAGACGCTGTACTTCAGCCACTTCCGGCAAAATTCCTGTACGGATCTGCTCGATTGCTTCCTGAGTCGTTAAACCTGATTTATAAATCAGTTTAAAGGCATCACGTAAACCGCTGATTACGGTCTTCGACCAGCCTTTACGACGCATGCCTTCAATATTCATGGCAAATGCATGCGCAGGATTACCCGACACCATTACATAGGCCGGTACATCTTTCAGAATCAGTGATGCCCCACCAATCATGCTATAAGAATCAATCTTACAGAACTGATGAATGCCCGAGTTTCCGCCAATGACGACATAATCCCCGACATGCACATGTCCAGCCACACCGACATTATTGGCAAAGATATTATAATCTCCAACCATACAGTCATGTGCAATATGAGTATTGACCATGAGCAGGTTATGACTACCGATCTTAGTCAGGCTCTGGTCCTGAACCGTACCACGATGCAGACTGCAATGCTCACGAATCTTGTTGTGATCACCAATCTCAAGCCAGGTTTCTTCACCGGCATACTTAAGATCCTGACACACCTCGCCTACACTGGCGAACTGGAAAATTTCATTATATTCACCTATACGCGTATAGCCACCCACCACTACGTGTGAATGAAGTTTGCTACCCGCACCAATAGTGACATTTGGCCCGATAATACAATATGGGCCAATTTCTACATCAGCAGCAATGACTGCTGACGGGTCAATAATGGCAGTTGGATGAATAAGGGGATTATTGCTCATGCCTGCTCGACTTTTTGATGCGAAACCATAATTTCCGCGGTTGTTGCGACGACGCCATCTACAGTGGCAATACAATTATATTTGTAAATGCCCCGCTTTTGCATCACTAATTCAGATTTTAAGACCAATTGGTCACCAGCAACCACCTGTTTCTTAAATCTAACTTTTTCCGCACCGGCAAACAGGAACAAAGAACCCTCACTTGGCACTTCGTTATTCATCACAAAACCCAGAATTCCAGAGATTTGTGCCAGCGCTTCAACAATCAGTACACCCGGCATAATTGGATAATTCGGAAAATGGCCTTGTAAAAACTCTTCATTAATTGAGACGTTTTTATAACCAACAATGCCATTATCGGTAATTTCGACGACGCGATCAACCAATAAAAATGGATAGCGATGGGGCAAATATTCACGAATCTTTTGAATATTCATTGGCAATTCAGGCTTCGTGAATGTAGGCAAATTCGACTCTGTCATCATAATTATTTACGCAACTTAAATGTTGATTCAATGGACTCAATCTGAGATTGCATATGATCTAGTCGTTTGATCATCTGGGTCAATGGCACATCTGCTAATTGTCTGAGGCGAACCACGGTACGTTTCCATTTCTGGTTTTCAAACAGACCAATCCCGGATGAATATTTTCCAGCTTCAGAAATATTATTTGTCACCATTGACATTCCGGTCAACGTCACATTATCGGCAATATTCAAGTGTCCAGAAATCGCAGAGGCACCACCAATGATACAGTTTTTGCCAATTGAAACACTTCCTGCAACGGCAGTTTTTGCAGCAATCGCGGTATGTGCACCAATTTTAACGTTATGCGCGATTTGCACAAGATTATCAATAATAACACCATGTTGCAAAATCGTATCATCCAGTGCACCACGGTCTACGCTACAATTTGACCCAATACGCACATCATCCTCAATGCGTACAGAACCTAATTGCGCAATACGGTGCCATTTACCTTGATAAGGTGCAAAACCAAACCCTTCGCTGCCAATCACGCTATTAGCATGAATACGCACCCGATTACCAATTTTTGCTGCGCCGGTGAGGGTCACATGTGAGTCAATAAAACAGTCCTGACCGATTTCGACATCATCATCGATCTGCACATGCGCCTGAACAATCGTATTCGCACCCACCACACAATGCTCACCAATCACCACATAATGACCAATATAAGCATCCTCCGCAATCACTGCCGACGGGTGAATTTGAGCAGTACTCTCAATGCCGCGCTGGCGATGTTTTTTCTCAAAGACATGCGTCAGAATCGCGAAAGCCAGATAGGGATTTGCCACAACAATAAAGTTTTGATGTGAAGTTATCTGTTGTTTTAGTTCAGCCGTGACAATTAAAGCACCTGCCTGACTTTGATTGGCCTGCTCTACATATTTATCGGCATTCACAAATGCCAGATCGTGTGAAGTTGCCTGTTCAAGACTGGCCAAAGCACTCAAACGTAAATCTGTCTGACCTATGCACTCGCCCTGAACCAGGCGAGCGAGATCAGCTAACTGAAGCTGTTGATGATTCATTGATTATTTAATTGCATTAACCTTTTGAATCATTTTATCAGTTAAATCATATTTAGCATCATAAGCAAGTGCTGAATTTTTATTTAAAACTACATCCAGGTTGTTTTCTCTACGCAATTGTTCAGCAATTTGCTTTACACGTGCATCAAATACAATTCGGATCTGCTGAATCGAGCTTTGAACATTAGTCTGTACAGACTGTTGTAACTGATTCAATTCTTGCAACTTAGCCTGATATTCCGCAGACATTTTCTGTTTTTCAGTCTCACTGAGCTTAGTGTTGGATTGAGCACGTTGCTGCAAAGTTTCCAGCTCTTTGCTGAGTTGCTCAATCTTAGTGGTTTGTGGCTGAATTTTTTGCTGGAATATCGTGTTTTGTTGTTTCAGATAAGTACTACCTTCAACCACACGCTCCAAGTCAATTACCCCCATACTAGCCGCTTGAGTCAAAGGAGCAACACTTGCCAAAGCCAGGCTCATTGCCATAATCATTTTTTTCATATTATTACTCATTCAAAAAAATTTGCTCACAAAACCTGCAGGCTTTATGAGCAAAATTTAGTTTCTAGGTCAAAACGATTTTAGAAAGTACGTCCAATTTCGAACTGGATGTTTTTAGTATCATCACCGTCTTTTTTATTCAACGGATAAGCATAGCTAAGTGATAATGGTCCAATCATAGTGATCCAGGTGAAACCTGCACCCACGCTATAGCGCATATTATCTGCATCGAAACCGAAGTTATCTTTACAGTACTGCTTTCCATTTACTGAAGTGCCATTAACGAAAATATTTTCATTTGATACATCACATTGGGTATCAAACACTTGTGCACCTTCAGCAAAGATGACTGGACGAACCTGACGTGCCCAATCCCCTTTAAATGGTACTGGAAGCACTAATTCGGTACCAAATTGAATTAGTGCATTACCACCTACTTCCTCAGGAGAAGGATCCGTTTGACCTGTATCAGAGAAATATACACCTGGATATTTAGGACCTAATGTACTATTTTCATAACCACGAACCGAACCAAAACCACCTGCATAGAAATTCTTGTAGAATGGCAAGTCATTACCATAACCCAACTTACCATAACCGCGCAGGACAAAATCTTTGCCTAATGGGAAAAATGCCTGAGCGTCATAAGTGACTTTTTGATACTCGACATCACTACCTGGCAAGGCAATTTCAGCATTGACACGATGTGACATACCCGTTGTCGGGAACATCGGTCTATTTAAGGTATTATAAGACCAACCTAAATTAAGGTTATAAGTCAAAAAATCACCCTGGAATTCTTGACCATATGGAACTGGATTAGGGCAAGGCTGGTAACCAGTAACATTCCCAGCAGAATCTTTAATTGGAACTAATGCTTGAGGACAATACTCACCACTTTTTGTTTCTTTTCCGCCATTACGTTCCAAATAATCAGCAACATAAGTCGACACATATGGACCAGTGGTCACATCGGTCTGATCAATGTTCAGGCCTAGGCTAACACTCTGGTTTTCATCAATTGGATAACCAAAGTTAATCCCACCACCGAAACTGTCTGTCACATAGTTATTGACGTTATAATCATCATCCAGCTTGGTTTTACGGTAATACATGTTATAGCCGCGACGCACACCATCAATGGTGAAGTACGGGTCCATCACGCTCAAGTTATAATAATCTTGGGTTTCAGAACGCGACAAATCGATTGAAACACTATTACCTGTACCCAGGAAGTTGGTCTGACTTAAACCTGCCTGGAAAGTTACACCACCGCTTTGTGAGAAACCAACTGCAAGAGTACTGGTCCCTGAATGCTGCTCTTCAACGGCAACATTCAAGTCCACCTGATCTGGTGCACCCGGAATACGTGCAGGTTTGATATCGACAGTTTTAAAGAACCCGGTACGCTCCAGACGGACCTTAGACAGGTCAATCTTTTCATTACTAGCAAGTGCACCTTCCATTTGGCGCATTTCACGACGTAGTACTTCATCTGCAGTTTTCGTATTACCAGTGAAATTAATACGTCGCACCGTGACTTGCTGACCCGGATTAATATAATAATTTAGATCAACCAGTTTGGTTTCGTTGTTAATTTGAGGAACAATATTGACTTCTGCATAGTAATAACCTGCATTACCATACTTACGCTGCAATAACTGCTTAACCGCGTTGACTTTTTCCTGCGAATAAATTTCGCCTTCTTTGAAAATTTGTAAAGCCTGTAATTCTTCAGTCTTATAAAGCGCGTCACCTAAATATTTGGTTTGACCAAATTTAAATTGCTCACCTTCATCCACAGATACTTCGATGAAGACATTCTTTTTATCTTCACTCAAGTTCAGACTGGAATTGGTAATATTAAAGTTGATGTAACCGCGATTCAGATACATGGCACGCAAAGCTTCAAGACTTGCCGCCATCTTTTCACGTGCATAACGGTCATTACGCGAAATGACTGAACTCCAGCCACTTTCTTTTACTGCAAAGGCCTGCTTGATATCAGATTCTTTAAATACGGTATTCCCGATAATATTGATATCAAAAACTTTGGCCGCTTTACCTTCAATAAAATCAATTAGCAATTCAACACGGTTATTTGGTCGAGGCGTAGTAGTGACCGTAATATCGGCATCATAACGACCTTGCTGCATGTATTGCTGTTCAAGTTCAGTTTCAATAGTTTGCAGCGCTGATTTTTTCAGAACTTCACCTTCAGCCAGACCCATTTTTTTCAGGCCTTCCTCAAGTGCTTCCTTAGGAATCAACTTATTGCCTTTCAATTCGATTTTTGAAATGACCGGGCGTTCAACAACTTGGAAAACCAAAGTATTGCCTTGCTGCACGGCTTTAATGTCATCAAATAGGCCTGATGCATACATGCTACGAATTGCATTGGCAATGATTGGATCATTGACCCGATCACCACTGTTAATTGGCACTAGGCCATACACATTGTCAGGAGTTAAACGTACTAATCCATCAAATTTTATATCTTGTACAATGAATTCATCTGCTGCATATACTTGTTGTGCTACTGCCATTGCACTAACGAGTGCCAGAGGCATAAATAAATGTGTGTGCTGCATGCCAGTCTTTTCCGCTGTTAATTTATTCCATTTACGTTGTTATAAACGCATAAAATCATTAAATAATGCCAGAAGCATCATACTGCCGAGCAGTACCATACCAATTTTTAACCCAACCAATTGTATTTGTTCGGAAACAGGTTTACCACGAATTAATTCAACAAAATAGTAAACCAGATGTCCGCCATCAAGCATTGGAATAGGCAGTAGATTTAATATTCCTAAACTTACACTCATTAGCGCCATAAAGGAAATAAAAGTTTCCCAGCCCATTTCTGCGCTTTGTCCTGCCACTTTGGCAATAGTAATTGGACCTGATAAATTATCCAGGCCAATCAGACCACGTACCATTTTGACAATCGAGTTCAGAATCATCGAAGATAAATGTGCTGTTTTATCAAATGCCATTACCAGTGCTTCGCCTGGCGAGTAATGAATGGTCTGTTTATATTCTGCAGGAATGGTCATTTTACCCAGATCACTTTGTACACCCAGCATACCGGTCACATTGCCCATATTGTCACGTTTGCCTTGTGGCATGACTTCTAGCTGAACCACCTGATTTGCACGTAGTACATCCATTTTCAGTAATTTTTCTGGAGATGCCTGTACCACCTGCACCACATCAAACCAGTCTTTCATCTGAACGCCGTCAATGGCCAGAATCTTGTCACCTTCTTTCAAACCTTGACGGATGGCTGCACCATCTTCACTCAGCTTGCTGATCACTGCCGGAATTTCTGGCCGATAAGGCAAGAACCCCAGGCTTTCTAGCGGCGATTGACTTTGATCTTTTAAATAGTTTTGAATCGGCAACTGGAACAATTTGTTTTCACCAGCGCGATCTGCCTGAATAGAAACCACACCAGTTTCACCAACACGATCCACCAAGGCATAACTGAGCTTTTCCCAAGTTTCCACCTGAGTACCATCCACAGCTACAATTTTGTCACCCGGCTGCATTTGTACGGTGGCAGCAGGCGTATTTGGTAAAACTTTACCCACACGGGTATTGAGCTGTTCTTGTGCCGGTAAAAATAACACCCAGAATAGAAGAACTGCAAAAATCAAGTTGATCAATGGACCCGCTGCCACGATGGCAATCCGCTTCCACGGATGCTGACGATTAAAAGCTTTGGGTAAGTCTTCTTCAGCAACATTACCCTCACGTTCATCCAGCATCTTGACGTAGCCACCCAAAGGTAAGGCAGACAATTGATACTGAATTCCGGATTTTTTCGAGGTCCATTTTAATAATGTTGGCCCAAATCCAATGGAATAGACCAATACTTTAACGCCCAGTTTACGCGCCACAATATAGTGACCGAACTCGTGAATCGCAATTAAGGGACCGAGTAAGAGAATTGCTGCGGCAATCATAAACAAGGCATTCATATCTTAACTTCCTTTACTCACAACGTATTGCTGTGATAAACCTCGTGCCATTTGATCTGCTTGCAAGATAGCCTCCAGATCATGTGCAGGTTGATTGTCCATCTGATTTAGGACATGCTCAACTACCTGAGGAATTTGGGTAAATCTGATCTGTTGATTTAAAAATGCAGCAACTGCAATTTCATTGGCCGCATTTAAAATCGTAGGTGCAATTCCGCCACTCTGCATGGCCTGACGGGCCAGTTTTAATGCAGGGAAACGGAGCATATCCGGTTCTTGAAAATTAAGTTGTGAATGCATAAACAGATCCAGTGGCGCCACATGCGTACTAATACGCTCAGGCCATGCCAAAGCATGTGCAATAGGCGTGCCCATATCTGGATTACCCATTTGTGCCAAGGTCGAACCATCAACGTATTGAACCATGGAGTGAATAATACTCTGTGGATGCACAACAACTGTAACAAATTGTTCTTGAACTGCAAACAAATGGCAGGCTTCGATCAATTCTAAACCTTTATTCATCAAGGTAGCAGAATCGACTGAAATTTTTTGACCCATGGACCAGTTAGGATGCTTGCAAGCTTGGGCAGGTGTGACCTCTTCAAGTTGCTGCATGCTATGGTTCAGAAACGGCCCACCCGACGCGGTCAGCAGAATCTGGGATACACCCAGTTTGGGCTTGCCATGACGCTCTGCCTCAAAATAATGCTGTGGCAGACATTGGAAAATCGCGTTATGTTCAGAGTCAACGGGAAGCAGTAATGCCCCATGATCGCGCGCTGCCTGCATCATGATGTCACCCGACATCACCAAAGCTTCTTTATTGGCCAACAGTACGCGTTTACCCGCTTTCACAGCAGCCAATGTCGGCAATAATCCTGCAGCACCAACGATTGCTGCCATCACAATATCAACATCAGCGTGTTCAGCCACAGCAATTAAACCGGCTTCATCTTGCAGAATTTCAATATTAGCCAAATGATGTTGCTGGAGTCGTTTTGAGAGTTCATCTACTTTTTCAGCCGGCACCACCGCCACTTTAGGACGGTATTGCCGGCAAATTTCAACCAGCTCCTCGATACGACTTTGCGCGGTCACAGCAAAAACCGAGTATGCTTCAGGATGTCGCTGCAAGATTTTTAAAGTACTTTGACCAATGGAACCTGTAGCACCCAGTATACAAACTGCTTGTGACATTTATAAATCTACACCAATAAGTTTTAAAACAGCCATACCTGCTGCAAAGATTGGAGCTGCAGCAAGCAAAGAATCAATACGATCCAGTACTCCGCCATGTCCTGGCAAAATTCGACCTGAATCCTTAATACCGGCACGACGTTTGATCATGGATTCAAACAGGTCACCCAGTACCGAACTAAATACTGTAACCACAGAGAGAATCAGGAATAAAATCAGTTCTGGCCAGGTCATATCCAGATAAAGTAAGGCAACTGCCGTTACAATCAGCATTGAAGTAACAATACCACCATACAGCCCTTCCACAGATTTATTAGGACTAACATTCGGCGCCAACTTTTTCTTGCCAAATTTACGACCCACAAAATACGCACCACTATCTGCGCCCCATACCAGTAAAAACAGGTACATCAGCCACCACGGTGAACTTTGCCAGACAGAGAAAATTGCAGTAACCGCAGCAGAGATCAGAACTACGCCGATTCCGTGCAGGCTGGCGTTGTACCAGCCATCATATTCAGGATAGGTTTTAACCCAGTAAATGCTGAGCAACCAAGTAATTATAGAAGCTACCCATAACAATAAGGCAACTTCGGCAAAATACAATGCCAAAGCTGAAAGTGCTGCAGTGAGCACTCCATATCCCCAAGCAACAGGTTTGATGACATATTTAAATTTTCGCGGCATGAGTTTAAACCACTCATAACCGGCCACCCCAGCAGCAAGAACCATCAATACAAACATTGGATAATGTGATTCAGTAGCAAACATACAGCTCAGTACAACTGCTACCAACACCAATGCGGTTATAATCCGCTCAAACATGTATTAATTCTCAAGTTTTTCCTGATGAATCTGTTCTGATGTTTTACCAAAACGACGTTCACGCCCACCAAATACGGCAAGTGCATCATCAAGTTCTTCAACGGTAAATTCTGGCCATAGCGTCTCAGTGAAATAAAGCTCTGCATAGGCTGCCTGCCATAACAGGAAATTCGAAAGACGGAAATCTCCACCCGTACGAATCAGCAGATCAACTGCAGGTAAATCACCGAGGCTGACATATTGACCAAATACATCAGTATTAATTGCATCAAGATCTAATTTATTTGTTAAAACATCGCTAGCAATTCGCTGTGCAGCTTGTGCCATATCCCACATACCACCATAACTGATTGCAATAGTGAGTGTCATACTATTGAAATTAGCAGTCCTTTCTTCGGCATGCAACATAAGTCCCTGTAATTCTGGGGACAAACGGCTGCGATCACCGATAAAGCGTAAGGCAATATTGAATTTTTCCATGCGGGGCAATTGTTCATGAATGGTATCAACCAGCAATTTCATGAGCAATTCAACTTCAAACTGTGGACGATTCCAGTTTTCACTTGAAAAGGCAAATACAGTTAAAGCCTGGATATTTCTTTTTTTACAGTGTTCAACAATCGGATCCAGAACCGTTTTTCCTTCACGGTGTCCATCACCTTTTTGCATCTGATTTTTTTTGGCAAAACGATTGTTGCCATCCATGATGATGGCAACATGTTTCGGAAGACGGGGATTTTCTTCAGCAACGGTCATCGATGAATTAGACCTTCATCAATTCAGCTTCTTTCGCAGCCAAGCGCTTGTCAACTTCAGCAACAAATTTGTCGGTAATTTTCTGGATTTCGTCAGCAGCACGACGCTCTTCATCTTCAGAAATTTCTTTTTCTTTCAACAAAGCTTTGATATCGCCCAATACATCACGACGAATGTTACGGATCGCTACTTTGGCATTTTCTGCTTCATTACGCGCAACTTTTTGCATGTCACGACGCGTTTCTTCAGTCAACGCAGCCATCGGTACACGAATCGCATCTGCTGTAATTGGGTTTAGACCCAAATCAGATTCACGAATCGCTTTATCAATTGCAGAAACCATTGAACGTTCGAAAGGCTGGATTAACAAAGTACGTGAATCTTCAACACCTACGTTTGCCACCTGGTTCAATGGAACGTCTGAACCATAGTAAGAAACCATCACGTTATTTAAAATTGATGGATGCGCACGACCGGTACGAACTTTTGCAAAACCATGCTCTAGAGATTCTAGAGTTTTGTTCATACGGTCTTCGCTGTCTTTTTTAAGATCGTTAATCATATGATCTTCCTTACTTAATTCTTGAAAAGAGGTTATTACTAAATTAGCGTGTAGTATAAAGTGCTTTGGTGCTCACGTCATTAATTGGTAACGTGAGTCCCTTCTTTTTCACCCATCACAACGGAAAGCAATGCGCCAGATTTATTCATATCGAATACTTGTAGCGGCACATTGTGATCACGACATAAACAGATTGCAGTTAAGTCCATCACACCCAGCTTTTCGTCCAGAACTTGGTCAAAAGTCAATGTGTCATATTTAACCGCATCATCATATTTGCTTGGATCTTTATTATATACGCCATCAACTTTGGTCGCTTTCAAGATCAAGTCTGATTCGATTTCAATACCACGTAAACAGGCAGCTGTATCTGTCGTAAAGAACGGATTACCTGTACCTGCCACGAATACACACACTTCACCCTGAGTGAGGTGACGGATTGCATCACGGCTTGAGTAAGACTCAACCACGGCACCAATTGGCAATGCAGACATTAAACGGGTTTTAATATTACGGCGTACCAAAGCGTCGCGAAGTGCCAAACCGTTCATGACTGTTGCTAGCATACCCATCTGGTCGCCAGTTACACGACCAACTAGACCATCTTTTTGTAGCTGGCTACCGCGATACAGGTTACCACCACCCACAACAATACCTACTTGTACGCCTAAACCCACGAGGTGCGCAATAGAAAGTGACATCTGATCGAGCACTTGTGCATCGATCCCCATGTCTTTATTGCCTGCCAGCGCTTCACCAGAAAGCTTTAACAGGATGCGACCAAAGCGTGGCTTTTTAGAATCCAACATCATCAAACTCCAAAGTATTCAATTTAAATTTTTTTAATTCAAAATCTTAAGCAGACTTGATTGAAATGAGTTTTGCGTACAGATCATATTCATCTGCATCGGTAATCTCGACTTCAAGTAAATCCCCTGCCTTAATGACGCTTTTATCGATATCTTCAACAAAAACATTGCCATCAATTTCAGGTGCATCTGCATAAGAACGCGCAACCGCTACCGGGAATTCGTCTTCCAGGTCATCTACCAGCACAGTCATGGTCTGACCGATACGTTTTTGGAGTTTGGCTGCCGAGATTTCTTGCTGAACCTGCATGAAACGCTCATAACGCTCTTGTTTAATTTCTTCAAGAACGTGATCTGGCAAATCATTTGCTGTCGCACCTTCAACTGGCGAATAGGTAAAACATCCCACACGATCCAGCTGGGCTTCTTTCAACCAGTCCAGTAACATCTGGAAGTCTTCTTCGGTTTCACCCGGGAAGCCCACCACAAATGTTGAACGGAGCACCAGATCAGGACATTTTTCACGCCAGATTTTCAAACGCTCCAGTGTATTTTCACTGTGCGCAGGTCGTTTCATTAGTTTGAGAATTTTTGGACTTGCGTGCTGGAATGGAATATCCAGATAAGGCAGGATTTTGCCTTGTGCCATCAGGTCAATTACTGCATCTACATGCGGATACGGGTAAACATAGTGCAAACGCACCCAGATTCCCAACTGACCTAATGCTTCACACATGTCATAGAATTTGGTTTTAACCGGCTGGCCATT
Organism: Acinetobacter sp. WY4; assembly: GCF_018438165.1. Taxonomy (GTDB): domain Bacteria; phylum Pseudomonadota; class Gammaproteobacteria; order Pseudomonadales; family Moraxellaceae; genus Acinetobacter. Next base: position 261,857 of record NZ_CP053947.1, on the reverse strand, counting down.
CCAGAAATCCAGCTTGTATTTCGTGTCCAGGCCATAAGCAGAAGTATCCTGGGAGATGACGAGTACTTCTTTTACACCGGCACGTTTCAGCGCTGCAGCTTCATCAAGCACAGAACCGACTGGACGTGAAACCAGATCGCCACGCATGCTTGGAATAATACAGAAGGTACAACGATGGTTGCAGCCTTCAGATATTTTCAGATAAGCATAGTGTTTTGGCGTCAGGCGGATGCCTTGCTCTGGAACCAGATCAATAAATGGATTGTGTTTTGGCGGCTCAGGTACGTATTGATGAACCGCATCCATAACTTCTTTATATGCCGCTGCACCTGTCACTTTCAGGACATTGGGATGCATTTGGCGAATCTTGTCTTCGTCTTTACCTAGACAACCTGTTACGATCACGCGACCATTCGCGCTCATCGCCTCACCAATCGCATCTAGCGATTCTTGCACTGCGGATTCAATGAAACCACAGGTATTTACTACAACTAAATCAGCACCGTCATAATCCGAAGCGACGTCATAACCTTCAGTCTTTAACTGGGTTAAAATACGTTCAGAATCTACCAATGCCTTAGGACAACCTAAAGATACAAAACCGACTTTGGGGGACTTCATGAATTTTCGCTCTACTAGAATGCGCGTATTGTATGTCTTTTCGCATCATAAAAATAGTTGAAAACCTGACTCTTTGCATCATGCACTAAAATATTGCCATAAAATATTCAACATACCCACTCATGCACCAAAATGAATCATTTTAGATTTACAGCCTCAATTTAATCCGCTATATCTAAGATGAATTGTGTTGCTCTGTCACATTTCTGCATTTCATCGCAATAAATAATCTCTCGTCATAAAAGTTGGCGTGCATCTTGCATCAAATCAGAACTTAAAATTGATTAAATTGCTTTATGAAGATGCCATTGCGCCATTTTAATACAGGAACAAACCCGCGAATGGATCAAATTATTCCGATCGACTATCGTGCTTTAGTGGACAATATGACCACGTGTATCTTATTGATAGACCGCGATCTTAATATTTATTATCTGAATTCTGCCTGTGAAGCCTTATTTGATGTGAGCTTATTCCGCGCGAGCGGCACATCCGTGCTCAATATTTTGCAAAACCCGACAGATGAGTTTAATACCGAAGAAGCCCTGAATAATACTTTAACTACGGGACAGCCTTATACACGCCGCGAAGCCACTATTCTGGTCAACTTTAAAGACATTCATGTTGACTACACTGTTTCTCAGCTAAATCTGGGCAAACCTTATCATCCGCTACTGCTCATCGAACTCAATCCTCGCGATCGCATGTTAAAAATCTCTCGTGAAGAAAATCTGCTGCAACAGCATCAGGTAGCGCGTCAGCTGATTCGCGGTGTCGCGCATGAAATCAAAAATCCACTCGGTGGCATTCGTGGCGCGACTCAACTCCTGGCACGTAGTTTGAATGATCCACAATACAAAGAATTTACCGACATTATCATTAGCGAAGTGGATCGACTGAGAAATCTGGCCGATACCATGCTCGGCTCACGCCAGCTTCCGAGCTATGAACTGGTCAATGTCCATGAACCATTGGAACGTGTACGTTCACTGATTGCCAACCAGACCAAAAAGAAAATCAAGATTATCCGGGATTACGACTTGTCCTTACCGGAAGTTCTGGCAGACCGTGACCAATTGATTCAGGTCATTTTGAATATTTGCGCCAATGCCGTACAGGCCATGACCGAAAACAAGGAATTCTTTGTCGAACATCAACCGGAACTGATTTTAAGAACCCGGATCCAGCGTCTTTTTACTATTAACGGGGTGATTCACCGCTCTGTGGTACGGATTGATATTGAAGACAATGGCCCAGGTGTGCCGGAAGAGATTATCGAATCGGTGTTTTATCCGCTGGTCACCAGCCGTGCCAAAGGGACCGGACTGGGCCTCAGTATTGCTCAAAATATTATTCATCAGCACAACGGCATGATCGAGTGTCAGTCGGTAGCTGGAAAAACCGTCTTTAGCTTATATTTACCTTGGGAGTCAAATCATGTCGCGAAATAAAATATGGGTGATTGATGACGATCGCGCCATGCGCTGGGTACTGGAAAAGACCTTTAAAGAGGAAGGTCTGGATGTGACCAGTTTTGAAGAAGCACAATCTGCACTAGACCAACTGAGTCTGGAAGCACCCGATGTGATTTTGACCGATATCCGCATGCCGGGTATTGATGGACTTACCTTCCTGGGCAAGGTTAAACACAGTTATCCTGACCTACCTGTCATTATTATGACGGCGCATTCAGACTTAGAATCGGCTGTATCCAGTTATCAAACTGGTGCTTTTGAATATCTGCCTAAGCCTTTTGATATTGATGAAGCACTGGCGCTGGTAAATCGTGCAATTTTACATATCACCAAGCTGCAGCAGCAGGAGTCCGCAAAGACTGCCCCGCCGATTCAATCTACAGAGATTATTGGTGAGTCACCTGCCATGCAGGAAGTGTTCCGAGCCATTGGCCGTTTGTCTCAATCGCACATTACCGTATTGATTAATGGTGAATCGGGTACGGGTAAAGAACTGGTGGCTCATGCCTTGCATCGTCATTCACCACGTAGTGCCAAACCTTTTATTGCGCTCAATATGGCGGCGATTCCAAAAGACCTGATCGAAACTGAACTGTTCGGCCATGAAAAAGGGGCATTTACCGGTGCCAACACCCAACGTCAGGGTCGTTTTGAACAGGCCAATGGCGGCACGCTGTTTTTAGATGAAATTGGCGATATGCCATTTGAGACCCAGACCCGTTTACTGCGTGTACTCGCAGATGGTGAATTTTACCGAGTTGGCGGTCATATTCCGGTTAAGGTCGATGTGCGTATCGTGGCAGCGACACATCAGGATCTGGAAAAACTGGTTCATGAGGGTCGCTTCCGTGAAGACTTGTATCATCGACTGAATGTAATTCGTATTCATATTCCAAAACTGGCACATCGCAGTGAAGATATTCCGATGCTGGCGCAGCATTTTCTGGCGCGTGCCGGAAAGGAACTTGGGGTCAATCCAAAGATTTTGCGTCCTGAAACCCAGGAATATATGCAAAAATTGCCGTGGCAAGGTAACGTACGTCAACTTGAAAATACCTGTCGCTGGCTGACTGTCATGATCACAGGTCGTGAAGTCTATCCTGAAGACTTGCCACCTGAACTAAAACAGATTCCAATTCATCAGCAGGATCCGGGCGCGCCAATTCCAACGCTGAACCAGATCGCACCGCATCACTGGGATAAATTACTGGGTCAATGGGCGATGCAGAAACTCAAAAACGGTGAAATGAAACTTCTGGATGTTGCGACGCCGATGTTTGAACGCACCTTGATTAATGCAGCCTTGCAACAAACCCGTGGCCGTAAACGTCATGCCGCAGAACTTTTAGGTTGGGGTCGCAATACTTTAACGCGCAAGCTTAAAGAACTGGGTATGGATACCACGGATGATGAAATCGAAGAAGAAATAGAAAGTTAATTTTTCCATATAAAAAAGCGCCGATTGGCGCTTTTTTATTAATGATAATTTATGCAGTAAAACCCACATAGCGGAAATACCCATCTATGCCCAGATCAGACTTATAGATCAGATAATCTGGATAAGTCGCCTGGGTGATTTCATCCAGCATATTCACCTGATCATCATTGGCATGCAGATCATCTACAGAACGCGGCATGCTGTGCTCGAATTCATCGGTCATATATTCAAAGCCGATATCCATGGCAATAAACAGGGTATGCTCACAAGGTTGCACATATTGCTCTTCTGCCCAATCAATCACGTTGTGCTGACAATGTGGACAGGCAATATTATCAGTGGCCTGAATCGAGAGTGGAATAAGTTGATAAGCCATATAAAAATCAATCTGTTTGCTATTCGTATATTTTAGCAAATTTTATGGACTGACTTTATTCAATTAAAAGTCTCGACGATAAAAAAGGGAATTTTCAGATTCCCTTTTTGTATTGATAGATCTCAATGATTAATTACTTATGAGCAGCCTTATAACGTGATAGTGCAGTGACGGCTACTGCCGATACGACCACTGCTGGTAAACTTGCCACAAGAATACCTGTGGTGCCCAAACCTAATGCCAGAATTTTTCCAGTTAATAATGGTCCAGTCATCGCCCCTAAACGCCCTAAAGAGATCGCACTGCCCACGCCTGTCACTTTGCCTGCGCCTGAGTAAAAAATCGGTGAGATCCCATATAGAATAGATTGACCACCCGTAGAGAAAATGCCACCCATGACTCCCGCCAAAATTAATAACGGAATAGAAGTTGTGGTGAATAACAATACCAAGGCAACAAACAAGCCACTATAAATGATGGTCGCCATTTGCCAAAGCTTTAAACGATCCAGTAAATAACCTAGGCTCAGGGTTCCAATAACCGCGCCCACCTGGAACACCAACATCACCAGAAATGCCTGTTGTTTCTGCAAACCTTGTTCCATAAGCAAGTTAGGTAACCAGCTGATCAAAATATAATTGATCATCAAGGTAAAAAAGAAACCAACTCAAAGAGGCACTGTATTTTTATACTGTTGCTGCTTGAACAACACCTCAGCCATTCCCGGCACAGCTTCGCCAGAAACCGGTACTTCCCGCATTCACTTTAGGCTTATCTTTAAGAATAAATGCCATCAATGGAATCAGTGCTAAAGGCGTTAATCCCCCAATCAGGAACAAGGTTTGCCATTGAATCTCCGGAAGCAACATGGCCAGACCGGCAACAAAGATCGCCCCTACCGGCAAACCACAATACATCAGACTATTTAGCTTGCCACGGTTGGCTTCCGTTGCTTCATCACCGACGACTGAAATCATGGTTGGCATTGCCGCACCTAAACCCAAACCAGTAAAGAAACGCGCTGCATATAAAACTTCGATGCTTGGCGCAATTGCAGTCAACGACATGAACAGACCAAAAATAGTCACAGAAAGCATTAGGACTTTCTTTTGTCCTAGATAATCTGCAATACGTCCGCCAAAGAATGCGCCAAACAGCATTCCAAAGACACCCAGACTAAATACATAGCCCATTTGGATTTGATCTAAACCAAAGCTTGCTGCAATTCCTTTCGCCGCAATCCCGGGAGCTTGAAGGTCAAAACCTTCAAAAAATGCGACCCAGAAACATAAGAATATCGTTAATATTTTTTGGGCTTTTTCGCTGTATGACTGTGCCATGACTGATCTCCATCAATAATTCACAAACCGTTTGATAGTCTGACGATCCGTTGCATTATTCTTAACCTAATCTTAATAGAGAAATAGCACGACAATAGTCGGGTTTAAGCACATCAGCATGTGTAAATATCATCTAAATTAGACCTAAAAGATTGTATTTCTAGACTTAATACATCTTAATAATATTTATTATATATATTTATCAATAACTTAATTTAATAGTAGTTATTTTTAATTCAACGATAGTCAAAACTTATACAAAACTACAAGCCGATAAAAAGCCCGCTTAATGCGGGCTTTTTTAGCGCATAATCTTAAGCAGATTTCTTTGCTTGTGCATTCTTACGAATTGTAATCATCACCAGTTGAACTGCTGCAGGGGTTACACCTGGAATACGACTGGCTTGCGCCAATGTTTCAGGACGAACATCTTTCAGTTTCAGGGTAATTTCACGGGACAGACCTGACACGATGTCATAATCGAAATCCGCAGGAATACGGGTTTCTTCAAGACGTTTCATTTGTGCGACATCTTCATGCTGACGATTAATATAACCCGCATATTTCACTGCAATTTCAATTTGCTCACCGACAAATGGTGATACTTCAGAATTGGTTAACTCTGCAATTTGAGCAAATGAAATGTTTGGACGTTTCAACAAATCGATCGCCGAACATTCTTTAGACAGCTCTGCACCGGTCATCTCAACGAATTTCTTGCCCATTGGATTGTTTGGTGCAGCCCACAGGTGTTGTAAACGACCCGTTTCTTTTTCTACTGCTTCCATTTTCTCACAGTACACTGCCCAACGTGCATCATCCACTAGACCCATTTCACGACCAATTGCTGTTAAACGCTGATCTGCGTTATCTTCACGCAGCATCAAACGGTATTCGGCACGTGAGGTGAACATACGGTATGGTTCTTTGGTACCTAATGTGATCAGGTCATCGACCAGAACACCCATGTATGCTTCATCACGTTTTGGCGTCCATTGCTCCTGATCCCAGGCACGGCGTGCAGCGTTCAAGCCTGCAAGCAAACCCTGCGCACCCGCTTCTTCATAACCGGTTGTGCCGTTGATTTGACCGGCGAAATACAAGTTATTAATTGCTTTGGTTTCAAGGGTAAATTTCAACGCTTGTGGGTTGAAGTAATCGTATTCAATGGCATAGCCCGGACGAAGAATGTGCGCATTTTCCATACCACGGATCGAGCGAACCAGTTCAAACTGAACGTCGAACGGTAAAGAAGTCGAAATACCATTTGGATAAAGCTCATTTGTATCCAAGCCTTCAGGCTCCAAGAAGACTTGGTGAGAATCTTTATCGGCAAAACGGTGAATCTTATCTTCAATCGATGGGCAATAACGTGGTCCAACACCTTCGATCACACCCGTGTACATCGGTGAACGGTCTAAACCGCCACGAATGATTTCATGCGTGCGTTCATTGGTATGCGTGATATAGCAATTTACCTGCTCAGGATGCATAGACACATCCCCCATGAATGACATGGTCGGAGATGGGAAATCACCCGGCTGTGGTGTCATCACAGAGAAATCCACTGAACGCGCGTCAATACGTGGTGGTGTACCTGTTTTTAAACGACCTACTGGCAAGTTTAATTCACGCAAACGATGTGCAAGTGAAATAGATGGCGGATCACCAGCACGACCACCGCTAGATTTCTCCACACCAACGTGGATGACACCACCTAAGAATGTACCTGCTGTCAGCACCACAGTTTTCGCATCAAAACGGATACCCATTTGGGTAACCACACCTTTAACGGTATCGCCTTCAACAATCAGGTCATCTGCGGCTTGCTGAAAAATATCAAGGTTTGCTTGGTTTTCTAATGTTTCGCGAATAGCCGCCTTATAACGTACACGGTCCGCCTGCGCACGTGTTGCACGTACTGCAGCACCTTTACGCGAGTTCAAAATACGGAATTGAATACCGCCTTTATCGGCAGCCAGTGCCATCGCACCGCCCAAGGCATCAATTTCACGCACCAAATGCGATTTACCAATACCACCGATGGCCGGGTTACAGCTCATCTGCCCTAAAGTCTCAATGTTATGAGTTAAGAGTAAAGTCTGTCGACCCATACGCGCTGCAGCCAGAGCCGCTTCCGTACCGGCGTGACCGCCACCGATAACAATGACATCGTATACTTTAGGATAATGCATAGTGGTAATTGAGAGATAAAAAAGAATAGCTGAGCATTATAGCAAATTTCACTCTAAAGTAGACAAATTCAGTTGAATTTATCCTGAGATAAATCGCACTTAACTCGCATAACAATAAAGCACTGTAATTTAACTTTGCAGAGGAACTATATAAATTAAACATATAAGCTGAGAAATTTACTCGATTTGCATTGTTTAATCTCGCGCATTTTTTAATCTATATGTTGGTTACATTACAAACAAAGGTATAAAAGATGAATAAGAATATTTTCCTCTCAACCGTTCTATGTGGTTTATGTTTTGCGCCATTTGCTGCATCAGCGAATGATAAGGTCGAAACCATTTATAATGCACAAAAGTACCAACAGGTTTGTAAAGGCAAATCCCAAGGTGCACAAGTCAGTTTTGCCTATCGCGGCATTATCTGGAATGGTACCTGTGAGCCACAATTTTTCGCTTCATCCAAAAATGCTTCAATCAAAGGCGATGAAGCCGAACTCATGAGTACCTGTAGCGGCAACAGTGGTGCGACTACTGCTACCATCAATGGTGCCGAAGTCAAAGGTAAATGTGCATTAGGCTTTATGCCACCACGCCCTCAGGGACAATCTCAGATGCAAAGCCAACCGATGCAGCCACATATGCAAAACCAGCCTATGCAGCATCAGATGAACCAGCCAGCACAGCCTGATTCACCAATGCAAGGCCAGCCAGGTATGTAGCCGATATATATCTAAATAGTTTAGATTTCAAGTAAAAGCTTTGACGGGCAAAGTGACTGCATTTTGCCCGTTTTTTATTGCTTATTTATTCATCTAGGCTAAACTGGAAATATACCTATAAATGTATAATAAAAAGGCAAATTCATGGATTCGGGGTTTTTTAGCGTTTTTTTGCCAATTACATTGGCAATTATGATGATGGGGCTGGGGCTAGAACTCACTATCAAAGATTTCCTGCGCTTAAGTCGCTATCCTAAAGTCATTTTTATTACTTTATTTGCGCAGTTAGTCCTATTACCCAGCGTTGCTTTTTTTATTTGTCTGATTTTGGACTTGCCCGCTTTGCTTGCTGTAGGTCTGATGTTGCTAGCCGCCTCACCTGGTGGCCCAACCGCGAACCTATTTAGCTACATATATAAAGGTGATGTGGCACTGAATATTACTCTAACCGCCATTAATACCATCATCTCTATTTTTACCCTGCCCTTTATTATCAATCTGTCCTTACACTACTTTATGAGTCATGACTCAAACGTGACTTTTCCAGTTGAAAAGATTATGCAGGTCTTTTTAATTACCTTGATTCCCGTGATCATGGGTATGCTGCTTCGGGCCAAATTTCCAAACCTGTCAATTACTGTCAGCAGGCCCATGCGCTTACTCTCTATCGGTTTTCTAACCATCCTATTCATATTCGCCATTTTCAGAGAACGTTCGAATTTGGTCGAATACTTTGCCAATATTGGTGCAGCAACTGCGATTTTATGTTTTTCCAGCCTGTTTATTGGCTATTGCATTCCTTTACTCATGGGTATTCCAGAGAAAATGGCACGCGCCTGTACCTTTGAAATTGGCATTCATAACACTGCCATTGCGCTGACGATTGCGATATCGGTCTTAAATAATGTCACGATGGCTATTCCTGCAGGCATTTATACAATTTTCATGTACAGTTTCGCCACTATTTTCGGTGTGCTGATTAGTCGCCAGCAAGTGGTGTATAGCAATAAAAGTCGTTTATCAGATTTGTAATTTATTTGGCTGATTCTGCTATAAGGCTGTATGCTTTTCTAAAGAAAATCAGAAGTATTAAAACAATTTTCGACAAGGAGCATACAGATGGATTCTGGCCTTATAACGATATTACTGCCGCTGGCACTTGCAATCATCATGATGGGACTGGGCCTTGAACTGACGCCTCGGGACTTTAGCCGTGTCACTCGCCACCCCAAAGCCGTATTTATAGCATTGTTCTGCCAACTGGTTGTTCTGGTTGGCATTGCCTTTTTGCTTTGCAAACTATTCGCTTTAACCCCATTGCTCTCGGTCGGGTTGATGCTCCTGGCGGCTTCGCCCGGGGGTGCAACGGCCAACCTGTTTAGCTACCTGTTTAAAGGTGACTTAGCCCTCAATATCACTTTGACTGCTATCAACTCAGTCATCGCAGCAATTACCTTACCTTTAATTATTAATTTTTCGATCATGCATTTTATGCAGGATAGCCAGCAAGTTGGCCTGCAATTCGGCAAGATTCTGCAAGTCTTTGCGATCATCCTGATTCCGGTGGGAATTGGCATGTTGATTCGGCGCTATGCACCAGGCGTGACAGCAAAACTGAATCGGCCGCTGCGGATTTTTTCGATTGGCTTTTTGGTGCTGATTATTATTGCCACACTCATCAAAGAGCGCAGCAATATCGGTGAATACTTGACCCAGGTGGGTCTGGCGACTGCCTTGTTCTGCATCCTGAGCCTGAGTATTGGTTATCTGATTCCGCGACTACTGAATATTAATAGCGCTCAAGCCCGTGCCAGTGCATTTGAAATTGGCATTCATAACAGCACCCTCGCCATGACCATTGCCCTGACCGTGATTGGCAGTGCTGCTGTGGCGATGCCAGCCGCGGTTTATTCTATCTTTATGTATATCTTTGCTGCAATTTTTGGCAGTCTGTTGAATCGGCTTGCACCACTCCCGGCGCAAACACCTTTAACGAATCTGGATTAGATAAGCTCTGGAACTGTTCAAAGGATGCCTCAGGCATCCTTTTTATTTTGGGAATGGATCAAGAAGATAGCAGCGTTGAGTCTGAACTTCCGTTACAATAGCTTTTTGAAAAATGTATAAAGGTTATTTCTGTGAAGTGGTTACAAATTCATATTACGGTTGAACAGGCTCAGGTTGATTTTACTGAGACATTACTCAGCTCGCTAGGCGCAGTGAGTGTGACTTTGGATGATGCTGAAAACCAGGATTTGCTGGAACCACTTCCAGGTGAAACGCCACTTTGGAATAAAGTGATTGTGACCGGTATTTATGCGCAGGAAGAAGGCGAAGAAATCGATGTTGCCGCACTAGAAACCTTTATTCGTACACAAATGCCAGATGCTCCGATTCGTCATGAACTGATTGAAGATCAGGCTTGGGAACGTACCTGGATGGATGCCTATGAGCCTATTCAGATTGCTGATAAATACTGGATCGTACCGGAGTGGATGGAAGCACCTGATGCCGATGCGGTAAACATCAAGCTTGATCCAGGTCTGGCTTTCGGAACAGGCAACCACGCTTCAACTTTCCTGTGCTTACAATGGCTCGGCAAAATTAATGTGAAAGATAAAATTGTCATCGATTATGGCTGTGGCTCAGGCATTCTCGCGGTAGCTGCACTGCTATTAGGTGCGAAAAAAGCATATGCTACTGATATCGACCCACAAGCTGTACTGGCGACTCAGCAAAACGCTGAACTGAATGGCGTACTGGACAAACTTTATGTCGGACTGCCAGAAGAATTTAGAGATGAGCTCGGCAATACCAAAGCTGACGTATTTGTTGCCAATATTCTGGCAGCACCACTGATGATGCTGGCTCCTGAGTTCGCAACTTTAATCAAATCTGAGGGACAGTTCGCACTTGCCGGAGTGATTGAAGAGCAAGTTGCTGATGTTACTAGCATTTACTCAAATTATTTTGATATATTAGAGGTAGAAAAACGAGACGAGCACTGGTGCCGTATCTCGGGTAAACGCCATAAGAACGAATGAGCCTATAAATAATCCATGAGTGACAAAAGAACCCATTGCCCTACCTGTTCCACCACCTATAAGGTCACAGTTGCTCAACTCACCGTTGCGCAGGGAATGGTTTGCTGTCCTAAATGTACCACCTCATTTAATGCCTTATCGCATTTGGTGACCGAAACCCGGAATTCGGTCACTGCCTCAATGTCTCACGCTCAATCAAACTCCAGCGAATTCAGCAAAACTAATGCTCAAAATAACTCAGGTGTTTATCACACGGATCAGCAGCACCATCGTCATAGCCTGCTACAGATTTTTGATCAAAAAGTTGAACATTCCAATATTGACCTGGAAACCTATTTAAATAACCTGAATTATTTCAGTACCGAGCCGATTTCAGTCCTGCCGAGCATGAATTGGGAAGATCAGGCAGAAAAACAAACCAAACGCGGGCCAATGTACTATATAGGCTGGAGTTTACTTAATCTGTCGCTGTTCAGCCTGCTGCTGTTTCAATTTTTCTGGTTCAATCCGCAATACATCAAAAACAGTCACGTCATGAGTCTGGCCTTTAACAGTGCTTGTGAAGTGTTTAATTGTTCCAATCTGGAAAAATACTACACACTAATTCAGGTTAATAAAGTCAAAATCAAGGCAACCGGTAATAATGAAGCTGAGTTTAGCGGTGAGCTGATTAATTTTCATGACCGTAGTCTGGCTTTACCAATTTTAAGAATCAATCTGGAACATCGCGGTGAAGTGATTGCAACTTATAACCTGTCCTCCGAAGAGTACTTGATTGAAAGTTTAGTCAATATTCAGCGCATTCCGAAAAACAGCCCGTTTAAATTCAAATTTAAGCTTCCAGTCGATCGCAAAAGCTTTGATCGCTATACTTTAGAAATAATTCGCCCCTAATCTACTGAGAAAGCATTAAAAAATTAAAAAAAGTTAAAAAAAATGCAGTTTTCTTGCTCACTTTTGCTTAGACAATGGTATGATACGCGCCACGAAAGCTATGTGCTGCAACTCCTCGCGACTTTTTCACAACAAATACAGTCTTGCCTAATGCGCTATAAAATTTATTGCGTATCGTGCAGATTTTTTTGTTTTGATTTTGGTCAGTAACAAAACTTTAACTATTGTTACGCTTATTTTTCGACCAAATCGCAGAGATGTGTCAAGCTACAGGCTCAATGTAATGACTAAGTTTTAGAACTTCCGTTTTAGGATCTAAAATGGAGTTCATTTCAATTTCTAGACCACTTTTATATATCACTTTACCCAAGTGATATTTGTTTTTCGGATTAATTCGCATGAATAGCAAATCTCCTATTTTTACTGCACAATCTGATGTTGCTTTACGTATCCACGTAGATCGCGCAGTTCGCCACTATTTTGCACAACTGCAGGGCGAGCAACCATCTCAGGTATACGACATGGTGCTAGCAGAAATGGAGAAACCTCTTCTATCTGTAGTTCTAGAATATACACGTGGTAACCAAACACGTGCTGCCGAGATCCTCGGACTCAACCGTGGTACTTTACGTAAAAAGTTAAAAGCTCACGGTTTAATGAGTGAATAAATGATAAAATGCTTGCGGCTTCCGCAGGCATTTTTTTTAACCTGTAAATTGCTGATTTTGTTTTATTCTGTTCCTTGAAAACTGTGACGAAGATCATGACTATTAAACGCGCTTTAATCTCTGTGTCTGACAAGACTGGTATTGTTGAATTTGCACAAGAACTTGCTGCTCTAGGGGTAGAAATTTTATCTACAGGTGGTACCTACAAATTATTGAAAGACAATAATGTGGCTGTAGTTGAAGTTTCGGAGCATACAGGTTTTCCAGAGATGATGGACGGCCGTGTAAAAACACTACATCCTAAAATTCATGGGGGTATCTTAGCTCGCCGTGGTCTAGATGAAGCTGTGATGGCTGAACACAACATTGATGCTATTGATTTAGTCGTTGTAAACCTTTATCCATTTGCTGCAACAGTAGCAAAACCAAATTGTTCACTTGCTGATGCAATCGAAAATATCGACATCGGTGGTCCTACCATGGTTCGTGCTGCGGCAAAAAACCATGCATCAGTCGGTATCATCGTAAATGCTTCTGACTATGCAACTGTTGTGGCTGAGCTTAAAGCTGAGGGTGCTTTATCTCATGCAACTCGTTTTGACCTAGCAGTAAAAGCATTTGAACATACTGCTCAATATGACGGCATGATCGCATCTTACTTAGGCGCTCGCGTAGGTAAAGAAGAAGGTCAGGCAGACAAATTTGCACGTACTTTCAATACTCAATTGAACAAAGTTCAAGACCTTCGTTACGGTGAGAACCCGCATCAAGCTGCTGCATTCTATGTAGAAGACACAGCGACTGAAGCTTCTGTTTCAACAGCGAAACAGCTTCAAGGTAAAGAACTCTCTTATAACAACATCGCAGATACTGATGCAGCACTTGAATGTGTGAAATCATTTGCGAAGCCTGCTTGTGTGATCGTTAAACATGCTAACCCATGTGGCGTTGCAGTATCTTTAGACGGTATTCAAGCAGCTTATGATCTTGCGTATGCAACAGATCCTGAATCTGCTTTCGGTGGCATCATTGCATTCAACCGTGAATTAGACGTTGCAACTGCACAAGCGATTGTAGATCGTCAATTCGTTGAAGTGATCATTGCACCGAGCGTTGCTGAAGGCGTTCTTGAAGTAACGGGCGCGAAGAAAAACGTACGTGTACTTGTATGTGGCGAACTTCCAGCAATCGATGCGCGTCAATCGCAACTGGACTACAAACGTGTAAACGGTGGTTTACTGGTTCAAGACCAAGACTTGGGCATGATCACGAAAGATGATCTTAAAGTTGTGACTAAACGTGCGCCGACTGAACAAGAAATCGATGACATGATCTTCGCTTGGAAAGTGGCGAAATACGTAAAGTCTAACGCGATTGTTTATGCTAAAAACCGTCAAACCATTGGTGTGGGCGCAGGTCAAATGAGCCGTGTAAACTCTGCTCGTATTGCTGCGATCAAAGCTGAACACGCGGGTCTAGTGGTTGAAGGTGCAGTTATGGCATCTGACGCATTCTTCCCATTCCGTGATGGTATTGATAACGCTGCGAAAGCAGGCATCAAATGCATTATCCAACCGGGTGGTTCTATGCGTGATGAAGAAACGATTGCTGCGGCTGACGAAGCTGGTATTGCAATGGTGTTCACTGGTATGCGTCACTTCCGTCATTAATAGACACATGAAGATTCATTTAATTTTTTGAATCCTCCCTAGCCCTCCTTTTCTAAGGAGGGTTTTGTACGTCAAGTACTGCAAAAATGGGATTCTCCTTTTGGAGATGTGGGGATTTCTTTTAAACAGGATTATAAAAGATGAACGTTTTAGTTTTGGGTAATGGCGGTCGTGAACATGCATTGGCATGGAAAATCGCACAAGACGATAAAGTCGCTAAAGTCTTTGTTGCTCCGGGCAACGCAGGTACAGCCACTGAAAATAAATGTGAAAACGTAAATTTAAGCATTTTAGACAATGCTGCGATTATCGATTTCGCAAAAAACAATGCAATTGATTTAATTATCGTGGGCCCAGAAGCCCCACTTGTGAATGGTGTCGTTGATGCTTGCCGTGAAGCAGGTGTAAAAATTTGGGGTCCTACTCAATTTGCTGCACAGCTTGAAGGCTCTAAAGCATTTGCAAAGCACTTCTTAAAACGTCACAACATTCCAACTGCTTTCTATGACGTATTTACTGAAGTAGATGCGGCTAAAGCATTTGTTGAGAAAAATGGCGCGCCAATTGTGATCAAGGCTGACGGTCTTGCTGCGGGTAAAGGCGTAATCGTTGCGATGACCAATCAAGAAGCATTTGATGCGATTGATGACATGCTTGCAGGCAATAAATTTGGTGATGCAGGTTCTCGTGTTGTGATCGAAGAATTCCTTGCAGGTGAAGAAGCATCTTTCATTTGTATGATTGATGGCGACAACATCTTGCCAATGGCAACATCTCAAGACCATAAGCGTATTTTTGAAGGTGACCAAGGTCCAAACACTGGCGGTATGGGTGCTTACTCTCCTGCGCCTGTTGTGACTGCTGACGTATTTGAAAAAACCATGAATGAAGTGATGCGTCCTACCGTTGAAGGTATGAAAAAAGACGGGCATGTTTATACAGGTTTCTTATACGCTGGTTTGATGATTGACGAACAAGGTCAACCAAAAGTAATTGAGTTTAACTGTCGTTTTGGTGATCCTGAAACTCAGCCAATCATGATGCGTTTAAAATCATCTTTGGTGGATCTCGTTGAAGCAGGCATTGCAGGCAACTTACCTGCTGAAGCTGAATGGGATGAGCGCAAGACTGTTGGTATCGTTTTAGCGTCGAAAGGTTACCCAGAAACTTCAAGCAATGGTGATGTAATTTCAGGTTTAGACACTGAAATGACTGATGCGAGAGTGTTCCATGCAGGTACTAAAGCCAATGAAAATGGCGATATCGTCACTGCTGGTGGTCGTGTACTTTGCGTGACTGCACTGGGTAATACCATTGGTGAAGCACAAGCAAAAGCTTTAGAACTTTGCCAAAAAGTAACGTTCGACGGCGTTCAATATCGTAAAGACATTGGTTACCGTGCGATTGCTCGTGAAAATGCTTAATTTTATTTAAGTATAAAAAACCCCGATTCTTTCGGGGTTTTTTTATTTGCTTATACAATCCACAGAACTATTCATACGCCTATAAATAATTTACTCTTTTGCACATCACTAAAATAAGAAGTTGAATATATGTATATTTGGAAATATTGCTGGGAATGTAAGCACGATACTCCACAAAATAGATTGAATTTAACAATCCACCCAAGAGTTATCGAAGGTTTTTCAAAAAATATAACGACTGATCAAGCAACCTCACTATGGACTTACAGCATTGATGCCTACCAGTTCACCCAATGTCAAAAATGTAATGCGCCATCATTACATTTAGACTCATTTCATGTAAAAGATATTGATGAGAACACTAGCCAAAAATGGGCTTCAATAAAATCTGATTTAGAGAACTTAGGGAAATGCGAATCTTATTAGATATCAAGTACGAGTTTTCCCAGATTCAACAAATCATTATTGCATGAAAAAAAATGGTCTTTCGATCTACCTAAAGATGATCTGTTGCTCTTTTTTGAAGTCATTTCAGCCTACGAAAAAGGATTATTTATTTTAGCTCTTTCAGGAATTCGAACTCTAATAGATAGATACTTAGTAAAAAAAGTAGGCGATATAGGAGGATTTGAAAGAAAGCTCAAAAAAATGTTAGAGGACAAACATATTAGTAAGACACAATATGAAATATTAAATACGATTATTGAGGGTGGAAATGCTTCTAACCATAGAGGCTTTAGACCTGAAGAGGAAATGGTAAAAACATTTTTAGACGTAGTCGAGGATATAATATCTTTGGACTATAAAACGGAACAGTTTAATGAGTTTAAAGAGCAAATCCCTAAACGAAACTAAAAAATCGTAACCAAATTAAGATACCTAATGACTATTCACCTTCAAACCCCTCGCCTGATCCTGCGCCAATGGCAAGACTCCGACACTGCGCCATTTATCCAAATGTGTGCAGATGACGAGGTCATGCGCTACTTCCCTAAAAAACTCGATGCGACTGAGGCAACCGCTTTTCTTGAACGTATTCGTACTGCTATTAAAACGCGTGGATGGGGACTGTTTGCCGTAGAACTCAAAGCGACAGGCGAATTTATTGGCTTTATCGGCTTACACGTGCATCCATCTGAATTTAAAATTGCCGATGCACCTGAAATTGGCTGGCGCTTGCCACCGCAATACTGGAATCAAGGCTATGCTACTGAAGGAGCCAAAGCGGTGCTGAAATATGCTTTTAGAAATCTAAGACTCGAGACAGTTATTTCTTTTACTGCATGCGTCAATACGCCATCAGAACATGTCATGCAAAACATTGGCTTAGAAAAAGTAGGAGAGTTTGACCATCCGCTTGTACCTGCCGATCATATCTTGTGTAGACACGTACTCTATGAAAAACAGCGTTCGGATTATCTGTATATTCCCTTTTGTTAAAACAAGCTTGCAGTATCATGACCTGAGGAAACCAAGATCAGATACTGACTCGCTTAGTTAATATAAAGGAAAGATTTATCTCGTTAATGATCGAATTTTCTTCATTTCCCAAAAAATCAGATATTTTTTTATATTTATCTATATGCATTTTTTATATTTCTATCTTACAAAATCTTATAAAGATCACTATTTAAACACATCCATTAAAACTATATTTTCAATATAAATAATATATTGTTTTAATTAACATTTTGTTTAAAAGATCTTTTTTATATTCGACTAAAGAGATAAGCAAGGCTTTTCTATCCAGTATATCGAATATAGATTTATTGTTATGATATTCGCAACTTCAGAACACCCAAACCTTACCATGTACTTATAAAATATCTATTTTCTCTCTCCAAAATAGATCAGGTACATCAGATTTGGGCTGCCTCTGACTTGATCAAGTTCATCAGAACTGTTGCTGCACGCTTGCAGCTTTCGACTTCAAGCTTTCTTCAACCATGATCAAGCTATCTACTTAGATCGTAATAAAACTCTTATTTAACACGATTTAAAAATGCTTATACTCTAGGCAAGAATAGAATTAGGACAATTTCATGAAAAAGTTACTTGGCGTTATCTTGAGTGCCTCTGTATTGACTTTAACTGGGTGTGGTAAACAGGAAGCGCCTGCCACTGATGCAGCGCAAAGCAAAGATGCAAATGGTCTTCAGACTGTAACTATGGCTTCGACCGGTTCAGATGCAGACGTATGGCGTTATATCGCGACATTGCCTGAAACCAAAGCAGCCGGCATCAAACTTGATGTGAAAAATTTCACTGACTACGTGTCAATGAACACGGCAGTAGCCAACAAAGAAATTGATGTAAATGCATTCCAGTCTTATGCCTATATGGTTGCTTACAACGATGCTAACACAGCCAAAATTGCACCTCTATCTACCACTTATTTAGAGCCGATGGGTATTTACTCAAGCAAAGTCAAATCTTTAAACGAGTTTAAAACTGGTGCGACCATTGCCATTCCGAATGACGGCGCAAACGAATCGCGTGCATTATTACTTTTACAATCAGCAGGTCTGGTTAAATTAAAAGCTGGTTTTGACAATGTCAAAGGCACAACTTCTGATGTGACCGAAAATGCAAAACAAATCGTGATTAAGCCAATTCAAATGGCGACTGCAGTACGCGTAAAAGACGAAGTTGATGCGATTGTGCTGGGCAATACCTTGGCAATGGAAGGTGGTTTAAACGTATTAAAAGATGCGATTTACTATGAGCCGATTGATCAAAGCACAAAAATGAACGTCAACGTATTAGCGGTTGCAGCAGATCGTCAAAATGATCCAGTCCTGCAAAAAGTGGGTGCGTTGTATCATACGCCAGCAGTAAAAGCATATGTTGATGAACATTTTGGTGGTACGAAAGTTGCGGTAAACAAACCTGTGACGTATTTAACTGAATCAAAATAGTACTATAATAGACTTTTAGAACAGGCAAGGACGATTTCTTGCCTGTTTTTTTATCCGTGATGCAGTTTTTGACACTATGATTGAATTTAAAGATATTTCAAAACAGTATGAGCTTAAGGGTCAAACCTTGCATGCCTTGAATCAGATTAATCTTCAGATTCCAACCGGCAGTATTTTTGGCATCATCGGTTATAGTGGTGCCGGTAAAAGCACCCTCATCCGTCTGATCAACCTGCTTGAGCGCCCAAGCTCAGGCCGGATTATCATTAACGGAACAGATTTTACCGCACTGGATGCCAAAGCATTGCGTCAAGAACGTGCCAGCATCGGCATGATTTTCCAGCATTTCAATTTAATGCAAACCAAAACCGTGGCCGCCAATATCGAAATGCCAATGAAACTCCTGGGCTGGAGCAAGGCAGAACGAGAAAAACGCCTCGAAGAATTATTAGACTTTATTGACCTGAAACATAAACGTCATGCTTTTCCAGATGAATTGTCTGGCGGTCAAAAGCAGCGTGTCGGTATTGCCCGTGCCCTTGCCAATCATCCAAAAATTTTACTCTGTGATGAAGCGACTTCTGCACTTGATCCACAAACCACCAAATCTGTTCTACAGCTACTTAAAAAAATTAACGAAGAACAAGGCATCACCATTGTTATGGTTACCCATGAAATGGATGTAATTGAAACCGTGTGTGATTATGTCGCTGTGATGGAAAAAGGTGACGTAATTGAGACCGGCAGCACCTTACAAATATTTAGCCAACCGCAACATCCGACGACCAAGAATTTTATTCAGACCGTATTACAGCAGCATTTACCAGTCAATATTCTGAATAATCTGGAAAACCAGAATCACAACAGTATTTATTGCCTGAAATTCCTTGGTAGCTCGGCACAGGAAACCGTGATTCAAGCGGTGATTAAACAGTTTGATATCAGTTTAAATATTCTGTTTGCCAATATGACCGAAATTAATGGCACGGTGATTGGCCAGATGTTTATTCAGCTACTGGGTGATGCACAAGAAATTCAAGCAGCAATAAAATTCCTTGAACAACACGGCGTACAAGTCGATCAGGCGGGAGTACAGGCATGAGAGATTTGATTGTACAGTGGCTAACAACGATCACGGCGCCGTTCTGGAAAAGCTCCCTGTCGATAGATCAGTTTGTGACAGCGCTGCAAGAAACCTTTCATATGGTGTTCTTCGCGATGCTATTTGGCTGTATCTGGGGCTTTATTCAGGCGATTACCCTGTTGGTAACACGTCCGAATGGAATTCTGCCGAATCGTGTGATTTATCACGGTCTCAATCCGATTGTGAATGCGCTACGTTCGCTGCCGTTTATTATCCTGCTAATCGCAGTCATTCCACTGACCAAGTTAATTGTCGGCACATCGATTGGTACATGGGCAGCGATTGTTCCATTAACCATTTATGTCGGTCCATACATTGGTCGACTGATTGAAACATCTTTACTCGAAGTGAATGAGGGTATTATCGAATCTGCCCAAGCCATGGGCGCGACGCCAATGCAGATTATCTTTAAGTTTATTCTGCCGGAAGCGCGTAGTTCCCTGATTCTAAACTTGACTACTGCTACCATCAGTTTGATTGGTGCAACGGCAATGGCCGGTGCTGTCGGTGCGGGTGGTATTGGTGACTTAGCGATTTCTTATGGTTATCAGCGTTTTGATACCTCTGTAGTCATCATGACGGTGATTGTATTACTGATTCTAGTGCAGATTGTACAAAGCCTCGGTGACTGGTTATCCCGACTTCGTTAAGCTAGTTTTTATGTATGAATAAAGCCCTCTAAAAAGAGGGTTTTATTGTTTTTAATACTTACGATCCCTTTCTCATTATTTCAAAGTAAAGTCCTGCAACTATTTCATACGTGCCACGGCGACAGGAAGTCGCCCGTTGATTTGTGGCACATGGAAGTGCCATCAGATCAACAAAGGGGTTTTGTTACTTTTGTCCCGTCAAAAGTAAAAGAAAATATCTTCTAACAACTAACTAAATAATCAGCTTAAAAAATCAAATTCCAACTTGACCTAAAAGTTAGCCATTTCCCCTCAATTTCAAACTGAAACAATAAATCCCATGTTAAACTATTCAATGGTTTTAGCAGGGACTCATCTATGCACTTTGTTCATCTTGGTATTCATACAGAATTTTCGATTACTGAATCCATCGTACGGATACCTGACTTGGTCAAAGCTGCCGAAGAAGAACAGATGCCTGCCCTTGCGCTCACGGATCTTTCTAACCTGCATGCTGCCGTCAAGTTCTATGGCAAATGTCTGAGCAAAGGCATCAAGCCGATTCTGGGTTCTGAAATTCGCCTGAATGATGCCGAACATCGCATGACCTTATTGGCCATGACCAATACCGGCTGGCGTAATTTGACTGAATTAGTATCTGAAGGCTTTATCAGTGGCCAGCAACTGGGTATTCCCTGCGTTCAAAAACAATGGATTTTAAATCAGCCTGAGGACATGATTGCCCTGCTCGGCATGCATTCCGATGTCGGCAAAATGCTGATGAGTTCAAATCCGCAAAAAGCGGAACCGCTGCTAGAAGAATGGGTCGAAAAATTTGGTAATCGTGTTTATCTTGCCCTGACCCGTACCAATCGTCCGGATGAAGATAACTTTATTCTGGAAGCCGTTAAGCTGGCAAAAAAATACAATATCGGTGTGGTCGCACATAATGATGTGCATTTCATGACCCGTGAAGATTATGAAGCGCATGAAGCACGGGTATGTATTGCAGATGGTTATGTGCTTGGTGACAACCGCCGCCCTAAAACCTATTCACCTGAACAATATTTCAAATCTGCTGAAGAAATGACGGCGCTGTTCTCGGATATTCCATCTGCGATTGAGAACACCTATCACATTGCCAAACGCTGTAATGTGACGCTGCAACTGGGCAAATACTTCCTGCCTGATTATCCGATTCCTGAAGGTCATACCATTGATACCTTCTTTGCACACTTGTCCAAAGAAGGTCTGGAAGAACGCCTGAATTTCCTGTATCCGCCTGAACAACGTGATGAAGACTGGCCAGAAATCCGCAAGCCTTATGATGAGCGTATCGAATACGAGATTAACATCATTAACTCGATGGGATTCCCGGGCTACTTCCTGATCGTGATGGACTTCATTCAGTGGTCGAAAAGTAACGGCGTTCCGGTCGGTCCGGGCCGTGGTTCAGGTGCGGGCTCATTGGTGGCCTATAGCTTAAAAATTACCGATCTTGATCCGCTGCGTTATGAACTGCTGTTCGAACGTTTCCTGAACCCGGAACGTGTTTCGATGCCCGACTTCGACGTCGATTTCTGTATCGCAGGCCGTGACCGCGTAATTGACTACGTGGCACGTACCTATGGCCGTGATGCGGTCTCCCAGATTGCAACATTCGGCACCATGGCGGCCAAAGGTGCGATTCGTGATGTTGCTCGCGTTTTGGGTAAATCTTATGGTTTGGCAGATCGTATTTCGAAAATGATCCCGACCAAGCCTTTAGGTCTAAGCCTGCTTGAATCACTGGAAGCTGAACCTCAGCTTAAAGATATCGTCACCAATCCATCCAATCCAGACCATGACGATGCAGCCGAAATCTGGGAAATGGCACTAAAACTGGAAGGTATTACCCGAAACACTGGTAAACATGCTGGTGGTGTGGTGATCTCGCCAACCAAAATTACCGATTTCTCTGCTGTCATGTGTGATGCCGATGGTACCGGACGCGTGGCACAGTTCGATAAAGACGATGTCGAATCTGCAGGTCTGGTGAAGTTCGACTTCTTGGGTTTGCGTAACCTGACTGTGATTGAAGATGCGGTTAAAAATATCAATAAACGCATCAAATCTGACAAGCCTTTAGATATTGCCTATATCCCGCTTGAGGATAAAGACGCATATTTGGTCTTTGCCAATGCCAACACCACTGCGGTATTCCAGTTTGAATCCGTGGGCATGAAGAAGATGCTGAAAGAGGCACGTCCAAGCAAGTTTGAAGAAATTATTGCCTTCGTATCGCTGTACCGTCCAGGCCCGATGGATCTGATTCCTGACTTTATTCACCGGATGCATGGTGGCGATTTTGAATATCTGCATCCCTTGCTTGAAGGCGTACTAGAACCCACCTACGGGATTATGGTGTATCAGGAACAGGTAATGCAGGCTGCACAGTATTGTGCCGGCTATACCCTCGGTGGCGCGGACTTGTTACGTCGGGCCATGGGTAAGAAAAAACCGGAAGAAATGGTCAAACAGCGCCAGATCTTTATTGAAGGTGCATCGAAAAAAGACATTGATGAAGCTACGGCCAACCATATCTTTGACTATATGGAAAAGTTTGCCGGCTATGGTTTTAACAAATCGCATGCGGCTGCCTATGCTTTGGTTGCCTACCAAACTGCATGGCTGAAAGCGCATTATCCGGCTGAATTCCTGTCGGCAGTATTGACCTCGGAGATGCAGAACACCGACAACGTGGTATTCCTGATTGATGACTGTCGCAAGAATAATCTGGAAGTTTTACCGCCGTCAGTGAATATGTCGCTGTATCAATTCCATGCTATCGATGAGCAAACCATTGTCTATGGTCTGGGTGCGATCAAAGGCGTCGGTGAAGCGGCGATGCAGTCAGTGATTGACTCGCGTGCGCAAGAAGGTTCATTCCGTGACTTGTTTGATTTCTGTCATCGTATTGACCTGAAAAAAATCAATAAGCGTACTCTGGAAGCACTGATTCGTTCAGGTGCATTGGATTGCTTAGGCATTGACCGCGCCGACCTGATGGCGCAACTGCCTGAAGCGGTTCAAGCTGCGGAACAGGCACGTTCCAATCGTGAAACCGGCATCATGGACCTGTTTGGCGAAGTGGAAGAAGTTCAGCGCAAGCCATCTAAGCCAGTCAAACCATGGGCAGATGAAGTTCGTCTGAAAGGTGAAAAAGACACGCTTGGCCTGTATTTAACCGGCCACCCGATTGATGTGTATCGCAATGAACTGAAAGCCTTTGTGCCTAGTCAGATCAATGAGCTGACGCCGACCCGCCGTGGCGTGAACACCGTGTTTGCAGGATTGGTGGTGGATATTGCCAACTTTCCGAACCGAATGATGATGACCCTGGATGATGGTACGGCACGGATTGAGATTTCAGCCAATCACGAACGCTTCAACCGCTTTAAAGAGATTATCCAGCTCGATAAAGTGGTGGTGATTGAAGGTGAAATTTATGAGCGTGAAGGCTTTGACCGTCCGATGGGACGCCTCACCAAAGCATTTAGCCTGAATGAAATTCGCCAGAAACGTGCCAATAGCATCAAGATTACCCTCACAGCCGAGCATTTCAGCAAGAGCTTGAGCCGTGACTTGCAGCAGATTCTGACTCCTTATTGCAATGTCGATATGTCGGCACATATTCCGGTGATTCTATATCTGGATTACCCGTATGCCACGACTGAACTGCATCTGGGTCTCAACTGGAAAGTCGCCCCACTGGATGAGCTCCTAGCCAAATTGCGTGATTATTTTGGTAAAGAAGCCTTGCATATTGAGTATCAGGTCAAGTCCAAAGCTGCCAAAGCCGTGTGCTATGAACAGGCCAAGCCGGTGGATATTCCTCCGCCGCCTGCGGGCATGAGCATGGATGATGCACTGGAGCTGTATCAGGCTGAATCCCAGCCGCAATATTCATAAATCCTGATCTTTAAAACACCTTAAAATTGGAATCCTCATGAGTCAAATTGACAATGCTGCTGTTTCAGCACATCTCTCCCATGTGCGTATTGTCATGGTCAATACCACTTTACCTGCCAATATCGGCAGTGCCCTACGTGCCATGAAAACCATGGGCTTGTCTAAGCTGGTTCTGGTGGCACCGAAAACCTATCCACATCCGGATATTGATGCGCTGGCCGCGGGTGCAACTGACCTGATCGAGCAGATCGAGATTGTAGAAACACTTGAAGATGCCATTAAAGACTGTCAGATTGTATTCGGTACTAGCGCACGCAGCCGTACCATTCCCTGGCCGCTGTTAGATGTGCGCCCTGCCGCTGAAAAAGCCATGACCGCCGTGGTACAAGATCAGCAGGAAGTCGCGATTCTATTTGGCCGTGAAGACCGTGGTCTGACCAATGAAGAACTGGCGATGGCCAATTATCATCTGACTATTCCTGTAAATACTGACTATGGCGTATTGAATGTGGCTCAGGCGATTCAGGTGATCTGCTATGAAATGCGCATGGCGACGATGAGTCAAATTGAACAGCCACGTGATGCTAAAGCGACCATGCAAGTCATTGATGGCATTGAAATGGAATGGGATGAACCTTTGGTCAACCATGCCCAGATGGAACAGTTCTACCCGCACTTGGAAAAAATGCTGGCAGAAATTGAATTTATGGACCCAAAAAATCCAAGATTATTGCCTTTACGCTTGCGTCGTCTCTTTGGACGTATACAATTAGATCGTATGGAATATCACTTACTTCGTGGTATTTTTAGCCGTGTTCAGGCATTGAACAACGGCACCTGGAAAAAATCTTCACACACATCATCACAGGACGAGGATCAAATCTAATGCTAAAACAGCTCAAAGAAGATATACAAGCTGTCTTTGCGCGCGATCCTGCAGCACGCAATACCTTAGAAGTCTTAACCACTTATCCTGGCATTCATGCGCTGATCATGCATCGCATGGCACATGAGCTATGGAACAAAGACTGTAAAGGAACTGCGCGTGCGTTGTCTTCGTTTAGCCGCTTTGCCACCGGCATTGAAATTCATCCCGGCGCAAAAATTGGCCGCCGTTTCTTTATCGATCACGGTATGGGTGTCGTAATTGGCGAAACTGCTGAAATTGGCGATGACGTGACGCTTTATCACGGCGTGACTTTGGGTGGAACGACCTGGAATAAAGGTAAACGTCATCCGACCCTAGAAGATGGCGTGGTGGTCGGTGCTGGTGCCAAGATTCTAGGGCCATTTACCGTGGGTAAAAATGCCAAAGTCGGTTCTAATGCGGTCGTCACCAAAGCGGTTCCTGAGAACGCCACAGCTGTGGGCAACCCGGCACGTTTTATCACCAAAGACAAACCCAAAGATGATGCTGAAGCGCGTCGTCGTGACTATGCAGAAAGTATCGGTTTCCAGCCCTATGCCGCAACTGAAGACCAGTCCGATCCGATTTTGGAAGGCATGCGGATTCTGCTGGATCGCATTCAGCAAAATGAAAAACGCATGAACAACTTGTGCAATCGTCTTTCTTTGTTAGATCCGACCTTTAACAAGCAGCAACAGGATGGCCAGCCTTTGAGTAAAAAAGAGTTAGAGATTCTGGAAGAAGCGCGCCGTGAATGTGAAGCGCAAACCAGCCAATCCAAGGCCTGAATATCACACTTCACTCTGTAACACGGGTTTACTTGCATGATGGTTATAGTTTTCATAGACTGACGATCATGCAATTTTTGAATAGATGTTTTAAAAATAACAGAATGGATGACTATTATGACCTTTAAGCCCTTGGCACTTACTTGCTTAGCATTCACAATTACTGCGTGTTCGATCACTCCTCAGAAATCTGCTGAGAAACCTGTAGACCAAGTGGTTTTTGTAGAGCCTGAACTGTCCCCACCATTTTATGCTTTAAATCCATTCAATTATAATGAACCGCCTGAATTTGAAGTGCATTTGAAAAAGGCTGCGGCCCAGCCTGTAACCAAGATGGTGGTGACGGATCCTAATGATCCATCCAAGCAATTGACCCTGGATGTGAATAAACTGATTATTCCAGTGGTAGATAGCAATACCCGTGCAATGCGTTATGCAGCACTTGCCAATTCAAATGAAATCGATATCACCGAAATTGACGATTTCCTGCAAATGGTCGAAGGTAAGGCACGTCATTATCCACCACGTTTCAGCGATCGTCAGGAACGCCGTGGCTTTGAAGCCAAACTACGTGAAGTCACCCGACAACTGGATACTTTAGCGGCCCGTCCAAATGCCTCTTTTGATGTATTGATGCGTGCTTTTAAAGCCAGCGTGATGGCACGTAACCTGGATCTGGGTTCAGTCTATACTACCAATTCCCTGACCTATGCCCAGCGTATTCTCAAAATCAACCCGGATGATCCTGAAGTCAACTTCTGGTTTGGTTTTGGTCTGTCTGAAGGCGGTGGTCAACGAGAAGCCATCGCTTATCTGGACAAAGCCATGAAAGCTGGCGTTCAGGAGGCTTATCTTTCTGCAGCCAATAACTATATTGCTTTGGAACAGAAGAAAAATGCCACTCAAACCCTGGCGAACTATAAGGTGAAATATCCGCAAGAAGCTGAGGTGGCTGACCGCCTGATTCAGGAAATTGAAAAAAATGGCCGCTGGAATGTTTGGCAAATTCTGCAAAGCTCAACACCTGCTCCGGCTACAGAGCCAGCAACAGCACCTGTAACGCCATAATCAAGATTCGCTTCAATTTGATTACAAATAGACTGCTACGGCGGTCTATTTTTATGGGAAAAAATTAGTAAAATACAAAACATTATCCCGCTTTATAACTTGAATTCAGTGAAAAGTTTTATGCACGAAAAAATAAATAAAAGATTAATGCTGTGCACTTTACTCATCACCAGCGTACTCAGCGGCTGTCAGGTGGTCAGTGTTAAGGAACAGGCCATTAATGTCACGCTGAACAATGAGCGTGACAGTATCTTGACCCGCGACAAGCTCAGTGAAGCCAGTCTGAATGTGTTGTCCATGACAGGGCGTGAAGCCCAGATCTGTATTGATCAGCCCGAAGAATGTGTGGAAGATCTGAAAAGTATTCCCCAGATTTTAGATGAACAATTGCTTTCTACAGCAAGTGAATTATATCTCGCCAACTCCTTACAAAATGCCAAGTCTGCCGAATGCAACACCGGTGTCTTAAACAAAACCCGGTCACCGGAAAAACAGCAACAACACAAACAGAATATCCAGAAATGTCTGGATCAGCAGCTCACGATGCTGGATAAAAGCATTCGTTATAGCTATGCCTATCTATTTAAAACCGAGCGTGCGCCGCAAGAGCGGATTTTTGATAACCGCCAGGTCCAGATTCGTGACTTTTATAACCTGGCGATTGCTCATCTGATTCAACGCTATGCTGAACGTTATGAAGCCAAACAGTCCGGCCAGCGCATTCAGGTCGGTGACAGTGTATACACCATTGATCTGGAAAATTTTCCGCAGCTGAAAAACCAGACCATTGAACAGCTGATGTCCACCTATAACATGAACTTTTCCGGCCTACGTTCCATTACTCGTCGTGATGGTTTTGGTTCAGAATTTTTAGTGGTTTTACCTGAAGCACAGCAAACCGAGCAGGATAAAAAATATATTGTCGATCCGCTCAAGCACAACTATCCAAATGGTAAAAATCCTAACATTCATTCAGCACGCTATCTGGCGACCACCATTACTGCTGTACCAAAATCCGCGAATTCGACTGAACAGATTTTATCTACTTCGGAGTTTCACCTGAAACTGTATGACCCTTATAAACATGAAAAGATCAAAGTAGCTTCGAAAGAATATGCGCTAGCCGCCAACTTTTCCGCACCTTACGGTTTATGGCTGGCCGAGAACAATCTGGGGCGTTTAGCCTATCTGACGCTGATTAATCGCGAAGACAGTCTGAGCATGCCGCACCTGTACATGCTGGAACCTTATAATCCGAACAAGAAAGTGCTGGTATTGATTCATGGCCTGGCCAGCAGTCCTGAAGCCTGGATTCGTCTGACCAACGACATTATGGGTGATCCGGTATTAAGGGAAAATTTCCAGGTCTGGCAGGTATTTTATTCTACTAATATGCCGATTCTGGAAAGCCGTTTTCAAATTAATGCTCTGGTTCAGCAAGGCTTTGCCCAGGTCGCGAACAATGCACCAGCCAAAAAAGATGCGGTACTGGTCGGACATAGCATGGGAGGTGTGATTGCCCGTTTAATGGTCAGTCAGGCCGATATTACCCAAGATGCATTCAAGCTGGTACAAAATACCCGCATTGCACAATTTAAGGATAACCCGCTCTTTAAAGCACGCCTGCAAATGCGGCCTATTCCAAATTTCACTCGGGCCATTTTCTTAGCGACACCACATCGTGGGACAGAATATGCCGACCGCTGGCATACCAAACTGGCCCGTAAAATTATCCGTATACCGGGTGCATTTTTGGGTGCCTTTGCCGATACCCTGCAAGGCCAGATCGGGTTAAACGAGTTTGTCAAAGAACTGGGGCATGACCTGATTCAAAATGGCCCAAGCGATCTGAGTGAAAATTCAAAATTCACGGCGTTGACCCAGGATATTCAGCCTTCTAAAGATATCAAATTTCACTCGATTATCGGCAATACCGTAGATACGCAAGACACCAAGCTCATGAGCGATGATATCGTTTCATATGAGACTGCTTACCTAAATGGTGCTGTATCTAGCAAAGTCATTAAGGGTGGCCACTCGATTCAGGAAACGCCTGAAGCCGTACTGGAATTACGCCGGATTCTCAGATTACATCTGACCGATCTTGGTCTTTATGATCCGGAATAAACTATTGTCTTGATTGAGACTTGCCACCGCATGTTCGCATCCGGTGGTTTATTTTTTAAAATTGCAAATAATGCTGAATAAGAAGCCATAGCGACAGATCTGAGCGCTGACTTAAAGATTCATCTGGAATTTCATTTCTTTCTAAAAATTAAATTTGATAGACTTGCTGCAATACAGCTTTAAAGCTGAATTGAATCAGCAGATTCATTTCACATTTTCGATCTCCTGTGCTCAACCATGTTGGATTGGCCTGATTGAAAATGTGCTTTAAATTTTCCTGCATAGCCTATTGAGCAGTATTTGCATTTCTCTTGTTGAAAGGATTTATTTTTAATGACCAGTTCAGAAATTATGGCTGATCTTTCTACCTTAACGCCCATGATGCAGCAATACATGTCGGTGAAAATGCAGCATCCGCATTCTTTGATGTTTTATCGTATGGGTGATTTTTATGAACTGTTCTTTGAAGATGCACACAAGGCAGCCAAGATTTTAGGCATTACCCTGACCCATCGTGGTAAAGTCAATGGTCAGCCGATTCCTATGGCGGGCGTGCCTTATCATGCAGCCGAGGGCTATCTGGCACGTCTGGTCAAAAAAGGCGAAACCGTGGTGATCTGCGAGCAGATCGGCGAGGTTACTGGGAAAGGACCGGTTGAGCGTGGTGTAGTTCGGATTATTACGCCGGGCACCCTGACCGATGATGCCATGCTGGGTGCACATCAAAGCTCGAATCTGGTGGCTTTATGTATTCAGCAGAGTCAGATTGGCATTGCACTTCTCGATCTCAGCGCTGGCTTATTTAAAGTACAGCAGCAGGATTATGATCTTAACCAGCTCATGATTGAACTGGCACGTTTGATGCCAAGCGAAATTCTGCTGGATGAAAATATCGCTGATCCGACATTGACCGAACAACTCAAACAGCAACTGGATATCTCGGTCACCAAACGTCCAAATGTTGATTTCAACCTGAATAATGCACAAAAAACCTTATGTGACCAGTTTGCCGTCAGCACGCTTTCAGGTTTCGGAATTGATCATTTACCTTTGGCTAAAGCAGCCGCAGCGGCACTGATTCACTACGCCAAAGAAACCCAGAAAACTGCGTTACCGCATATCCGCACGATTCAGCTAGAACAGAGTTCAGATTTTATTGCTTTGGATCCGGTGACACGCCGTAATCTTGAACTGATTGAGCCTTTATTTGAACATGGAACATCCTTATTTCAGCTGATCAATGATTGCCAGACTGCCATGGGGGGGCGCTTGCTCAGTCGCACCCTGATGCAACCTTTACGCGATACAGCCTTGCTGGATGGGCGCCTGGATGCCATTCAAGCCCTGCTGCAAGGTTTCCACGAAGTACCTGTACGTTTGGTACTAAAAGAAATTAGCGATATTGAACGCGTGCTGAGCCGTATTGCGCTTGGCAGTGCCCGTCCACGTGATCTGGTGCAATTGCGACAGGCCTGCGCGCAAATTCCATTTTTACGCCATGCCCTGCAACCGATTGTCAGTCAGCAACAGTCCAAACTTTTAGTACAACTCAATGAAGAACTCGGCGACTTCCATGATCTATATCAACGTCTGATGTCCGCCATTGTGGAAAATCCACCCGTCCTGCTTCGTGATGGTAATGTCATTGCAGAAGGTTTTGACAGTGAACTCGATGAACTACGTCAGATTCGTGATCATGCCAGCCAGTTCCTGATTGATCTGGAAATTAAAGAGCGTGAACAAAGCGGCATTCCGGGACTGAAAATTGGCTACAACCGCGTCAGTGGCTATTATATTGAACTGACCCGCGCACAGGCTGAACAGGCACCCGAGCACTATATTCGTAGGCAAACCCTGAAAAATGCCGAACGCTACATCACACCTGAACTGAAAGCATTTGAAGACAAAGTCTTATCAAGCGAATCGCGTGCCTTGGCCCGTGAAAAAATGCTGTTTGAAATGCTGCTGGATGAACTGCGTCAGGATATCGGCAGTTTACAGATGATGAGCAGCGCCATTGCCCAGATTGATCTGATTGCTAATTTTGCCCATCAGGCGCGTTTACGCAACTGGTCGCGTCCAAAATTCAGCCCGGAAGTCGGCGTCAGTATTACTGCCGGTCGACATCCGGTGGTAGAAGCCCTGAGTAAAACCGCCTTTACGCCGAACGATACGCGACTGGATTTTTCCCATCGGATGGCGATTATTACCGGTCCGAATATGGGCGGTAAATCGACCTTTATGCGCCAGACTGCATTGATTGTATTACTGGCTTATTGTGGTGCCTATGTTCCGGCACAAGCTGCAACCTTAGGTCCGGTTGACCGTGTCTTTACCCGTATTGGTTCTGCCGATGATTTATCGACCGGCAAATCAACCTTTATGGTGGAAATGACCGAAACCTCGCAAATCCTGCATCATGCCACCAGCCAGTCTTTGGTACTCATGGATGAAGTTGGCCGTGGAACCAGTACCTATGATGGCTTGTCTTTGGCTTGGGCCTGTGTGCTGGATCTGACCAAACGCATTCAATGTTTATGTCTATTTGCTACCCATTATTTCGAACTGACTGAACTGGATAAGGAAAGTGGCATTAATAACTACCATGTCACGGCCAAAGAGCTGAATGGTAATCTGATTTTATTGCATAAGGTGCAACATGGCCCGGCCAGTCAAAGTCATGGCTTGCAAGTCGCGAAATTGGCAGGCATTCCGGCTGCGGTGATTAAAGAAGCGCAAAACCGCTTAAAGATTCTGGAAAAACAGCATCAGGCCAAGCCACTGAGCCCGCAGCATGATCTGTTTGCAATGCCTGAAGTTATGGAGCCTATAGAACGTATCATCGAAATTGAAAAAGAATCGCCTGCACTGGACTTACTCGAAGATATTGATGTAGATAGTTTAACTCCGCGTGAAGCCTTGCAGCAGTTATATGCGCTCAAAGACCTGATCAAACAGCCAAGTTAATTCTCGGTCCTAGACCTCATCTGGCATAGGGTCGATGTCCTGAACATACCGATGAATGCTGTAATTCATCGGTATGCGACCTTTTTTCAAATCTAACAGCCCTATATATAACAAATATCAATAAAAGGAATTGTTAGTTCCCCCTGTTTTTGCCTAAAATACAGCATTCGTAATTAGAACCATATTTTTTAGGTAGCTGTCGCCATGACCTTCGTTGTCACTGAAAATTGTATTAAATGTAAATATCAAGACTGTGTTGAAGTTTGCCCTGTAGACTGTTTCTATGAAGGTCCTAACTTCCTTGTGATTAACCCGGACGAATGTATCGACTGTGCGTTATGCGAACCTGAATGCCCGGCAAATGCAATTTTCTCTGAAGACGAATTACCAGAAGGTCAGGAAGTCTTTATTGAACTGAATGCTGACCTGTCACAAAAATGGCCAAATATCACACAAATTGGTGACCAGCCAGCAGACCGTGAAGAATGGAATGGCAAAGCAGACAAATTACAATACCTTGAAAAGTAATTAGTTTAAACTTTAAAAGATCAGCAAATGCTGATCTTTTTTATACTCAACGCACACATTTCATTGCAATATTCTCCAAATTTCTCCCTATATTTAGTCTAAAATAGCGCTATTTTGTAAATATCTGATTTCTATAAATGAAGAACTTGTTAAAGGGATTATTGAGTCTTTGTATAATTCCTCTTGTTTTTGTGGGCTGTACCACGACCACAAAACAACCTGGACAGGCCACCACACCTGCTGGAAAACGGATTTACATTCCACAAGAACGTGTTCAATACGATCGTAAAGCCCACCCAAAAACTGTGCCTTATGTGTATACCCACTGGGTATCGGCACTGGATAATTTGTCACGCGTGCGTGAATATGAGGTTTTTCTGGAACGTCATGGGGTTGGCAATATCATTCCGAGTTTCGAATTGATGCGTACTGCACGTGATTGGGCCAAGTGTGGCCGTTCCCAATACATGATTCCAAGCCGTGAATTATGGGCCAATCAGATCCCAACTTTAAAAGTCTTTAAATATCTGGTTGCAGCCAATGTACTGACTGATTTTGAAGTCACGTCAGTCTATCGTGACCTGCCTTTAAACCAGTGTGCCGGTGGTGCCAACTCTTCACGCCATCTGTACAACTCTGCCATCGATTTCCGGATTGGGCCTGAATATCCGCAGGCACAAGATTATAGCTATATTGAAAATACCAAGTTCAAATTGTGTCAGTTCTGGGTACAGCATGGTCAAAGTCTGAATATGGGACTTGGCATGTATGCTTCAGGTCAAATCCACATCGATACCCAAGGTTATCGCACCTGGGGACCGAGTTTAGGCCGTAATTCCTCGATGTGTAATTACTAAGTCATGACAACCACTCTACAAAGTTCATTCAGGACATTGTAGAGCCTAAAAAATCATCACCTATAGAACAATAAATTGCGCTCTGCCGCGAAAAGTTTAAAATGCACGCATCGCAATCGAGGTGCTAAGACTATGCAACAAATGTGGACAGACATTGATCACTACATTGATTCACATTTAATTCCTGAAGACCCCATTCTGAATCAAACTCTTGAGAATACCGCAGCGCACGGTTTTCCTGATCATCTGGCTGTAGCACCAAATCAAGGCATGTTGTTGCAGATGCTAATCCAGATGAACCAGTGTAAACGTGTACTGGAACTCGGCACATTTGCAGCATATAGCACCATGTGGCTGGCACGTGCCTTGCCGGATGATGGCTATATCCTGACGATTGAAGGACGTGATACCCATGCGGCAATGGGTCAGGAAAATATTGATCGCGCGCAGCTTAAACAGACCGTTGAACTGAAATGCGGCCGTGCAGCAGATGTGCTTAAAGCCCTGCCTGAAGATACTAAAGCTTTTGATTTCATCTTTATTGATGCAGACAAACAGAGTTATCCAGAATATCTGGAACTCAGTTTAAACTTGTCG
This sequence comes from Acinetobacter sp. WY4, assembly GCF_018438165.1. Taxonomy (GTDB): domain Bacteria; phylum Pseudomonadota; class Gammaproteobacteria; order Pseudomonadales; family Moraxellaceae; genus Acinetobacter. The sequence continues at coordinate 227,509 of NZ_CP053947.1, read as the reverse complement.
CACTCAGGTACACTTATTTTTCTGGACAATGTGATTCGTGCGGGTGAAATCATTAATCCGGACAATAATAAACCAAGTATTGAAGGCATTCGTGACATGTTTAAAGCGCTTCAAAATCATCCACGTATCTTGTCATGCACTGCTTTACAAACGGTTGGCAGCAAAGGACATGATGGTTTTGCACTCGCGATTGTGAAATAAAACAATAAGAACAAAAATCACCCAATTACATATTTATTATAAATAACATTAACTTATAAATATTAACCACAGAGTTATCCACAATATATGAGGATAACTCTGGTTATTTTTAAATCAAGCTGTAACAATTTACGATTAGACTTCGCACTTAGTTATTTTATGTAATCCTCACTTCGCAACCAGTAAAGGCACTTTAGAATTACGGAAAATAGTGGTGGCAATACTACCAAGGAAAAATTGGTGAATTTTACTGTGACTAAATGCACCCAACACGATCAGCTGAATTCCCAGTTCCTGCTGATAGGTCAAAATATTTTCTGCGACATCGCCATAGCGGTATTGTGGCACCACATCTAAACCAGCCTGATTTAAATATTGCAAAGGCTCATTTAGAATTTCAGCATGATCACCAATATATAATAGATGACATTGCAATAAGCGCAGCAGATCACTTTCCGCAATCCGCTTCATCATCTTGATACAGGTCGGTGAATATTCATAGGCGAAAATAAATCGTGTCGGCGGCTTAAACTGTTCTCCGACAGTCATCACGGTACAATTGGCCCCACGAATAAAATTTTCCACATTGGTACCGATCGGTTTGTTTTTTTCAGCCGAGCGTTCACCAAGCAATCCAATCACCGCGATATCATCAGGCTGCAGGATCTGGAAGCTTTGCTCCAGAAAATCACCCTTTTCCTGAATATGTGTGGTTTGAATACCGTGTTCTGCCAGAATCCGCTCGGAAATGTGTTGCAGCAGGTTATTGCTATAATCCAGCGCAATTTCACTTTGTTTTTGTTCAAGCTCGGCCAGTTCTTTGAGTAACATGGCATTACTTTCAAAGCCGATCACTCCACTGATTTCCCCCAGATGATAACTGGCCGGGTAATAATCCAAAACCTGTAACAGGACCAATTCACGGCCAGTCTGTTTGGCAATCCATGCCGCCGCGTCTGCCAGCGCGTTTATACATGGTGATGAGTCGATGCAGGCGATGACACGTTTCATGTTTAGCCTCTCTTCTATTTATGATAAAAATTTCTTAGTTATTTTTAACTTAGCATAAGCATTCAAAAATGTGCAGCGAAATCTGTAAGGCTTGGCTTGAAATATGTTAACTTTTATGTGAACAAATATAGATCAACATATCGAGCTATATTCTGAGTCAGGCTGTTGTATCAAGCAATTGACTTCCAAAAGCTTATTCACGATAGCGAATGAATTGGGCCGGATTACCGACGACAATCGCGCGTTCCTCAACATCCTTGGTCACCATACTGTTCATTCCCACCACGGCCTGATCTGCGATCTTAATTCCATCCTTGATACCCACATGTGCACCCAGCCATACATCCCGTCCAATCTCGATGCCTTGCGAACGTACTGGCTGCTGATAAATCGGCTGCTCCAGATCCATGCCGTGATCAAAGGCATAAAGATGACAATAAGCGGCGATACGCACCTGATCATGCAGTTTAATCCCCACCCGACCGCCATCCAGAATACAGTGATGATTAATCGCCACTTCATTCCCAATGTCGAGTGGACCATGCAAGGTGCAATCTGCGGCAATAAAGGTATTATCACCGATGATGATTTTGCGCCCCGGCTCGGCGAAGATATGTGCCAGTGGTGAAATAAAACAGTTTTCACCAATCTCGATGGTTTCCATCTCCATCAGATAAGCCTGATATTCCTTTTGCCATGCTTCTGCCCAACCGCAATTTTTTGGCTTTAAGGACCAGTACAGCCAAGGCATATAGTTCAGGCGATGTTTATGCTGCTCACGATATTTCAGTAATGGATCTACGTCAGTCATCTGTCGCTTCTTCTATGATTTTGAGCTGTTCCCGGCCGCGGGTCACATCTTGAATTTTTAAGGCAAAAGGTTGAATTTGATGTAACTGAAATAAGGCACTGACCTGTACTCCTTCAGCTGTATATTCTTCCTGATAGTCAATCTGTTGCTGATTCAACTCATATTGAAAGATGGCCCATTCATTGAATTGACAGGAAAATTGCACCTTTTTCTTTTCAATCAGTTCATTTTTTTCTGCCAACAACAAACATTGTCCAGCACAACCGCCATAGGCACGCACCAAGCCACCTGTTCCCAGCTTGACCCCGCCATACCAGCGATTCACCAGTACCAGCACATTGGTCAGCTCATTACCTTCAATGGTCGCCAAAATCGGGCGTCCCGCCGTGCCTGAGGGTTCCCCATCATCATTAAAGCGTACCTGATGGCCAATTTTCCAGGCCCAGCATTGATGGGTGGTACTTGGATCGCGATAGGCCTCCAGAAAATCTTTGACATCCTGCTCATTTTCAACAGGTGTGGCAAAGGCCTGAAAGCGGCTTTTTTTGATATCTTCCTCAAAACTGACCAGGCTGGCAATGGTAAATGGCATAACTTCAGGCTTTAAACTCTCACTGCTGCAGTATACCCGCTTTGCACAGACAAATAAAAAGCCTCTCCACGGAGAGGCCTGATTTTGATCGATTGTTTTACTCAATTGCTTGGCAAATATTACCGTTCACGCAAGGCTTCTTTGGCTTTATTAAATGGCTTGATCAGATAATCCATCACGGTTTTTGAACCAATACGAATATCCACGGTGGCCACCATCCTTGGAGTAATATTGAACTCCTGCCCGGCATTATTGCTTAGCTTGTCGCTGTCGGTACGGATATACACCCGATAATAAAATTGATCCTGCTTGACTTCATCACGCAAGGTATCCGGTGAAATCATGGTCACTTTACCGTTTAGCCCGCCATAAATTGAATAATCATAGGCACTAATTTTGACCATCGCTTCTTGATTAGGGCGAATAAAGGCAATATCACGCGGCGAAATTCGTGCTTCAACCAGTAATTTTTCATCTAGTGGCACGATGGTCATCAACTTGCCATTTTGTGGAATCACGCCGCCCAGCGTCATCACATCAATCTCTTTGACGACACCGCGAACCGGTGATTTAAAAACAGTTCGGCTCAAAGTATCCGACTTGCCACGCACCACCTGTTGCTGAGTTTCCACATCGGTATTGGCTTTGGACAGCTCTTGCCGCGCATTCACATAATATTGATTACGGATATCATTCATCTGATTACGCAGGTCATTGGCTTCACGTTTTAGACGCAACACTTCAACCTCACTGGCTGCCCCTTTGGCGACCAAGGGAGCGGTCATTTCCAGTTCTTGCTGCACCAGTAACAAAGCCTGTTCCAGGCCTGCAACAGATTCTTGCAAATTGGCTCGACGCGACTGATACAGGGCCGTTTCTTCTTTAACCAATTTGGGGTATTTCAACACTTCTTCAGGAAAGACCAACGGTGCGCCGGTGACTTCCGCACGTAAACGGGCTGAAGTGGCACGTGATGACACCAGCAAGGATTCTGATTCACCGACGTTGGATTCAAAGCGGGTCGGATCAAGCTGGGCCAATACTTGCCCACGCTCGACAATTTCACCTTCTTTGACGTTGAGTGTGGTGAGAATACCGCCGTCCAGAGACTGAATCACCTACTCTTTGGATGATGGAATTATTTTCCCGGTACCGGTAGATACTTCTTCCAATTTGAATAACCAGGCCCAGCTCAGCAATACCAATAGGCCAATGCCGATAATCCAGATGATGACACTTGATTTCGGTAAGGGCGGTTCCTGAAAGCTGACCTTGCTGGAACGTTTTAGTTGCTGTAGTTCACTCATGCACTTGCTCCCACAACCCGCTTCTTACCACCTTGCGATTGATTCAGGATCTGATCCCGTGGTCCATCCATCACAATCTTGCCATCATTGACCACCAGAATACGGTCCACCAGTTCCAATACCGCACGGCGATGAGTCGCAACGATCATCGTACGATGGGTTAAATAGCCTTTAAGATGATCAATCAACTGTTTTTCTGACACATCATCAATAGCAGCGGTCGGTTCATCCAGTAGCAAAATCTTTGGTTGACGAATCAACAACCGCGCCAATAACAAGGCTTGGCGCTGTCCACCAGAAAAGCCGACACCACCCTCTAAAATGATATGATCCAGCCCTTTTTTTTTCTCCTGTACAAATCCCAGTACACCGGTAATTTGTAAGGCTTCCAGAATTTGCTGATCGGTGGCCAAAGGTGCACCCAAAGTCAGGTTTTCACGAATTGAACCATAAGATAACTGCGAGTTCTGATTTAGCAAACTCATATCACGCCGCACATCTGACGGATCAATCAGGGTCAGATCAATCCCATCCAGCTTGACCTTGCCCTGTAACGGTGTCTGCATCCCAGACAAGAGCTGCAACAAGGCCGACTTTCCTGCACCATTACGGCCAAGAATCGCAATTTTCTCCCCCGGCTTGATCTCCAGCTTTGGAATCATCAAACTCGGTTTCGGATCATCATCGCCATATTTGAACACCACACCGTTGAGCTCATAATGACCATCCAGTGCCGGACGATGAATCAGGTGCGAATAATCCGGCTGATCCACTGGTTTTTTCATGAGTTCATCTAGACCGGATTTCGCGACTTTAGCCTGTTGCAAGCGCCCCAGTACACCCGTAATTTGTGAAATTGGTGCCAGCATGCGTGAAGAGAGAATCGAACAGGCCACCAATGCACCCGTAGTCATATCACCCTCCATGACCGCAAAAGCCCCGACTAAAACCACAATCGCGAAGGTCAGTCCCTGAATTTTTTGGGTCCAGGCAGTCATCAAGCCGACAATTTTACGTTGCTGCATGCTGACATCAGCTGACACTTCATTCATATGATTCCACTGATTCTGGAAACGCGTTTCAGCTCTTAACAGCTTGATGTCTTCAATTCCTTGTACAGCTTCTACCAGCAAAGCATTGCGGATGGCAGATTCGCGCATCCCCAACTGGGCCAGTTGTGCCAGTTTTTTCTGCGCCAGAATTCCCGGGAGAATCATTAAAGGAACAACGAGTAACATGACCCAGAACAGATTTCCCCCAATGACCCAGAATATCCCTAAGAACAGGAAGAAAAATGGCAGATCGGCAATGGCCGTAACTGTGGTTGAAGTCACCAGTTCGCGAACGCCTTCCAGCTCGCGAATTTGTGAAATGAAAGTTCCTGTCGATTTGGAATGTTCACTGTTTTTGATACGTAATGAATGACCAAAAACCCGGTCAGAAATTTTTAAATCCGCGCGTTTACCAATGATGTCTGACAGATAGATCCGCGAGACACGTAATACAAATTCAAAAATCGCAGCGATCAGCACGCCACCGGCCAACACCCATAACGTCGGAATAGATTGCGATGGAATGACACGGTCATAGACATTCATCGAGAAAACTATCGTGGCCAGTGCCAGAATATTGGCAATTAAAGACGCAAACATCACATCGATATAGCGCTTCCAGTCATTCAGGACAATCGACCAGAACCAGTTTTTCTCAAAGGGTTTGATATATTCATCCACCCGCGCATCTGGAACTGAAGATTCAGGACGCAGCACATAAAGATGCTTTATGCCAACCTCTAACTGTTCAATCGTGAAACTTTGAGATAAACCTTCATCACCACTGAGCTGGATGCTGACATTGCCCTGTGTGTCGATGCGTTCAATCACCCCCACATCACCACTATCGAATTCAACCAGTAAAGGTAAACACCATGGATTCAGCAGGCTGCGCTCAAATTTATTTTTACGGACATTTAAACCCATCTGACGACTGACTATCTTGAGCATGTCATCGATGTCATGATGCTGGTTCCAGTCCAGTTGCAGGCGTATCCGCTCCTCAGAAGGCTCGATCCGGTAATGCCGGGCAATATTTAAAACTGCCTGAAGCCAAGGTTGATAATTTATTATTGTAGTACTCATGGCTGAACTTCAAACCCCTGAATAGAAATGCTGTTAAGCGCGTAAATATCCCGTGTACGGCCCGTGACCTGAATGTACTGTACGATCGCCGAGTAAATGTCATAGCGTGCCGATTCAATTTCCTGCGCGGTACTATGAATGACTTGCTCTGCATTCAGCAAATCCACTACGGTTCGGGTACCCAATTTATATTGTTCTTGATACAGCTCTTTGGTGCGTACCGTGGTTGCGCGGCGCTGGGATAAACCCCCCATTTGTTTTTGTTTATTTTCAATCTGCTCGCGGATCAAGCGCACCTGATCCTGCACATCCAGATAGACCGTATTGACCTGTGCGCGTGCAGCTTCTTCGGCATAGCTTGCGGCACGGGTCTGTGAACGCGTTGCACCACCCTGATACAAATTACTGCTGGCTTCAATCATGACTGAATTATAAAAGCCATCATCTTCATTATTATTTGGATTCCGTCCATTCATCGCCTGACTTAGACTACCTTTAACACTAATGGTCGGATAAGGGCTTAGCCGCGCCTGATCTTTTTGCAAACGGGCAACATTGACCCTGGCATGGGCCAGAATCATGTTCGGAATCTGGGTAAATTCCGGATCCTGATAAAGATCGGCCTGTGCCACAATACGATCAGGAATATCCCATTCAACAGTGGATACATCAAATCCTAGCAAGGTACGCAAGCGTTGTTGATATTGTCTGAGCTGGGTCTGCTGTACAATCAGATTCGATTGCGCTGCTTCCAGATTGGACTGGGCCTGAATCGGGTCGGCCTGACTGCTGATTCCGGCGCGGGCACGCAAATTGGCAATTTCTGCAATCCGTCCAATGCCCTGAATCTGCTGTTGGGCAATCTGGGTGATTTGCTGATAACGTTTGATATTCACTATTGCATCTGCTACTTCAAATGCAATCTGATCCAAACTAACCAGCACTCTTGCCTGTTCTTCTGCCAAGCGGGCTTCTTCCACACTGATATTGGTTTTAATTTTGCCAAAGTCATACAGCATCTGGGTGGCATTCAAAGAAACGATTTGTCGTCCACGTTCACCGGAAGTGAGATCCCCTGTCCCGATACCACCGGACACCTGCGGATAATAACCCGCTCTCGCTACATCAATATTCGCTGCCTGCGCAGATAATGTCGAAATACTCTGGGTGATTTCAGGACGTCGCTGCACTGCGCGGTGTACGGCTCCCACCAGATTCATTTTTTGTGGAATACCAGCTGTGATCGTAGGATTTAAAGTTGGCTGTCCTGACTGTGAACGAGTAATCTGTGGCAGCTCAGCTTCTTTTGATGTATCTAATGCATAATGACCCAGCGACGTGATATCAATGGTATGCGCGGATCGTGTGGTTTGGGTGCAATCAGTTGACCCAAACCATTTTTGAGATTGGCAAAATAATGGGGTGAGCTTTCTGCATGCCCCAAAGACACAGATAAAGGCAAAAGAAGAATTAATCTCCTTCTTTTTCATTCTGTTTTCCCCTGATTTCTTTAAAAGTGTTCTGCTCTAAATCGCATAATTATGTAATGTTTTCTTGTTTTAGCATAACAATAGGTCAAATCACTTTAAAAGAAATCTTTTTCACTTTGATTTGATCAAAAAAAACCCTGCATCCGACAACTGGCGTCTGATGCAGGGTTTTTATATAAAGCAGGATTATTTAAACAGTGAAATCATCACCCAGATAAACTTTTCTTACGGTCTCATTCGCCAGGATTTCTTCTGGTGTACCTTCAGCAAGCAATGCACCTTCACTAACAATATAAGCATGCTCACAAATCGCCAGCGTTTCACGTACGTTATGATCGGTAATCAGTACCCCAATCCCGCGATCTTTCAAGGTCGTAATAATATCCTTAATATCTCCAACCGAAATCGGATCGACACCGGCAAAAGGCTCATCGAGTAGCATAAATTTTGGGTCCGCCGCAAGTGCACGTGCAATCTCGGCACGACGTCGCTCACCACCGGATACACTCATACCTAAAGAATCTTTGATATGAGTGATTTTAAAGTCTGCCAGTAACTCCGCCAGACGTTGCTGACGCTGTGCCTTGGTCATATCTTTACGGGTTTCCAGAATTGCCATAATATTTTCTGAAATCGTGAGTTTTCGAAAAATCGAAGCTTCCTGCGGCAAATAACCAATTCCCTTACGTGCCCGTTCATGCATTGCAAGGTCGGAAAGATCCAGATCATCCAGATAAATTTCCCCCTTATCCATCCGCACCAGACCGACTACCATATAGAAACTGGTAGTTTTACCGGCACCATTTGGTCCGAGCAACCCAACAATCTGGCCACTTTCCATGCTGAATGACACATCTTTTACTACCCAGCGTTTATTATAGTTTTTCGCCAGATGTTTAATGGTGAGGGTTTGAACCTGCTGCGATTGCTCCATTAATCACGCGCTCCCGGGAAGGATGTTGAACTAGAGGGTGGAATCACGATTTGTACACGGCCAGACGATGAACCGGTTTTGTTTGGTGTTCCGGTGGCTTCGATATCGCCTTTGTTCATGCTGTATTTTAAAGTTGCACCACGAATACTGGCACCGTCCTGTTGCAGGAAGGCATTACCTGACAAGGTAATAATCCCGGTTTCAGCATTATAGACAATTTTCTGCGCCTGACCTTTGGCAAGACCTTTGGCCGGATCCACTTTTTGCTGGAACTGTGCCGGGCTGCCAGTAGCCGTAATCAGGCTGATCTGGCGCTTATTGTTCAGATTGGCCACAATCGAATTGGCTTGCAGCTTCATGGTGCCCTGTTCAATGATGACATTGCCCGAATACGTCGTCACACCCGTCCGCTCATTGAAAGTCGCCCGGTCAGCCAGCAAGGTAATTGGCTGGTTACGGTCAGATGGCAGTGCAAAAGCAGCGATTGAACCGAGTCCAACCACAGTCGCCAGCGTCATACGCTTCAGGAAAGTGTGCATCATTTTGGCTTTAGGAGTTTGGTTCATACTTTCCTCGAATATTAAAGAATTCGTATTGACCATCATTAAGATTGGCTTTAAGACCCTGGCTGACAAATTCAGCCTGTGGAGATTCCACAATCACTGTCTTGTCTGTTTCAATTTCACGTGTTTTCGGAAAAGCAGTCAGTTCTTCAGTACGAAACTGCATTTTCCCATTTTGCATGATTTTGGTGGCGAGCACTTCTTGAGAGAGTACAACTTTTGTATTGTCATCATAACCATGCGCCATTTTGGCAAAGAAAGTCGCATCGACTTTACCATTGTCATAAGTCGATGCTTGCAGATTTTCCAGCTTTGAGGTTTCTAGCTGCAGATTCTGCTCAAGTCGGTCCACTTGGGCACGAACCGACACCTGGCCTGCTTCATCCGTCTGGGTTAAGTTAATATTTTGAGCGGAATAGGTCATGCTGCGCGCAGAGTCTGCCTGCAGCTTGTTGCCCTTGCCGCTGTAATAGTAATAACCACCACTTATTGCGGCAATAATCACGGCCGTAATATATAAAACTTTAGTATCCATAAGCGGTGTACTTAATCCAAAAGATATGACTTATTAATAAGGCGCACGAGTATATTTTTCAAGTAACTCTTGGTACATGCCTTTGGACATTAACAGCATATCGCAGATTTCACGCACCGCACCACGTCCACCCTGCGCCTGAGTCACCAGATCGGCACGGCGGCGAACTTCGACATGACCATTAGGCACGGTCACTTTCATGCCCGCAATGGCAAAAGCAGACAGATCAGGCCAATCATCGCCCATGTACAGGCAATCTTCAGGATCAATATTGAGCTGCGCACAGGCTTCACGAAGTGCTGTACCTTTGTCTTCACGGCCCTGATAGACCAGATCAACACCCAGATCCGACATACGCTTTTCTACGATATTGCTTTTACGTCCGGTGATAATAATCACCTTGATTCCTGCTTGTTGAACCAGTTTCATGCCCAGACCATCACGAATATCAAAGGATTTGATCTCATCGCCAGTATTGGTCAGCGTTACAAAGCCATCACTTAAAATACCATCTACATCAAGCACCAGTGCTGCAATATGACGTGCCTGCTCTAATAATACATAAGATGCCATTTATTAATTTACCCCAGCCTGAATCAGGTCATGCATACTAATCACGCCAATGACTTTATTGGCATCATCAACAACTACAAATTGATTAATTTTATGTTCATTCATACGTTCCAGTGCGACCACTGCACGTGCTTCCTGAGAAATGGTCAACGGATTTTTGGTCATCACGTCCTGAATAGCCAGATTGACATCAAAACCTTGCTGCTTATCAATCAAGCGACGCAAGTCACCATCGGTAAAAATCCCCAGCAACACATCATTTTCATCGACGACTGTGGTTAAGCCCAAGCGCTTGTTGGAAATTTCGTACAATACTTTATTCATGGCGGTATCTGGCGAGACTTTAGGTAAATCTGCGCCAGTACGCATCAGATGCTTCACGTGCAATAACAGACGCTTACCCAGCGCACCTGCAGGATGTGAGCGTGCAAAATCATCTGAGGTAAAGCCGCGAGCGTCCAGTAAAGCCACCGCCAAAGCATCACCCAAAGCCAATGTTGCCGTCGTTGACGATGTCGGCGCTAAACCCAGTGGACAGGCTTCTTGGATATTACCCAACGTCAAAGCTACATCAGCATTTTGTGGCATTGGACCACGATCATCACCACTGATGGTAATCAGCGGAATTTCCAGATGTTTGATGAGTGGCATCAACATCATGATTTCATCACTCTTGCCCGAGTTTGAAATCGCAATCAGCACATCACCAGCCACTAACATACCCAAGTCGCCATGACCGGCTTCACCTGGATGCATAAAGAATGAGGGAGTTCCGGTCGAAGCAAAGGTCGCCGCCATTTTACGGCCAATATGACCTGACTTGCCCATTCCGGTAATCACCAGACGGCCAGTACACTGTAAAATAATTTCACATGCCCGGCTAAACCGGTTATCAATCTGTGTTGCTAAAATCTGTAGTGCATTTTCTTCGATGCGCAGTGTTTCAAGTGCGACTTTCTGGAAATCTAGTTGATTCGCTGTTTTCTGTGAATTCAAAGCCTGTTTACCTACGCTAAGGACAGAGAAAAACTCTGGTTTGATGGGCATAATTTTCGCAATTTTAGCATAGCTATGCAATTGTAAGCTTTCTAAATGTAGAAGATTCGACGGATTTTTAATATATTCAGATTGTATTTAACTTGCACAATCTGGTATCTCCACCTCTACATTCGCTTCATTTTTGACGCTGTAAAAGGCGCTTGTTTTTATTTTTTAGGGGAACGCGCTTACGCTATCCAAAATAGTTTTGGTTCAAATCAGACCAGACTCATTCAAATATAATTTAATCATACTGGCAAACACTACCTCTGAAAATGTAAGCTCAATATCGCTATTTCACTTCCTGAACCTCTTCTTTCTAAATCACTCTCGTTGCCTAACTATCCTAAATAACTGAGGCTTTTTGCGCTTTTATCTTTATGAATAATTATGCTTAGGTTAAGATGATTCATCCTTTTATTTGAAGTCTTTTGAACAGCTATGCAACCATTTGTTCTATATAACTCAGAGCAACGCAAAAAAGTAGAATTCGTACCTCGTGTTGAAGGTCAAATTGATCTGTATGTCTGTGGTATGACGGTTTATGACTACTGTCATATTGGACATGCACGTACAGTGGTTGCATTTGACTATATTATCCGTTTCCTGCGTAGCCAAGGCTGGAAGGTCAAATATGTGCGCAATATTACGGATATTGACGACAAAATTATTAAACGTGCCAATGAAAATGGCGAAAGTATCTCAGAATTAACAGGTCGCTTTATTGATGCGATGAATGAAGACTTTGCCAAACTGGGCTGCCTTGCACCTGATGTTGCACCTAAAGCGACAGATTACATCGATCAAATGCAAGATATGATCGGCAACCTGGTCAACAAAGGTACGGCTTATCCTTCCAATAATGGTGATGTCTACTTTGAGGTCGAAAAATTCGCCAAATACGGTCGCCTTTCTGGCCGTAAACTGGAAGATATGCAAGCGGGTGCGTCTGAACGTGTCGACGTCGAAGTTGAAAAGAAACACCCGTTTGACTTTGTCCTCTGGAAACATGCCAAGGAAAATGAACCGTCATGGGCATCACCTTGGGGCAATGGCCGTCCAGGCTGGCATATTGAATGTTCAGCAATGTCGACCTGCTGCCTAGGCAATCATTTCGATATTCATGGCGGCGGTGCTGATCTGACCTTCCCGCACCATGAAAATGAAATTGCACAATCTGAAGCATCTACTGGCGAACAGTATGTTAATTACTGGATGCATGCCGGATTTATTAATGTCGATGGCGAGAAAATGTCGAAGTCTTTAGGCAATTTCTTCACCATTCGCGACGTGATTGAAAAATTCCATCCGGAAGTGGTGCGTTACTTTATTGTCTCTTCCCATTATCGTAGCCCGGTGAACTATTCGGATGTTGCCTTAAAAGAAGCGAAAAATACCTTATCTCGTTTCTACCACTCATTTAAAACCTATCAGGCGATTTATGGTGATCATCTAGTTGAAACTCTGGATGAGGCCTTAGTTGAGCGTTTTAATGCCGCTATGCGTGATGATTTCAATACGCCTGAAGCGATTGCGGTATTGTTCGAAATCAATAAAGAGCTGAATCGTGCCGTGAAAGAAGAAAATGCGGAACAGGCAGCGATCTACTACGCAACTTTACGTCACCTGACCAATATTCTCGGTCTGGTACAGCAAAATGTAGATGAGTTCCTCAAATCTGACATTGGTCAAGAAGCTCTAGGATTGTCACCTGAACAAATTGAAGATTTGATTCAACAGCGTCAGGATGCCAAGAAAGCCAAAGAATTCGCACGTGCGGATGAGATTCGCCAATCTTTACTTGATCAGGGTGTTGTTCTTGAGGATACCCGTCAAGGTACTGTTTGGCGTCGTGCTGATTAATTAATCAAACAGATTTATAGAGAGTTGACACTGCTGTAGAATTCTCTATAATTCACCTCATTGCGGGAATAGCTCAGTTGGTAGAGCATAACCTTGCCAAGGTTGGGGTCGGGAGTTCGAGTCTCCTTTCCCGCTCCAGAATTCGAAAAACCCTTATCGAAAGATAAGGGTTTTTTTATTGTGTTTGAAAAAAATTTATTAATAAAATGCATATCTCAAATCACTTATTCATCCTTTTTTACCCTGACAATTTTTTGGTTTATTCATGACAAAGTGCTATTGTGAATAAACTTTAAAACTTTCAATCCCTTTCATAACGATATCGTTTCATGACTTATAAATTAAATGCTCGTCATCTAATTCTAGATCTTTTATATGCCTCTAAAAACTCAACCCTGTCTATTAAGCGCATATTAGCTGCTGCTGAATTATTGGGTATATCTGACAATGGTATCCGTGTCGCTGTGGCTCGATTAAATCAGGAAAATGTCATTCAAGCTATAGAGCGCGGCGTGTATCAATTGCTAGAGAAAAAATTTGATACTTCTTTTATCAGCTTAAACAAACACCCTGATATGCAAACGGCGACCACATGGAACGGAAAATATGTATTGGTCTATACCGGCACTTTGGGACGTGTAGACCGTACCGCCTTATATAAAAGAGAAAAAGCGCTGCGTTATTATGGTTTTCAGGAACTAGAGCAAAATGTTTTTATTCGTCCCGATAATTTAACGCTAAACCTAAGTCCATTAAAAACAGCTGTAATCCAGTTTGGATTAGATCCTGACGCACGTTTTTTCCAAGTCAGTCAACTGGAAAGTGAAACCGAAATTCGTGATTTATGGGATATCGAAGCGCTACATCAGACCTATCATGCAGTACAGCATGATATTAACGACTGGTTTGAAAATTACCAAAATCTGACTTTAGCAGAGGCTGCAAAAAGTGCCTTTTATCTAGGTAAATCTGCCCTGTTTAGTTTACGTGCTGATCCTTTGCTTCCTGCAGAATGGATAGACACCGATGCCCGACAACAATTTGAGCTCGCAGTCCGCAAAATAGAAAAACAGGGTCAACTTTTATGGCAACACTATTTTAAAGACCAAGGGGTCTAATTTATTTCTTTTTTATACACAAAAATAAATTGACTGTAATATTTCATCCAAATATATTGAATAAAGCAATAAGAACTAAATATAGGCAGAAGAATGAACAGCAAGGTCAGTGTCACAGAACTTTTTAGTCGTGATGAAATTAAAGAACTCACCACGACCTCAAACTTGCACGGTGCCTGGGCAGTAGGTTCAACCTGGACTGTAATTGTCATGACCTTTGGCACGGTAGCCTATAGCTGGGAATATTTACCTACGTGGGGAAAAATCCTGATATGTGCATTGGCATTGGCTATTCTTGCTGGACGCCAGCTTGCGATGGCTATTTTGATGCATGATGCTTCACACCATAGCCTGTTCAAAACCAAATGGTTGAACACTCATTTGACCGACTGGCTCTGTGCACGCCCGATCTGGAATGATGTCAGCAAGTATCGTCCTTACCATTTGAAACATCATGCTAAAACCTCGCAGCCTGATGATCCTGACTTGGGGTTGGTGAAGAATTTCCCTATTACTCAAAGCTCACTATTCAGGAAATTCTTCCGTGACCTGAATGGGCAATCTGGGCTTAAATTTCTCGCTGGTCGGATATTGATGGATCTTGAATTACTGGAATGGAGTGTTTCCAATGACCCCAAGCCAATTCCGCGTGGTGATCGCAGCAATTTAGAGTTAGCAAAGAATCTATTTAAGAACAGTTCCGGTATGCTCATCTCAAATGCAGCAATTTTTTCTGCTCTTTGGGCCAGTGGGCATCCCAAACTGTATTTATTATGGCCTCTCGCCTATATCACTCCATTTCCTTTGTTCATCCGCATCCGAGCCATGGCTGAGCATGCCGGATTAGAAACCAGTCATTCTGCCCTTAGTAATACCCGAACCACTCGTGCAGGTTGGTTGGCACGTGCTCTGGTTGCCCCGATTCATGTGAACTATCATATTGAACATCATTTGATGGCCTCTGTTCCGCATCAAAAGCTGGCGAGAATGCACCAGATGTTAAGGGAGCGTGAGTATGTCGATGCTCCGCCAAGTTATTTGGATGTGATTCGCTCACTTTTAAAAAAATAATCAATTTTCCCGATTCTTATATTATTCCACTTCAATGCTGATGGGTTTCGACATGTGAATGCAGATGTGAGGATTGTCCCCGATGTTCTGGTGGGCAGTCTTCCGCTTCAATCTGCAAAGTCATCTCGGTAATATGATGCTCATGGTGAAGCATCTCAAAGGTCTGATGCCGCAGTTTCTGATAATCCACATTCGGCGCAACCAGATGCACAGTCAGCATGACTTTTTTGGAAGTAATTGCCCAAACCTTGAGCTGATGAATGTCCTGAACCCCTTCGAGCGCCAAAAGATCGTGGCGTAATTTTTCAATATCAATTTCATCCGGCACACCCTCAAGCAGAATATTGATGCTCTGTTTCAGCAAAATCCAGGTTCTTGGCAATACCCAAAATCCGATCAATACCGCAATCAGCGTATCCATCCACATCCAGCCAGTCAAATAAATTACCAGCGCCCCAATGATCACCCCGACTGATCCCAGTGCATCACTGAGCACTTCCAGATAAGCGCCTTTGACATTGAGACTTTCTTGACTGCTAGACACCAGAATTTTCATGGAAATCAGGTTAATGAACAGCCCCAAGGTGGCCACGATCATCATGCCCAAGCTCTGGATTTCTGGCGGATAACTCAAACGCTGATAAGCTTCAAACAAAATATAAATCGCAACCACAAACAGCATTAAGGCGTTAAACAGAGCAGCCAAAATCTCAAAGCGCTGATAACCAAATGTCCGTTTATTGTCTGCCGGTTTTTGCCCAATTTTAATGGCCACTAATGCGATAGCCAGTGCAGCAGCATCGGTAAACATATGCGCAGCATCAGAAAGTAGGGCCAAACTTTGAGTCAGAAAACCGGCAATCACTTCCACAATTAAAAAAGTCGTGGTTAATGCCAACGCTATTGATAATTTTTTGGCATTTTTTGCAGTCACAGTGACATGACTATGTTCATGATGATGTGAATTCCCCACCGGCCACTCCTTCCTTCTTATTCAATGAGGATTATATCCTCTGTATCTTTCAAGTTTTATTCTGATTCATATTACGCTTGAATTTTATCTATTTAAGTAGGTTTTTTTATGAACTGTTTTATCAGTCGGCATTAGATTAAAGTTTTAGCTTTTTCATGTTCTGCAAGCCAGGCTTGTACCGAAGCACACTTAAAATTACGCTCGACATATTCTATTATTTTCACAGGAAGTTTCACCTGATGGCTCAGCAAACGATGCAACATAAAGGCCAGATCAAAGTCTGCAATGGACCAGTGTTCAGTCAACCATATGTCCTCCAGCATATATTCTGCCACATTCACCAAGCGCTGAATTTCTTCAGTGATCGGAGCTGTAAGAGGTGTAGATATTTTTGCTGGGTGAAATACCGAATCGGAAGGCATCTGCTGGCGGATTTGCATAAAATCGGTTTTGACCAAAGCTTGTATGGCGCGACATTTGGCTCTGGCCTGAACTTCCTTAGGATATAAGGCCGGATAACTTGGAGCCGGAAAGGCATCTTCCAAGTATTCAGTGATCGCCCATGATTCAAACAGGCTAAAGTTATCTACTATTAAATACGGAACTTTAGCACTTGGACAAATGGCTTGATAAGCCGCAGATTTCTGTTGCTGCTGATCTAAATCGACCACTATTTCCTGAAAATCTAAACCCTTTTCTTTTAAGGCAACATAGACCGACATGGCATAAGGGCTGATTCTGTTTTTATCGACATATAAACTTATATTTTGCATATCCTTGATCCTGATAGGCTTGTTGTTTTTATTCAGTACGGCAGCCTTACTCTACTCTCTTTCCTATATAAAAGGAAAATGACCCGCTTCATGTAGCAATCACACAAAAATGTTTATACAGTTGCCGATAGCGAAGCGATATTCATTATTTTCTATAATGTATGTGATGTGAGGCATAAAGCCTTTTATTTTGCTTTTGATTCACGTTAAATTAAATCATTCTCTTGATATCAAAAAACTATGCTGAACTTAGCTCACCTCCCCGATACCGTGTATGCCATTCAACATCTGGCTTTCGAAGACTTAGGTGCTTGGGAAGATATTTTTTATCAGCTCGGCTTACGTGTGCGTTATTTTGAAGCCGGTATTGATGATCTCACCAAAGCTTTTGAACATCCCGGATTAACCGTTATTCTCGGTGGCCCGATTGCAGTCTATGAAACTGAGGATTATCCTTTCTTACAACAAGAAATAGACTTACTTAAAGTTCGCCTGGAAAAGAACTTACCGACGTTAGGCATCTGTTTAGGTGCGCAGTTAATTGCTGTTGCATTGAATGCTAAAGTCTATCCCGGAGATGTGAAGGAAATTGGCTGGTCTAAACTCAGTCTTGCTTCTATTGAAAACAATCCACTAAAAGCTCTGGAGGATATTGACGTCCTGCATTGGCATGGTGATACCTTTGACCTACCTGAACAGGTAGAATTACTGGCCAGCTCTGATCTTTATCCAAATCAGGCCTTTCGGGTAGGACAGAATATTCTAGCACTACAATTCCATGCTGAAGTGGCCAGTGAAAGTTTAGAGAAATGGCTGATTGGACATACCTGTGAGTTACGCAAAGCCCAAATCAATATTCCCACCTTACGGGCGGATCATCAAAGCTATGCGCCCGCGCTTGAACAGGCCGCCAGTTCGGTATTGCTGCATTATTTAGAAAACTTGCAACTTAAATAACCGTAATAAAAAAGCACCCAGTTGGGTGCTTTTTTAATTTGTCATGCTTATTTTTTCGGAGCAGGAACAGAAGCCTCGGTAGTAATGTTCACTGTAATTTTATCGCCCACATTTGGAACATAACCGCCTACCCCAAAGGCTGAACGGTTAAATGAAGTGGTTGCATTGAAACCAATCGTTTGTAATTTTGTCATTGGGTGCACGCCTTGTTTATTTAAAACTGCATCCAGTACCACAGGTTTAGTGACATCTTTTACGGTTAAGTTACCGGTGATTTTGTATTTGTTTTTGCCTAAAGCCTGAACTTTAGTACTTTTAAAAGTGATATTCGGATATTTGGCAGCATCAAAAAATTCTGCTGTCTTAATATGGTCATCCAGCGCTTTCACATTCGTATTAATGCTTGCAACCGGGATGTTCACATTGACCGAAGAATTCGCAGGTTTTGCATTATCAACATTAATCGTACCCTGGATGTCACTGAAGTTTGCAGATGGTGTAGAGAAACCAAAGTGGCTCCAAGAGAACACCGTTGCTGAATGAGTCGGGTCAATCGTATAGGCCACTGGTTTTGCCATAGAAACTGTTGCTACAGATGCGACCGCCAAGCCTAATGCTAATGTTTTGAAATTCATGTTTTTATCTCACGTTTTGGATGTTATTAAGTGTATAGAATCTGGAACCGTTTACAGCCCTAAAGATAAAACGTTTTGTTGCAGTGATGAAACGATAAAATTGTAAGTTATTTTTTTTAATTTTTGAGCTTTAATCCATACGGTACTGGATGAATCCAGTTTTCTTGGCGACTTTGTTATACAACGCTTGTGCCTGATGATTTGATTCCTGAGTCAGCCAGTAAACCCGGTCGCAATTACGCTGCTGTGCAACCTGATAGACATGTTGAATCAACTTACGCGCCACACCCTTTCCCCGATAGTCAGGATGGGTAAATAGATCCTGCAAATAGGCATAAGGTCTTACTGTCCAGCTACTGTTATGTTCGATGACATGCACTATCCCAACGACCTTTCCATCAATCAAGGCCGCAAAACCGTATATTGAATCTAATTCATAATTGGTTAATTTATCCCAGGTATTTTCACTCACCTCATCCGAAATTTGCGTCTGATAAAAGCGTTGATAGTCTTGCCATAAAAATAGCCATTCCGGCTGTGATATTTGCTCTAGAGATTTGATCTGGATCTGGATCTGGGGCTGTATATTCATGTTTAACCGCTTCTTTGGCTTATTTCTTTAATTTAAGTCGTTTCGATAGTGGTCGCTGGATTTTTATAGCGGCCTAAACCTAGCTTTATCTCATCTGATGTTCATAAGCAACCTGTCAGATGAAAATCATCCGGCATAAAAAAGTCCCAATCAGGGACTTTTCATGCTTTATGTTTAAAGTTTTTCAACCAGAATACGATCAACCTGTTTTAGGCCAGTCGTCTTTTCATGATTTTTACGACGCACTTTAATGATATTTTCTTCGGCTAATTCTGCAGCATTAAATCAACTGCAACCATCGCTTCAAGAGGTAATTCCTGTCCGATCCACTTGAGTTCGCCTGCATCCATTAAAGTAATTTCATCGTTAATTTGTTCATACAAGCTCATGTTCATCTCACTCTTTCATTTCGACTATGGGAGAACTTTCTAACAGTTGCCACATGAAAACAACGCTAAAAAGCGAAAAAATAAAAGACGCCCCAAAAATGGAGCGTCTTTTAAAAAACTGCTTAATCAGTTGATTATGCAGTAATCTCTTTTACAGCTGCAACCACTGCTTCAGTGGTAATCCCGAAGAACTGGAACAGATCTTTTGCAGGTGCAGATTCACCATAAGTGGTCATACCAATGACACGACCATCAAGACCTACAAATTTCCACCAGTAATCTACATGTGCAGCTTCAACAGCAACACGTGCACGAATATTCGTTGGAAGAACCGCTTCACGATAAGCTGCATCTTGCTTCATGAATTCTTCAGCACATGGCATAGACACTACGCGCACGCCTTCAAGCTGTGCATAAGCTTCCATTGCAAGAGATACTTCAGAACCAGTAGCAATAATGATGGCTTTCAATTCACCTTTTTCTTCAGCCAGTACATAACCACCTTTCGCAGCGCTCTCAATTTGAGCTTGAGTACGGTTTTGGAATGGCAAGTTCTGACGAGAGAAGATCAATGCAGTTGGACCTTCGGCACGCGTTAATGCAGATTTCCAAGAAATTGCTGCTTCAACAGTGTCACATGGACGCCACGTATTCAGGTTTGGTGTACCACGAAGTGATGCGATCTGTTCAACAGGTTGGTGCGTTGGACCATCTTCACCCAGACCAATTGAGTCATGCGTATAAACGTGGATTACACGCTGTTTCATTAATGCTGACATACGTACGGCATTACGTGCATATTCCATAAACATCAGGAATGTTGCTACATAAGGGATGAACCCGCCATGCAGTGCAACACCATTCGCGATTGCAGTCATACCGAATTCACGTACGCCATAGTGTACGTAGTTACCTGCCGGATTGTCCTGTACGCCTTGCGCGCCTTTCCAAAGGGTCAGGTTAGAACCTGCAAGATCCGCAGAACCACCTAGAACTTCTGGCAATAATGGAACAAGTGCTTGCAATGCATTTTGGCTCGCTTTACGCGTTGCGATCGTTTCAGCTTTGGCATTCACTTCTGCAATATAAGCATCCGCTTTTGCAACGAAGTCAGCCGGTAATTCACCAGATAAACGACGTTTAAGCTCAGCTGCTTCAGTTGGATATTTTGCAGCATAAGCAGCAAATGTTTCGTTCCAAGCTGCTTCTGATTCAGCACCTTTGGCTTTCGCATCCCAAGCTGCATAAACATCTTCAGGAATTACAAATGCTTCATCAGTCCAGCCTAGTGCTTCACGAGTCAAGACGATTTCGTCATGACCGAGTGGTGCACCATGACTGTCTTCTTTACCTTGCTTGTTTGGTGAACCCAAACCAATCACGGTTTTACAGATAATGATGGTTGGTTTAGCAGTTTCAGCTTTCGCCTCAACAGTTGCCTGACGGATTGCATCTGCATCGTGACCATCAACTTTAATCACTTGCCAGCCGT
The DNA here is from genome assembly GCF_018438165.1 of Acinetobacter sp. WY4. GTDB lineage: Bacteria > Pseudomonadota > Gammaproteobacteria > Pseudomonadales > Moraxellaceae > Acinetobacter. The sequence continues at coordinate 206,453 of NZ_CP053947.1, read as the reverse complement.
ACGCCAAGAAGCGTTGTTCTGTATCGTCAGAGAACCAGCCTTCCACTTCGCCATCAATCGAGATGCCATTGTCGTCATAGTAAGCAATCAATTTGCCCAGACCCAATGTACCCGCCAAAGAACATGCTTCGTGAGAAACACCTTCCATCAAACAGCCATCGCCGAGGAAGCAATAAGTGAAGTGATCTACAACTTGGATGTCGTCTTTGTTGAATTGCGCAGCTAGAGTTTTTTCAGCCAGTGCAAAACCGACAGCATTCGCGATGCCTTGACCTAAAGGACCAGTCGTCGTTTCAATCCCTGGTGCATAGCCCAACTCCGGGTGACCAGGTGTTTTAGAATGAAGTTGACGGAATGCTTTAAGATCTTCAATCGAAAGATCGTAGCCCGTTAAATGAAGAAGCGCATATTGAAGCATAGAGCCATGGCCATTTGATAATACAAAACGGTCACGGTTTGCCCAATTCGGGTTGGTCGGGTTATGGTTCATGAATTCACGCCAAACCACATCAGCGATATCTGCCATCCCCATTGGAGCACCTGGATGTCCTGAGTTTGCTTTTTGCACAGCATCCATTGCCAATACACGAATTGCGTTTGCAATACGACGTTCATTAAGCGGGGTTGTCATAAATCAGAGTCCAAAATATTCAGAAATAGGAAATGATGAAAAGACTTTCAAAACTGCTGTCTATTGTCTTAAAAAAACAGCGAGGGGTAAAGACTAACCAACAATATTTATCAGTTTATTGAGTGTCTCTTGCCTTATCGTACAATTATTCCACATTTCTTCTTCGGCTTTGATTCGCTCTACTGGTTTACAGATTGAATTATCCTGCATTTCAAAAGCGACTTTAATTTCTGTATCTAGATTTCAAGCTGATAAACAGGATTGAATTTATGCTGATTTTGTTTCTATTTCATATATCTCACACCATTATTTTTGAAGAAAATTCATACAATTCTCTGATCTATTCATAATGTAATTTGTATTAAATTTTATAAAATATTGGCAGGATTGTTTGATATACAGGTGAAATCTAATTTGCTTAGGCTAATTTCCAACCTCGGCAGACTTATTGCCCTTGACAATCTTTAGGCAAATAGCGCTGCTGAATATCAGTGGAATAACATTTGTCACTATGAACATCAAAAGCGACTGATTTCCCGCGAATGGCCATATCGACTCCCTGCTCTCGTATCTTGAACTCTATCCGGCAAGCGGCATTAATAATGACTTTTTCGATATATTGACCATGCCCACCAATCTGGCGTCCGGCATCACAGTGCTGATCCGAAGCAATAAACTGGGTTCGATATGCTCCAGCCTGTTCAAACACTTCGGCCAATTGATTACGCACGACATAAGCTTGATAACTCATAAAAGCCATCGTCACTAAAATCGCGATAATGATGAGCACGATCAGCACTTCAATCAGGGTAAATGCCTTTTGATACATGATTTCTGATCTCCTTACAGTCTTGCTCCAAGAAGTCCATAGCAAAAGATGTCGCCATTCCTAACCAGCTAATGTGGAAGACTTAGCGCTAATATGAAGATATACCCGAACATCAACAAGACATTTGGTCGCAAGGCGCACAGCCTGAATCTGCTTTATTGATGTAATGATCACTTGCTTAAGTAAATTTTGAATTTTGAGCTTTGTATTTTTTCTATCGTCTATTTTTTTAAGATTTAATCGGAAATCTAAGCATTTAATTTTCTGACAGTCTGACGGATTAAAATATTGTTGCTTCATATTCCCCAATCAATAATGCTGTCTAAATAGACATATCAATTTTTTTAATTCTATTAATCAATTAAAAACACAATAATTTGAAACAATTTCGACCAATTTTGTCGTGTTAAGCTAGTCCTAGAGCGCAACTCGATGTAACATATCGGGTCTTTAAAATTAACTGTGATAGGACTATGCGCGAGTACGCTGTATTTACTTCGGAATCTGTAAGCGAAGGCCATCCAGATAAAATGGCTGACCAAATCAGTGACGCTATTTTGGATGCAATCTTAAAAGAAGACCCATATGCACGGGTTGCTTGTGAAACGCTTGTAAAAACAGGTGCGGTTGTACTTGCCGGTGAAATCACAACGACAGCAAATGTTGATTTTGAGGCAATTGTACGTCATACCGTAAACGGAATTGGTTATCACCATTCTGATCTTGGTTTTGATGGTTCAACCTGTGCCGTGATCAACATGATTGGTAAACAGTCACCTGAAATTGCTCAAGGTGTCGACCGCCAGAAACCTGAAGATCAGGGTGCCGGCGACCAAGGTTTAATGTTCGGTTACGCCAGCCGCGAGACTGATGTATTAATGCCTGCGCCGATTTCATATGCGCATCGCTTGATGGAAAAGCAGGCTGAATTACGCCGTAATGGCACCTTGCCATGGTTACGCCCAGATGCAAAAAGCCAGGTAACGTTTGCTTATGAAAATGGCGTACCAGTTCGTTTAGATGCAGTCGTTCTTTCGACTCAACATGATTCTGAAATCACTCAAGCGAACCTGAAAGAAGCTGTGATTGAAGAAATCGTGAAAAAAATCATTCCTGCTGACATGTTCCATGCAGACACCAAATTCCATATCAACCCAACGGGTATGTTTGTGATCGGTGGTCCTGTAGGTGACTGTGGTTTAACTGGCCGTAAAATTATCGTAGATACCTACGGCGGTATGGCACGTCACGGCGGTGGTGCTTTCTCTGGTAAAGATCCCTCTAAAGTTGACCGTTCTGCTGCGTACGCAGGTCGTTATGTGGCGAAAAATATCGTTGCTGCTGGCCTGGCTGACAAGTGTGAAATTCAGGTGTCTTATGCAATTGGTGTTGCTGAGCCAACTTCAATTTCAATCAATACCTTCAATACTGCAAAAGTCTCTGAAGAATTGATTATTGCACTGGTTCGTGAACATTTCGACTTACGTCCATATGGCATTACCCGTATGCTTGACCTGATCCAGCCGATGTATAAGCAAACTGCTGCTTATGGTCACTTCGGTCGTGAAGGTTCTGATACTGCCTTTACTTGGGAAAAAACAGACAAAGTTGAAGCACTTAAAGCCTCTGCTGGTCTATAAGTTTTGTTTAAAAAAAGCCTGTATCGTACAGGCTTTTTTTTATGCCTATCCTTTCATCATTATTGGAATGATCTTCGACTCGTGATTGCAAACATTTCACTTAATCGTCCATGCTATAAGCTGTTTTATATCATGCCTTGGAAATATCCCTCTCCACAAATCCCCTCCTATTCCATGAAACTTAAAACAACTTGTTAAATATCTTCTGGCTGCACCAAGATCGTATAAGTATTGAAAAAAGTTACAGTTAATCAACAAATATTGATCTATTTGCTAGCATAAATCTAAATAAATGGCTGCTAAATTAGATTGCAGCTCTACAACAACAAAAGGATATGACTCGATGAATAAATTACTGATTGCTTTAGGTTTGGCGACCACTGTTGCCTTAGTCGGCTGTAGTAAAGACGAAGCACCTGAAACAGGCGCAACCACAGGTGAGCATTTAGAAAATGCAGCCAATCAAGCTGGTCATGATATGGAAGATGCAAGCCGTGAAGCTGCCGTAGAAACTGAACGGGCACTGGATAATGCAGCAGAAAATACTGCTCAGGCAGCAGATGAAGCAGCTGCAGCAACATCTAGAGCAGCGGATGCCACTGCTGAAGCAGCACGCAAAGCAACTGCAGCAACAGCTGCGGCAGTTGAAGAAGGTGCTGGAGAAGTTCGGGAAAAAGCTGAAAACTGATTTTAGCATTCAGTTTGACGTTTAAAAGCCTGCGATTGCAGGCTTTTTTTATCAGAGATGATTTTAAATAGCGAATGATCTAAATTGAAATTGCATTATTTCTTGATAGGATCAATTTTTTATCTAAGTGAGTGGATAAAATCAGATAAACTGATAAAACTTATCAAGTATTAGAATGACTTAATTGTGATTCAATCGGCAAAACGGGCTACATTTAAACTGAAATTCAGTAGAATACCAGCCTTTATTTTTAAAATTTAATCTCCCATGTCAGTCATTGTTGCTGCTTCCCAACGGTCGAATATTTCGGTCTGGGCAGCTTTTATTTTGCTTATCATAGGTACAATCGGTGCCTATCAAATCGTAGGCTTAAATCAGGCCCTATTATTTTTGGTTGGTGGTGCACTGGGCATGACCCTGTACCATGCTTCATTTGGTTTTACTTCGAGCTGGCGTGTCTTTATCAAGGAACGTCGCGGCCGTGGTTTACGTGCGCAGATGATTATGCTGGCGCTGGCAGTTTTACTGTTCTTCCCCGCTTTAGGTGCAGGTGAATTGTTCGGCAACCCAGTCAAAGGCAATGTTAACCCTGTTTCCATGTCAGTCATGATTGGTGCCTTTATTTTCGGTATCGGTATGCAGCTCGGTGGCGGTTGTGCATCAGGTACCCTGTATACCGTAGGTGGCGGTAGTGCACGTATGCTGGTGACGCTCTTGTTCTTCTGTATCGGGTCTGTGATTGCGACCTCGCACCTTGACTGGTGGTTTGCCCTGCCACATCTTGAACCGATTTCACTGGTAGAAAGTTTAGGCGTTCTCCCTGGATTACTGTTGAGCTTTATCGTTTTTGCCATCATTGCTGCAGCAACAGTTTATTTCGAAAAGAAACGTCATGGCAGCCTGGAAATTGAGCCACGCAGTGAATATCAGGGCTGGAAGCGCTTTGTTCGTGGTCCATGGCCTCTGATTTGGGGCGGGATTATTCTGACCTTACTCAACTTTGCCACTTTGGCACTGGCAGGTCGTCCTTGGGGCGTGACCTCTGCACTGGCAGTTTGGGGTGCCAAAGGTGCTACGCTTGTGGGTGTTGATGTAGCTTCTTGGGATTATTGGCAAAAAGCAGGCAATGCTAAAGCACTGGCAGAATCATTATGGTTTGATATTACCTCCATGATGAACTTCGGTATCATGCTGGGTGCTTTGTTGGCAGCAAGTTTGGCAGGTAAATTTGCGCCGAATTTCAATATTCCAAAACGTTCACTGATTGCTGCTGTTGTAGGTGGCATAATGCTGGGCTACGGCGCACGCTTAGCTTATGGGTGTAATATCGGCGCATATTTCAGTGGGATTGCCTCTGGTAGTCTGCATGGCTGGTTGTGGCTGGTGTTTGCCTTTATCGGCAATGGCATTGGGGTAAAACTTCGTCCAATCTTCTTCCCGGATGAGAAACCGCAGCCTGAAAAACTAACCGGTTGCTAATGATTAAAATCAAAAAAAGCCCATCAATTTGATGGGCTTTTTTCTGGCTTTAGGATTTACAGCGCAGCTTTTAAATTACAGCCATAACCCATGGTCTGCTGAACCTGACGATAAGTCGTATAACGATCCAGAATAAAGGTATAAAAATGATCAGCATCAGAGAAATTAGCTTTTAAATTTTCATTCTTGGCATTGGGCAATTTAATGTCATCGACCAGTTCCAGATTGTAATGTCCCAAACGGAACATATCGGCAAAATAACTATTCATCATATCGCAATAGGCGATTTTACTAGGTTTTAATGCGTTACTGCTAACGAGATGCTGGTTCAAGCTTTGCAGATTATTGACATCTAAAGGAAACTGGTGTGCGAAAGCAATGCTTTCGACTTTCTTAAATTTCTGAAAGTCTTGGGCTAACTGGACATTGAGTGCATCAAAACGTTGCTGCAGTTCCTGTGCGGTCTGAACCTGATATTTGGCTGGATCTACGACCGGTTTTTGTGGTTGTTCCGAACATGCAGTTAATCCAGTGAGCAGCGCTAATGACGTTAGCCATACCTTCATGTTTATACACTCAATTTAAATATACCAATGCTTATTATGCCTGAAAGCAGCTTGATGTACTGTTTAAAGTAATTTCTCATTCATATAACGCCAGTAGCGCTTTGGCACATATTGAATATGCAATTTCATGTTCTTGCGCGCCTGAATATTCACACTGTTAAAATAGTCTTTCCAGAGCTGATCATATAGCAGCTCTTGATCATCCAGTTCAATACTGAATGATTGACTATGACCAATCCGGATTTGTGGATCGATTATTTCAGCGTTCATCTCGACCTGATGCATCTGCCTTAAATTATAATAAATACCGTAATTACGCTGCTCGTCATAAATCAGCCAGCTTTGATCCTGATAACGCTCCTGAAAATGTCGGGAAATAATCGGCAAGACATTAAAATCCGGTCTGACCAGACTCAGAAACAAACCATCTTTGGCTTTTTTAAAGCGTACAAAAGCCTCCATACGATGCTTTTCCCGCCCCACTTGCTTGGCCCATTGCGACATGCCGATCACCGCAGTATGACCATAATCTTTATCGACTGGACGCTGGTTTTGAAAGACATAGACTGCAAAATCAAAAAGAGTCTGGAACGCTGCTTCCTGCTCTGACAAAAACGTATAGTAAAAAGCACGCAAACTGCTGGAAGATACTTTCTGCTTTAATCCCTGCCACACCCGCTGCCCATGCTGATCATTAGAGGCCACATGGATAAATTCATCAAATAAACCTGTTTGTGCTTGAGGATTGGCCGTCACTATCACGTTAAATTCTTTAAACTCGAAAGCACGAAATACACAACTGAGCAGACCAGTCATGCTGCCATCAAAACAGTAACTTGCCACTAGAAACCCAATCCTAATTGAGGTGAAAGTTGCTGCTGATATTTGGATTGTCCTGACATCAAAATTTGCTGGCGAATCTGATGGGACTGCTGATCTTTCTTAAATTTCGGTGTATCTGCACAGCGGATAAAATGCTGCGCCCGGTTATAAGCCACGCCCATGCGTTTTAGCTGGTCAATATGAATCTGTCCAAAACGGCGGGCCTGTACAATTTTCTGGGCAGAACGTACACCTATACCGGGTACCCGTAGAATCATTTTATAGTCGGCACGGTTAATATCGACTGGAAAGGCTTCAGGATGACGCAAGGCCCAACTGAGTTTGGGATCAATCTCCAGCTCCAGATTCGGATGCTGCTCATCGACAATTTCATCAGCAGCAAAGCCATAAAAACGCATCAGCCAGTCAGATTGATACAGACGATTTTCTCTTAATAATGGCGGTGCTGAACCGATGGCGGGTAAGGCTTTATCTTCAGGATTAATCGGGATATAACCAGAGAAATACACCCTTTTCAGCTTGAATTCCTTGTAATGCCGATCAGCCATCAAAATAATATCCTGATCGGTTTCACTATGCGCGCCCACCACCATCTGTGTGGTTTGTCCGGCAGGTACAAACTTGGGGACTGACTTGATCAGCTTGCGTTCATCTTTGAGCTGGATCAATCGGTCGCGTACAATGCCCAAGTCTTTTTGTACTTCGGCATGGGTTTTCTCAGGCGCAAATTTTTGCAGTCCCGCTTCCGTCGGCATTTCAAGATTAATACTCATACGGTCGACATACAGTCCGGCTTCGGTAATGATCTCCTGTGATGCACCCGGAATAGTTTTCAGATGGATATAGCCATTAAAGTTTTCTTCGAGTCTAAGTTTTTTGACCACCTGTAGCATCCGTTCCATGGTGTGATCGGCCGATTTAAAAATTCCCGAACTGAGAAACAGCCCCTCAATATAATTACGCCGATAAAAATTCATGGTCAGATCGACGACTTCCTGCACGGTAAATGCTGCACGCTGGACGTCATTGGAACGGCGCGAAACACAATAGGAACAGTCAAAAATACAGACATTAGAGAACAGAATTTTCAATAAGGACACACAGCGGCCATCTTCGGTATAACTATGACAGATACCATTCCCGGTATTGCCCACACCCTTGTCTTTATTTTTACGGTTGCTACCACTAGATGAACAAGACACATCATACTTGGCAGCATCGGCTAAAATTTGCAGTTTTTCACGGATACGATCAGACATGAGCTCAGAGAATATGTGACCAAAAAGCTATTATAAAGTGTTCAATTCTAGGCTAATAAAAGTTCTATCTTCTTGGCGACGTAGCGTGTCGCAAGAAATGTAAATAACACGTAACCCATGCTGCAGTATTTCAAAATAAAATAACCAATATGAGTTGCTTAATTTTGTGCTCAAGGGCAAAGTAAAAGCATAACAAGGAGCAAATCTATGTCTTTATTAGAAAATCTCGGAATTAAACATCCTATTTTCTTGGCACCGATGGCAGGTGTCTCTACACCTGAGCTTGCTGCCGAAGTTTCCAATCAGGGCGGCTTGGGCTCACTGGGTCTGGGGGCCAGCAGTATCGAGACTGCACGACAACAGATTTTAAAGACCCAGGAACTGACAGATTGCCCTTTTCAGGTTAATTTTTTCTGTCATGAGAGTGTACCTGTAGATGAGGCTGTAGCGCAGGCATGGATTGCACAATTTAAAGATAAATTTGCCGAATATGGCGCTCAGGCACCGGATCATTTGGAATGCATTTATCCGAGTTTTAAAGACAATGATAACTTCCTGAATCTGGTATTAGAAACCAAACCGCGAGCAGTCAGCTTTCATTTTGGGATTCCGCATCCGCATCAGATTCAAGCCTTAAAACAGGCCGGGATTCTGACCATGGTGTCTGCCACCAATTTTGCCGAAGCTAAAGCTATTGAAGCAGCCGGAATTGATATCATTATTGCGCAGGGTATTGAGGCTGGTGGCCATCGCGGGATTTTTAGCACCAAGTTTGATGCTTCAGTCAAAACCTCCAATCTGGTGAAGCTGATCAAACAGCATTCTTCCTTGCCGATTGTAGCGGCAGGCGGGATTATGACGGGTGAGCAAGCGCGTCAAATGATGGATTTCGGTGCAGATGCCGTGCAACTTGGGACTGCATTTGTGCAGTGTAAATCTTCTAATGCCAATGATGCCTATCGTAAAGCCTTATTTTCCAAGCCACTCACTCAGGTGAGTGCCAGTATTTCCGGTCGTCCTGCACGTGGCATTATTAACCACTGGCATATTGAGGTGGATACACCCGATCGGCTGGATGTTCCCGCTTATCCATATACTTATGATCTGGCCAAGCAATTACATGCTGCTGCTGCCAAACATGGGGATCAAGGGTATGGCGCATTCTGGGCAGGTTCAAATGTGGCGCAGATTCGTGAAATGGAAGCTTCCGATTTGATTAACCAGCTCGTACTGGAAATGAAGCATCTTTAATCATTGAATCATAAGAAAACCTCTCACATGGAGAGGTTTTTAGTTTATTTAGAATTAGCGTGTGACACGATGCCAGGCATCTTTAACTGCAAATTTAGCTTCTTCCCAATTGAGGCGGGACTCACCTTTTAACTGTTCCCACTTGGTACGCAGTTCAGGTTCGGCACGATCAAAATCCGTATCATGCTCATACATCGGACGGTTTTCATAACCGACCCGATAAGCACCGCGATAATCACGATCATAATCTAGATCGCCATATGTGCTACGCGTTTCATTGAAATACGGGCGATTATGATACTCATCTCTCCAGTAATTATCTTCTGCACTCAAATGATCTGGATGTCGATAATTATTTGCCTCAGGCAAGTTCTCTGGATGCTGGTAATTATCTGTCTGCTTCCCATGATCAGACGTTGCAATGTCATTACCTGCAATACCGCCAACCACTCCACCGATAATACCACCCACCACTGCACCTGGAGGGCCACCCACCAGACCTGCAACTGCGCCTACCGCAGCTCCGCCCAAAGTACCGGCACTGGTCGCAGCCAGATTATCTTCACCTTCATTCATGTCTGGAACACGAGGATTATCTTTCACGGGTGTATTCAAATCTGGACGCGCATTGGTATCAGTCGGATTGATATTCAGGCCTTCACTGCGTTCTTGTGGCAATTCCGTTGACGTTTTATGGCTAAACTCTGTGACTGGACGATTGGTATTTGTCATTACAGATCTCCCTCAATGATGACGATAAACAAGATGGATCACATCTGGTTTATATCTGGATAGGTTCATCATAGAGGAAGCTTGAGTAAGCAATGTCCAAGTCCTGTCCAGTTTAAGTGAACAAACTGTGCTGCTATGTATTAGACAGGCTGAAGTGTAAACAGAATGCAAAAATCCGCCTGCTCAAGATAAAAAAGGTAGGGATTTCATGCAAAAAATATTACATGATTCGCTGAATTTTGCCCGTCATTACTTGGTTTCCAGTAAATTCACCTGCTCGACCTGTACATCATTCATGGTTAAACCATGTTCTAGCAGTGCATTAAAATAATCTTCTACCACACGATACTGGTCAGCGGTATTTTCTACCTGATACATGCTTTGACGAAATTCATTACTAGAACGCAGTCCTTTGGTGTACCAGGCAATATGTTTACGGGAAATCCGGCAGCCGGAATACTCGCCATAGAACTCGTATAATTCTGTCAAATGTCCCAATAGAACATCTTTCACTTCTGTAATACTCGGTGCATCAAGATGTTGACCGGTTTTCAAATAATGGGCAATTTCACGAAAAATCCAGGGCCGACCTTGTGCTGCACGACCAATCATAATTGCGTCTGCACCAGTATAATCCAGCACATATTTGGCTTTTTCCGGACTGTCGATATCACCGTTAGCAATCACGGGAATCTTCAACATTTCCTTTACGTCTTTGATTAAAGAATAACGCGCGGTATTCAGGTACATATCTTCACGGGTACGGCCATGTAAAGCCAGTGCCGCAATTCCGGCTTGTTCAGCACGTTTGGCGACCCGTATAATATTTTCCTGGCCGTTCAAATAACCAAGACGGGTTTTTAAGGTCACTGGCACATCAACTGCAGCCACAACTGCATCCAGAATACGCGCAACTAGATCTTCATCCTGCAATAAAGCAGAACCGGCGAGTCGGTTACAGACCTTTTTGGCTGGGCAGCCCATATTAATATCAACAATTTGCGCACCATTGGCCACCTGATAACGTGCCGCTTCAGCCAGATCATGGGGATCTGAACCAGCAATCTGCGCTGAAATCGGTGCCAGCTCTCCATCAAAATTGGCACGATATAAGCTCTTTTTACTCATGCGCAAAGTTTTGTCAGATGTCATCATTTCACTGACAGCATGGCCTGCACCAAAGTATTTGCACAAGGTTCTAAACGGACGATCGGTCACACCTGCCATGGGAGCGACAATCAAATTGTTTGACAGTTGATATGGACCAATATACATATAAATTCATCACTTTTTTGATGGGCATAGTATACTGCATCTGCCTTATTCGCTCATCTTTTCAATTAATTTACGACACCATGAATAAAACTTTCGCTTCTTGTTTTTCTTTTAAGTCATTGTCTGTACTTGTACTTTCTCTGGGTCTTGCCGGTTGTGGCAATGGTTCATGGTGGTCAAAAGATGATGAACCGACACTTGAAGTTGAACATATTCGCAAAGCTATTCCAAACCGTGTCAACCAACGTGAGTCTTGGGCACAAGATATTTATGACATTACCGAACAGCTCGGCATTCCTCAGACCAAGGAAAATGTTTGTACGATTGTGGCAGTGGTTGATCAGGAATCTAACTTTGTTGCAGATCCTACTGTTCCGGGTTTGGGTGAAAAGGCGGTTAAGGAAGTCCAAGGTCGCCTTGATGAAAAATTCAAAGATAAGCTTGGTCAAGCAATTGGTGGCACAGTTGCAGGATATTTCCAGGAAGTTCTCAAGAACCATCCGAGTCCTGAAGACAACTACTTAAGCCAGATGCGCCGGGTCAAAACCGAACGTGAACTCGACGAATTATATCGTGAAATATTTGATTATATGTCAAAGCATTATCATGTTAGCGCCCTGACTGGTGCTGCCAAACTGGTCGGCCAGAATATTGGCGAGAAAATGAATCCAATTACCACCTTGGGTTCAATGCAGGTACATATCAGCTATGCGAAAGAACATAAACGCCAAGGCGGCAATATCGCAGAGTTACGTACCGATCTCTACAGTCAATATGGCGGTCTGTATTATGGGATTCATCGCCTGATGATGTATCCGGCGGATTATGACAAGCCAATTTATCGTTTTGCGGACTATAACTCGGGCATGTATTCCAGTCGAAATGCCGCTTTTCAGAGCATGTTAAATGATTTAACTGAAGCCGAACTTGATCTGGATGGCGACTTATTGCTCTATACTAAAGATGGCGCGATCCGTTCGCAGAAGAGTCAATCTGAGCGTGAGTTAATCAGTGTTTTTGCCAAAAATAATTTTATTATCACTGAACGTCAAATCCGAGCTGATTTAAAGAAAGAAAAAGATAAAGACTTTGAAGATACGATGACTTATCGTGGTGTCAGCAAGCTTTATCAGGAAAAAACGGGTAAAGATCCTATCTATGCCATTATGCCTGAAGTGGTCATTTCCGGACCAAAATTAAGTCGTGATTATAATACTAACTGGTTTGCTACCCGCGTCGATGGTCGATATCAAACATGCATGCGCAAAATCAAAAATCTAAAACTCTAGCCTTATTTGATTTTGATGGAACCCTGTATCTACATGATAGCTTTACCGGGTTCATTTTCCATGCCTTAAGAAAACGGCATATTGTGAAACGCGGCATGCAAATTTTGCCATGGATACAGGCCTATTATTTAAATTTCTATCCGGCACACCGCATGCGACCCAAATTGTATGCCAGCATGTTTAAAAACAGTGATGCAGAGGAAATTCTGCAATTAGCTCAGGATTATGCACAACAACTAATATTCAAGTTGAATCCGAAATTATTAGAACAACTTAAACAGCATCAACAATTAGGACATGAAGTCGTGCTGGTATCAGCCTCATTGGATTTGTATCTTAAACCGGTGTGCAGTTATTTAAATATCGATTTAATCTGTAGCGAAGTTGAAATCAAAGCTGGGAAATTGACAGGGTTTTATCAAACTCCTGACTGTAGTAACACACAAAAGAAAATTAGAATTCTAGAAAAATATAATCTGGATAATTATGCTGAAATTTATGCTTATGGGAATAGCAAGGAAGATATAGAAATGCTCAGTCTGGCGCAGCAAAGCTATTTTGAGGGTCAAGATCAACAGCTTCCAAAAATTAATATTTCAGCTCATTCGATGCCATATTAGTCCTTTCCATTCTATCGGGTTAACCTACTAAACACCTTTAGACAACGCTATAAATGGCAGATTAACTTTTTTACTTTATGCCTTGAAATCATCTTAAATAGCTTCGTAATCAGGATTTTTACTTCCTGAAGTATTCGCCTCCTAGCTAAAAAAACCACTTCATTTGAAGTAGTTTTTTTAGCTTTAAGAAAAATTATTTCTTAAACGGAAATGCATATTTCACAATACGTTTGATCACACTACCGTACTGTTTTACCAAGCTGGCATTGTTATAGTTCAAACCATATTTTTCACAAACAGCCTGAACTTTCGGTGCCATTTGACGATAGCGACGTGCAGGTACATCAGGATACAAATGATGTTCAATCTGATGACTTAAATGACCCGTCAAGATATGAAACGCTTCAGAACCAGTCAGATTGGATGAACCACGAATCTGGCGCATATACCAGTGACCACGACTTTCATTTTGCAGTACCGATTTCGGGAATACTTCCACATCTTTGGTAAAGTGACCACAGAAAATGATACTGAATGTCCAGATATTACGCAGACCATTGGCCACCATATTGCCGGTCAAAACCGGTAAAGCCGCAGGACCTGCGATGAGTGGAAAGAATACATAATCTTTAAACAGCTGCTTACCGATTTTATTCTGCATTGGACGCCATTCTTCTTTGGTCTGCTCTTTGCTTTTGCGACCTTTGAAGTATTTACCCAATTCAAGATTCTGAATCGCAACGCCCCACTGGAACAATAAACAGAATGGCACTGCATAAATCGGTTGCAATAAATATCCCGGTTTCCAGCGCTGTTCCGGGAACAGGCGTAATAGGCCATAACCGATATCATCATCCATACCTTTAATATTGGTATAAGTATGATGCTTGAAGTTATGGGTTTGACGCCAGTTGTCTGAAGTCCCTACGATATCCCATTCATAGGTCTGACCATTGAGTTTAGGATCATTCATCCAATCATATTGACCGTGCATAACGTTATGACCCAGTTCCATATTTTCCATAATTTTGGCAAAGCCCAACAGGCCTGTCCCCAACAACCATGCTGGCGGGAACCAGCCTGCAAACAGCAAGGCACGACCGGCAATCGATGAATAACGAATCGTTGAATAGACACGACGGATATATTTCGCATCTTTTTCACCTAGATCATCTAGCACTTCTTGCTTAATCGCATCGAGCTCACGTGCAAGTTCATCAAGTTCAAACTGGGTTAATTCACGGTTTTTAGGATTTTTAAAATACTGTAATTTTACTGGCATATTCATAAGATAAAACTCGCTTATAAGTCGATGACAAGGTCAGTCTGCGCTGAGTTAATACAAATTTTGAGCAGGTTGCCGGGTTCGGTATTTTGTGCACCATTGACCAAATTCTTGGTCGAACCTTCTACTTTATTGCAGGCACATTTATTACAAATGCCCATACGGCAACCATGGGTCGGTTTAATATTTTGCTGTTCCAGGCTCACCAGAATGGACTGGCCTTTTGGAATGCTGACCATTTTTTTCGACTGGGTCAGGGTGACATTAATAAAGCCGGTATCCGATAGATCTGCTAAACTCATGCTAAAGGCTTCACCTTTAAACTGTTTTGCCTGAGCAAAAAGCTGTTCTGCTTTGGATACAAAACCTGAAGGACCACAGCAATATACGATGCTATTTTCCAGATTTTGCAGATCGGTCAGATAGGTTTCATCCAGACGTGCAGCAGCTGGCTGTTCTTGAGTGGCATACACATGAAATGAGAAATTTGCATGTTTCTGAGCAAGCTCTTCAAACCGTGCTTTAAATGCGGCATCCTGATCTTTTTTAACCCAGTACCAGAGAGTGACTGGTGCAGATAGTTCACCTTTTTTGCTCAAGCTTTCCAGCATACTGAGCATTGGAGTAATACCACTCCCTGCTGCAAGCAAAATCAATGGACTCGTCTGCGCAGGCAAGGTCATATCACCATAAGGGTGACCAAATTCGATCACATCACCCACTTGTGCCTGTTCTGCAAACCATGTGCTGACTTTACCGGCATCGACTTTTTTCACATTCAGCAACACATGCTGAGAATCGACACGGGTCAAGCTATAGCTACGTTCATAACGAATGCCATTCACCACCACATAGACCGGATGATGCTGCCCTGCTTCACCAAACTTAAATAAGCGATTCACCTGAATTTTCAGACTCAGCATATCCTGTGCTGCATTTTCTTTGTGCACGATCTTGCCTAATGGCTGATTCAACGACCATACAGGATTGAGTTTCTGAATCCAGAAATTAATCGCATGCTGATCGATTACACTGTCAGACAGTGCATTCAACGGCGTTTTAAGTTTTTGGAGTACATGCATCGTTTGCGACATCACCTTGGGTTTTTAATTATTATACATATGTATATATATTTGTATATACAACTGTATTGTTTCTAATCATTTCACAAGCTTGACTGGCTCGGTTATAATAAAATGATTCATGCATGAACCTATCGATGAACGAGCCTTCAATGGAAATAAGCAGTGACGCATCTTTATTACAATCGAAAAGCATTGATGAGCCGATTATCGTACGCAGTGTCGGTCGCAAGGCCACCATTACCAAGGAAGAACTGTTTCAGGCTGCGTTGAATCTGATTGGG
Source organism: Acinetobacter sp. WY4 (assembly GCF_018438165.1). GTDB lineage: Bacteria > Pseudomonadota > Gammaproteobacteria > Pseudomonadales > Moraxellaceae > Acinetobacter. The sequence goes on along the minus strand of NZ_CP053947.1, from coordinate 190,700 downwards.
CCACAAAAAAGTATTTCTTCTTTAAGTTTGCGTGAAGTCGCGCGTGAGGCCGGTATTGCACCGAACAGCTTCTATCGTCATTTTAAAGATATTGATGAACTGGCCATTGAGCTGATTGATCGTGCCGGGATTGTATTGCGTCAGATTCTGCATGAAGCACGCCTGCAAGCCTCTCGCCAGAACAGCATCATCCGCAGTTCTGTAGAAGTCTTTATTGCCCAACTGGATGCCGATGAAGGCAATCTGAGCCTGTTATTGCGTGAAGGTTATACCGGTTCCAAATCTTATAAACAGGCGGTAGAACGCCAGTTAAATTATTTTCAGCAAGAACTTCAGGATGATTTGATTCGTCTGGAACGCCTAAACAATAAGAAGTTATTTCATCCGGATATTGCCGCCAAAGCGATTACCCAACTGGTCTTCAACATGGGGGCCAATGTGATTGATATGCCTGCCGAAGACCGTAAAGAAATTGCCGAACAGACCATGATCATGATTCGGATGATTCTTGAAGGTGCGCGTCATCTGGAAGATTCTCAACTACGCTAATTTTCCGACCTGCATGAAGCTATATAAAAGAGACGTAATCAACGTCTCTTTTTTTATGATGATTACAAAAGTACAAGTTGGGCTTTGACCGCCTTTGCAGTGGCCTCCGGATACTCAAGCGGGAACATATGCCCGCCCTCAACCACAGAATAATTAATCTGATAAATCTTGTGCATCCCTTGTGGCAAACCCTGCTGATAAAACTGGCTTTGCTCTGCAGTCATCAGATGCATCGGCACTTCAGGCGGTCGGCGTGGTGTTCTCCACCACCAGGCTGGCACAGTCCGGAAGATTTCCGCTTCTATCTGTTTTGGAATAGTTAACGTCACCCCACCACGTTCAGGTTCTGGCTGAATGCCGCTCTCGATATAATCAGCAAAACACTGCTCATCGAAATTTTTAAATAAGCGGTTAAACCGGAGTGCTTCAATTGCGACCTGTTTCGATGGCCAATAATCTTTGCGTTTTAGCGTAATTCCTGCGGGTGTATAACGATCGACACTTTTCAGATTCAGCTTTTTAATCAGTTCAAACATGGCGCTATTTTTTCCAATCACAAATGGTGGATCCATAATGACCAGTTTGGAAAATAGTTCGGGACGTCGATACGCCGCCATCAGGGTCACCAGACCACCAAAGGAATGTCCTAAGCCAATCACTTGCTGCTGAGGAAACTGCTGCTCGATATCTGCAATTACTTCATCGACCAGATAACGCCAGTCTCGCGTAATTGGATATTGCGGGTTCATGCCGATCAAGGGAATCGCTTTGACCTCATAGTCTTGCTGAAAATAGTCCAGAAACTTTTGGTAAGTTGCCGCAGGGATGCCATTGGCATGAGTAAAATGTAGGGCTTGCTTCATTATTTTTTAAACGCAGTGCGTATTCATCCTGAAATCGTAGGCCAAGCTTAATGCGCTGCGTATTAATTTGGCAGTACAAAAATGCTCAACGCATGACCTCAAAGTCACTTCTCGCTATCTCTAGAAAAATAACAGACTTATTTCTGCGATACAGTCAAATGCTGCATGGGTAGAAAAATCGCCCCGCAACTGGTTTTATCCCCCGCGATGACTACCGCTCTTCCTTTGACTGTAATTGATAAGTCGCTAGCAATTGCCCCGACCATGGTCTGGCATTTGGGACAATAATGCTTCATGCCATTTAAATGTACGGCGATACTATTGATCAAAAAAGAGGGTTCACATTCAGTCACCATGCCGCCATGACTGGTCTTTGTGCCAAGGGTAATCAATGCTTTTGACATACTTTGTCATTCTTATTATTCAGTAGGCTAATTTTAAACAGGAGGAAAATGACAGACCAGCATTCTCCGACAAAAAATAATAAACCCGGATTTTGCCCATAAAAAAAGCAGCCCGAAAGCTGCATTTTTTTATTGCGTAAAGCTTAAGGCTTGACCACGACCATCACCTGAATCGCTTCCGGTGTTACCGATAAACCATCCAGCAGGCTTAGACCCTCTTTCTGCAACTTCTGTAAACGTGCAATTTCATCTTCACGGATACTTGGGTTGAACTGTTTCAAATAGGTCAGGCGATCAATTTCATATTGCCATTTATTGCCATACACTTCTTTGGCTTGCTGCTTGAAGCCCGGCAATGCACTGCGTGCCAGTTCAAGCGCTTGCTGATAACGTGCTTCAATCACATCACGACGTGCTTTCACCACCTGACGGCAGCTATTACCATCTAAATGATGCAAGTAAGGTTTCAGGATTTCTGGTGCAATCTTTTGTGATAGATCCTGACCTTTTTCACTGAGCAAGACACGAATCAACTGTTGCGGCAAGCTAGACGGCAAGTTCAATGCTTTCGGAGCCACCACATCGACCTTGAACCATACTTCTAACAATACCGAACCTTGTGGCAATGCTGCAGATTTTAATACCGCAACGTTGGTGCTACCAAAGCCTTGGGTATTGATCATTTCCATCACACTTTCAGTGAATGGATGTTCAAGTGTCAGGTATTGGGCATCTTCACGGATTTGCGCCTGATCACGATAGAAAGTCGCTGTAATCCCCTCTTCATCTAGCGTCAAACCTTGAACCTGCATTTGATCGGTTGGCTTGATGATCACTGTACCGTTACTTTGCTCATCAAAGTCGATATTCGTAGACGCCATAAAGCGCTTCATGAAAATCGGCAAAGTGGTATTGTCATCATAGTCTTCAAGCGCGTTAACAATTTCCTGTGCCACCACCGGACGGCAAGAATTGTATTCAAGCAAACGGTCACGACCTTCCTGCAATTCAGCTTCCAGCGCTTCACGTTGCACGCTGACTTCTTCTAGCAGGTCTTCAAACTCTTGACCTTTGTCCGCCAATAGACAGTCTTTTAAGCGAACAATAAAATTTTCTTGCAAGGTCTGTGCAGTTGGAGAAATATTGCTGAAAATATTCAAAGCTTCGTTATACCAGCGGAACATACGTTCTTGTGCAGTTCCCACCAGATAAGGCACGTGAATCTGAATGCGGTTTTCCTGACCGATACGATCCAGACGACCAATACGCTGTTCCAGCACATCCGGGTTCGCAGGTAAATCGAACAAAATCAGATCAGAGGCAAACTGGAAGTTACGTCCTTCTGAACCGATTTCCGAACAAAGCAGAATCTGCGCGCCATACGAATCTTCAGCAAAATAAGCTGCGGCCTGGTCACGTTCTAATAAGCTCATGCCTTCATGGAACATTGCCGTACGAATACCGGCATGTAAGCGAAGTACATTTTCCAATGCTTCAACCACTGGACCGCTACGTGCAATCAGTAAGACTTTCTTGTGTTTTAAATCAGTACGCAAACGCTCCATCAGCCACATCACACGTGGATCAGCTTCCATCCACGAGCCATCTAACTGGGCTTCTTCAGGCCACATTTGCTCACGTAATTTACCGTCTTTAGACCAATGTTCTGGTGCCGGTAATGGCGCTGGCTGACAGTCACGGCCCGGGAAACCTTGAATCGCTTCACGCGTATTACGGAACAGGATACGGCCTGTACCATGACGGTCTAAAAGCTCATGAATGGCACGGAAACGCTGCTCAGGATGGTCTTCAATCGGATGACCTAACAAGGCTTCAATCGCAGTTAAATGCTCGGCTTCTAGCGGCATGTCTGACATCAGCACTTCTGCAATTTTAGCTGTATGCTGATACTGTGCTTCTTCGTCGAGGAAACGATCCAGCGAGTTAAAACGCTGTGGATCAAGCAAACGTAGGCGTGCAAAGTGACTTTCCACACCGAGCTGTTCAGGTGTTGCCGTCAATAACAACACGCCCGGCGTATGTTCAGCCAGCTCTTCGACCAGATCATAACGGTCATTACCACCATCTTCTTCACTCCACATCAAATGATGCGCTTCATCGACCACCAGCAAATCGAAACCTGCTTCAAGTGCCTGTTCACGCAGATCTTCATGGTCGACCATCAAATCGACAGAGGCAATAATTTTTTGTTCGGTCAGGAATGGGTTCTGTTCAGGATCATGTTCTTTGATCGATGCCGTACGAGTCAAATCAAACAGCGAGAACTCAAGATTGAAACGACGGCGCATCTCGATCATCCACTGATATTGCAGTGAATCCGGCACTAAAATCAGGATACGTTCAGAACGGCCAGTTTTCAGCTGTTGATGGATGATCAGACCCGCTTCAATAGTTTTACCCAGACCCACTTCATCGGCCAGTAATACACGCGGTGCAAAACGCTGACCAACTTCATGCGCAATATAAAGCTGATGCGGAATCAGACCGACACGTGAACCCACCAGACCACGCAGTGGACTGCTTTGCATATTGGCCTGCATCAGCAGTGCTTCAATACGCAGGTCATACCATTCTTTATAATCAACCTGACTGGCCAATAAACGGTCTAGAGGCTTAGACAGCTGGATGGTCGCACCAATACGGGTTTCATTCAGCGATTTACGTTCTTCAGTTCCATCTTCCAAGGTACGAACGACATGATAACGCACCACGCCATTGCGGTCTTCAACGGATTCTACAATCCACTTGGTCCCTTCCTGATCCTGTAATTCATCTTTCACATTAAATACGATACGAGATAAGGGTGCATTGCTGCGTGCATAGACGCGGGTTTCATCGCTTTTCGGGAATAAAATGCTGACCGACCGCTCATCAACATCAATAAGAACGCCTAAACCGAGTTCTGTTTCAGTATCTGATAACCAACGTTGACCAATAGCAAATTGCTGCAATTTTTCCACCTTTATCTTAAGTACAAGATTATGAATATTAGGCTCAATCACGAAACGTCATTGGAGCAAAATTCCACACCTTCAAGCAATGTATTTTGACATAAAGCCCACTAAAAAGTGAGCATAATTCACGCCGATTAAAGAAGTATTTCCTAGAACGGCGTCGGACAATAAAATTCGACCAACTGCTCTGTTTGAGGATGATAAAAACTCAAACGTTCCGCGTGTAAACATAAACGCGAGCTGAGCTGTTGCTGTTCGGATGTCGCATATAAGGTATCGCCAATAATCGGATGTCCGAGATATTGCATATGCACCCGTAGCTGATGTGAACGGCCGGTAATTGGGGTCAGTTTCACCCGAGTCACGGGCTGTCCCTGAATATTAAAATGTTCGATCGCCTGCCAATGCGTGATGGCCGGCTTATTATGTGCGGGATCTGCGATATGTAAGGGGGGACGGCTTGGATCATACACCACTGGCACTTCAATAGTGCCTTCACCTTCGAGTGTACCGGCAACCATAGCCTGATAGGTTTTATCAGTCTGGCGTTCCTGAAACTGGCGGGAAATGGTTTTTTGTCCCCATTTGCTCAGACCAAAGGCCAAAATACCGGATGTATCGCGATCCAGTCGATGAATCAGTAAAGTTTTGGGTTCTAATTTGACCAGACGGTTGATCAGGCAATCTTGTAAGTCTTCTGTTTTACCGGGAACTGTGAGTAAACCTGCAGGTTTGTGGATGACCATGAAATCGTCATCACGATGTATCAGATGTTCGGTTAGAAAATTACTCAAAGTTCAATCCCAGGCTGATCGTGAAAAACAAGGCGGCAATGATAGAAAGCTTAGCCAATAATTACAATGCGCATTTATGTAAATGACGATGAAATTTCCGATTTAGCGCATAAAATTGCTCAATCGCAGCGCATCAACCTGAGGATTTTAAAATGAAGCTTGCCAATTCGTGCAAAGACGGATGTTTTAGCACATCTTCATAACGGATATTGGCACCATGTGCACGCCATATACCGACTAGACTCACCACCGCTACCGAATCCAGACCATAATTTTTTAAGTCGACATAGGGATCAATTTCCAAAGCATCCATATCCAGCTGTTCTGCGACAGCCAACATAATGCCTTTGGCCGACAATACATATTCGGAAGATGCGCTTAAATCCCATAAGCGGGTCAGGCTATAGGTATTTAAGTGATGTATCCCCTGTGCCGAAATATTTTCAATCCACTGAATATGCTGTTCCTGATTCACCAATAAAATCGCATCGTCGACCACACCGATTTGATCCGTCACACTCATCAGATGCGGCAAAATCTGTTTCAGCATTGGTGTGACCTGCCCGGCAAAAATTAGTTGCGGATGCGTTGAGGCATATTCTCCCAATTGCTGCATGCCTTGCATCAGGTCATCGCCGTATAGATCGACAATGGGAATATCCAGTGCTTTGGCTTTATTACTGATCTGGATCAGATGAGTCATCAGGTCGCTGTCTTGTATACCTGCCATCATCCTTAGGTTTTGCAGGCCTACCAGTACCAAAACAGATTGTGTTGAGGACAGCTGCCATTTGGCTTGGGAGGGTGAAAGCTGGATTTTTTTAGGGATGGGGTAAAGCATGGGAGGCTCTTATAAATACAAAATAGCATGATAATTCATGCTATTTTAGCTTAGCACCGATTTTAAAAATACTTTGATTTCACGAACATTTATTGTTCTAATTTCGCATAATCGCCATTATCTTAAATAAGCATAATTCAATACAAGCAATTGATCGAACTATAGATTAATTTAGGTAGTTAAATCATTAACCTTATTTGAAACAATGAAAATAAAAACTTACTCTTCTAAAGGCTTTATCGGAGTTTTATTGCTCATAATATTTATGGCATGGTTTGTACTTAAATGCATTCCTCTATCAGAGCAAGAACAAAATGCAAAAATTAGTAGCAAAATGGAAAGACAACGGCTTCGATTGGCTCAAGAATTTGATAGGTACACTCTAGAGGAACAAGCACGATTGCCAAAATATGATTCCCGTAAATATGCCCTAATTAAACGTAATAGCAGATTCTGGTTAATACCTAGAGAATATTTTAGTGATAATGGTTTTCATATAAGGTGGCCAAATACGGTAAATAGGCTACTAAAAAGAAATTGGGAAAATAAATCTAATAAAAAACACCCTATTGTGCGAGTCTTGATGGAGTCACGACAATTTAATGCATCTACAGGTTATGCAGGTAATGATAAATTTCTAAATGTAGAGCCATGCAAAAATGGAAATGATTGGTCTATTTGGAATGGAATAAATGTTCGGATATACCCGAGTGATGTACCTAATCTTTCAGATAGGCAGCGTTTAGATATATGTTTAACAGTATTGAAAATACTCAATGAGGAAATAAAGGAAATAAAGGAAATAAAGGAAATAAAGGAAATAAAGGAAATAAAGGAAATAAAGGAAATAAAGGAAATAAAGGAAATAAGTTAATTAACTTTAAGATTTCCTTAAATTAACATAATACACGTTATACGAAATTCTTTTGATTTCCTTTTTAAATTATAACTTTATTGTATATAGACAAGCCCACTCATTAGCGATTGGGCTTTTTAGTTGATATTTCACGTTCCACGCTTCATTTTGGTACAACTTTGAATGATTTTATTAAATTAAGCTGATCAATTTCTATTTTGGATTAGCTTTGCTTAGCCAAAAATTTCTCAATGGCTACCTGTGCAATCTCCGCATCTTCAAACGACTTCACACCCGACACACCCATCGCACCGACGAGCTGGCCTTGATACAGAATCGGTTCACCACCTTCCAACATTCCTGAGAAAGTTTCCATGGTCAGAAAACCCATCTGTCCGCCTTTGATAATATCCTCAAACAGTTTGGAGGGATGGCGACTCATAGCTGAACATTTAGCCTTTTCGACGGCCAGATTTGCAGTCATCGGTGCTGCACCATCCATACGCTTCATCGCAAGCAAATTACCCGTTTCATCTACGACTGCAATACTGACATTAAAACTGTTCTGAATGGCATATTGATGGGCTTGATCTAATAAAAATTCCGCATCGCTTAAAGTCAAATAATGTTTGGTTTGCATGAAAATGATCTCTAATTTTAAATGTAATTCCCCCTAAGCCTGAGCCATATATAGCGCAAGAATACTGGAGGAAGTCTTTAAATTTTCATTTCTATTCGATAGATGAAAGCCCTCTCCTTTAAGGAGAGGGTTTGGGAGAGGTATTACGCTTTCATCTCAGCAAAAGTTTCTTTAGCCGCTTGAATCGTGTAAGCAATATCTTCATCACTATGCGCAGCAGAAATAAATCCTGCTTCAAAAGCAGATGGTGCAAGGTTTACGCCACGATTTAACATGCCATGGAAGAATTTACGGAACGCATCGACATCGCATTTCAGCATAGAGTCGAAGCTAGTAATATCTTCCTGATCGGTAAAGTAAAGACCAAACATACCGCCCACTTGTTGGGTCTTGAATGGAATGCCTGCTTCATCAGCAGCAGTTTGTAAACCGGCGAGCAATTTTTCGAGTTGTGCGGTTAATTTTTCATAAAAACCTTCGGTACGTAAATGCTTGAACATCTCGATACCGGCACGCATTGCCAGTGGATTACCCGACAATGTACCTGCTTGGTATACCTTACCCAGTGGTGCAATACATTCCATCACTTCACGCTTGCCACCAAAAGCGCCCACTGGCAGACCTGCACCAATGATTTTACCTAAAGTGGTTAAATCCGGAGTAACGCCATAATGTGCTTGCGCACCACCCAAACCGACACGGAAACCGGTCATTACTTCATCAATGATAAACACTGAACCATGTTCATCACAGACATCACGAATCGCTTGCAGGAAACCGTCAATTGGTTTCACCAAGTTCATGTTGCCTGCGACTGGCTCAACAATCACGCCGGCAATTTCCGAACCAAATTTGGCAAAGCATTCTTTTAAAGTCGCGATGTCGTTATATGGAAGTGTCAGCGTATGTTTTGCAAAATCCGCTGGCACGCCTGCCGACGTCGCTTCCCCTTCACCACTGGTCAATAAACCTGAACCGGCTTTTACCAATAATGAATCCGAATGACCGTGATAACAGCCTTCAAATTTTACAATCTTGTCACGGCCAGTATAACCACGCGCTAAACGAATCGCGGTCATGGTGGCTTCTGTACCCGAGTTGGTCATACGCACCAGTTCAATCGATGGCATGATCTCGCAAATAATATCGGCAAGCGTGGTTTCATGAACTGTGGGCGCACCAAAGCTCAAACCGTCTACTGCGGCATCCTGAACCGCTTTAATAATCGCTGGATGCGCATGACCCAAAATCATCGGCCCCCATGAACCTACATAGTCCACATAACGTTTGCCATCGACATCATACAGATACGCACCTTGGGCTTTTTCGATAAAGACCGGCGTCCCACCGACACTATTAAATGCGCGTACAGGTGAATTGACGCCACCCGGGATATGTTTATTGGCTTGTTTGAACAATTGTTCTTGCTTTGGAGATAAGCTCATGAAGGCACTCGACTCAAAATTAAATCAATCAAAAAATTTTATGCTGTAGCTTGAAAAAGCGCAGACCATTCATCTAAACGTTCAGGAATGGCATTCATAGGAAGTCCCAATATATCACTAATCACCGCGCAATAATCCGCACCTGACTCAATGACATCCTTTGAATTTTCAACCGTTAAACCGCCGATGGCACATAAAGGTACATTGAATTTCTCTTTGGCCAGTTTTAAGGTTTCCAGACCAATATTACCGGCTTCTGGCTTGCTGTCAGTGGCATAGATTGCGCCGAATGCCACATAATTTGCACCATCAGCAATGGCCTGTTCAGCCAGCTCAAGTGAGTTATTACAACTACGGCCAATCAACACGCCTTTAGGCAAACGTGCTACAGCATCGACAATAGAACCATCATCCTGGCCTAAATGCACACCCACGCCGTATTTAACCGCCATTTCAAGATCATCATTAATCACGAAAGGTACACCATATTCAGCACACATGGCTTTCATATACTCGATTTCGTAAATTTGATCTTCTTTCGCCACTTTTTTACGACGATATTGCAAGACCGCAACACCACCATTGGCCATGGCACCTTCTAACTTTGCCAACAAAAGCTCTAAGGGATCATCATTGGTAATTAAATATAAACCGCGCATTTTGCTCGCCACTTGCTAGGATGGCTCTATTATAGGCATAACTCGGTTTAATTGCCGCCATCTTGCTGTTTCTGAGACCAGGTAGCAACAGATTTGCAGTTTTTTAGCACAATTTATCAATTAAATCTTAAATATCACCATTTTCAGGGATATACGGACTTTCAAATCTGCGTTTTAATGGCCTTATAACAATAATTATAACGTGTTAATGCTTACGCCCTCCGACAAACGCTTTTAGGATTTTGCAGATAACTTGGTGGAGAAGTTGCAAAATTCTAAGAGCGATTTTTTTGTCTTTTTTCGTGCCTGGCTCAAGCGTACTCAAATTAATTAATATTAAAAATACCCATTTTCAGGGATAGCCCAATCGGCACGAAGCGTCTTAAATAGCCTTAGACACAGAAAATAAACAGAAAAATAAATACCTGTGTTTGTAATACCCGATCCTTTCTGGTTTTGAGTCATTCGTTTGTGGGGAAACGTTTCAAAGCCAGAAAGGATCTTTTACTTTCAGCACAAATCCACATGAATTCTTCTATGAATATTTACACAATAGCATGAGCAAAATCTTGAACATTTATTGGTAGCAAACAGGCATAAAAAAAGCCCGGAGAAGGTCGCTCCAGGCTTGGAAAACTGATGTATTAATTAAAATATAATGGTTGATCAAAAAACCTAATCTGCAATACCATAATTATTAGAATAATAATTCTAGACTTGCAAGGCTTTTATCGAAATTTCATGCTTTAAGTGGGCACATTCCGATAAAAGTCATTCTGGCTTAACTGGAAATTTTATCGTATTTAAGGTCGATCAGACTGATATTACCACGCAGGACATCGGCAAACATGCGCCAGTCCGAGATAAAGCTATATACAGGCTGTTTGAAGCTGGCTGGTTTATTGCGCTCAAAGATAAAATGACCGACCCAGGCACAGGCATAGCCCGAGAGTAAACCATATGCAAAATATCGCGGCTTGCCTTGACGAATGGCTTTGGCAAAACAGTATAAACCGATGCTACTGCCGGCCACGTGCAGACGGCGGCTAATAATATGCCGATGCTCAGTCAAATAGAAGCGATAAAATTCATGATAGTTCTTAATCGGCATCTGGGGCTGAACCATCACCTCATTCTTACTTTCTGGTTGTACTTGTACATTCATCTGTCATCATCCTGACGTTTTTTGTTTTACCTTAGCGTATATTTTAGCCAAATAACAGCCTTTTGATGCGCGCTTCAATGCATCTTGAACATCCCCGTGAAGGCCTGAATCCGATCGTTTTAGTCTAAAATGAACCGATGAAATTTAATCTTAAAACTTCTGTTTAAGCTTTTTATGTTCAGTCAAGTCTTACATGCATTTTGATTTTGGTTACAATCTGCTGCGCACAAATCTAAAAATATAATTGCGGCTGCTGTCCGCCTAATTTAAGAACCTTATTCAAGTGAAGATTCAGTACTTAATTGCACTGAACAGATAGGATGATCATCATGGTTGAAGTTGAACTCAAGTTCCAAATTCCTGTGGCACGACGCACTGCGCTGCTCAAGGCACTTGATCCGAAAAAGTCTCAACAGATCCAGCTTCAAGCCAAATATTATGATACTACCGACCGCCAACTGGCCCGGCATGGGGTGGCACTGCGTCAGCGTCTGGAAGGTACACGTTGGGTGCAAACGCTAAAAGCGGCCGGAAAAAGCCATATCGAACGCTTTGAACATAATCATGATCTAGGGAAATTAACCGCATCTCCTGAACTGGATTTAGATATTTATAAAAAATTTCCAGAAGCCGGGGCAATTCTCAGCAATGCACTCGGCAATCAGTTCGACCAGCTCCAACTCCAGTTTGAAACCGATATTTCCCGTACGTTAAGGGTGATTGACTATGAAGACACCCAGATCGAAGTCAGCCTGGATATTGGGCTTATCCGCACACAGGATGCCGAACAAGAAGTACATGAAGTCGAGTTCGAGCTTAAAAATGGTTCAATTCAACATCTGCTGGCGTTTAGTTTTGAATGGGTCAAGAAATATCAGCTCTGGCTCGATGTACGCAGCAAGGCTGAAATAGGCAATTTACTGGCGACTTCACAGCGCGTCAGTCCTGCGACCCTCAGCAAAGAATTTCAGATCAGCAAAAAAGACAGCGCCAGTAAAACCATGTGCAGTCTGATTGCACAGCAGATGCAGCATTTATTGCCGAATATCGCGGCGATTGCAGCTCAGGTTGCAGAGCAGGAACATATTGATCAGGCACGACTGGCACTAGATCACTTATATCTGACCTTGCTGCTATTCAAAGACTGGCATCCACAGCTTTCGGATAAATGGGCACATCAACTGGCGGCCTTTAAGCAGCAATTTGAACATCTGCAACATTTGCAGCATATGCAAAACAGCTTGGCCGGCTTCCTGCAAAATCCAACCACGGCAGAAAATCTGAGCAAAGATATTCTGTATGCGCAGGAGAAACTCGGTAATCTGGTCAAATCCACCCAGAATGTGCATCATTATCTGGAATTGCTGATGTTCAGTTTAAATGAAAATGAGCATGCCTCGCTGGACCTGAAAACTGCTGCGCAAACTACCTTGCAACAGCAATATAAAGCCTTGCAGGAACAAATGAACCAGACCGATATCACTGATTTTGAAAGTCTGGATCAATTATCTGGCCGGATTCAGGAACTCAAATTCAGCTTTCCGATTTTAACCACGATCTATGATGTCAAAAATTTGCAGAAATACAGCAAAGCGCTGAATGATGCACAACTGGCAGCCAGTGAATATCAAACTTTGGCCTCTTCTGCAGTTTATATTCAGCAGACTGAACTGGAAGCAAGTGACTGGTTTGTGCTGGGCTGGCTGACCGCCAAACAAGAAGTTTATGCGCAAAAACTGCTTGAAGCGACCGAACAGTTCCTGGTCAGTCGTAAATTCCTGAAATAAAAATATTGAAATAAATATCACGAGAAACACTCAAAGCACGCCTTCTATGGCGTGCTTTTTGTTGCAGAAGCACATCACACCCCTGCCGATCTTTGGGCTATATTAATCTGTAAAACCAACATCGCGGAGGAATGACCCGATGGCAGAAATAGAACTCAAATTCCAGATTCCGCCACAGTCTCGTATGCAATTTGAACAGGACATTCAGAAACTTCAGCCGACTCGGCATCGTCTATGTGCACGCTACTTTGATACTGAAGCGCAACAATTACAACAACATCAGATTGCCCTGCGGCAACGTCTGGAAGACCAGCAATGGATTCAAACCCTGAAAGCAGCGACTGAACAACAATTTGAACGTTTTGAACTTGAGCATGAATTAAAAAGTCCTCCGGAACATTGTGATTTTCAGTTATATCGCAAACATAAACCGGCCAAAAAAATCCTGAAACAGGCGCTCGGTGATCTGGAGACACCGCTTATTCTGCAATTTGAAACAGATGTCGTACGGTATGTACTCACAGAAAGTCATCTGGACAGTAAGATTGAAATTGCCTTTGATGTCGGAGAAATTCGACACAATGATCAAGCCATCGATATTTATGAAGTCGAATTTGAGCTTAAATCCGGCCAGCTGAGTGAATTGATTGATTTCATTCACCCCTGGGTTCAGCGTTATGCTTTGTGGCTGGATACACGGAGCAAATCGGAACGCGGTTATGCCTTATTACATGATGAAGAGAGTCTGCCAGTTCAGCATCAGCTTCCCTTAGTGCTTGAACAGAAAGATCAGATCAGTACGATTTTGCAAAAGATTGTCACCAACTGTCTGGCTCATCTTTTCCCAAATGCGACGGCGATTGCTGCAGAAAATTATAATAGTGATCATGTGCATCAGGCACGTGTTGCGATTCGACGTTTGCGCAGTGCCTTTAAAATTTTCCAGTCCGTAACTGAACATGTACAGCCAGAATGGCCAGAACAGCTACGGGATATTTTCCAGCAACTGGGTTCTACCCGAGATCGCGATGCCTTGGCAGAAAGCCTGATTCCACAACTAGAAAAAGCAGGTTCCCCCTTACTGAAATTACCACCACACCGACAAAAACAACCAGATATCAGTACACTGTTCAGAAGTCCTGCCACAGTAGAATTAATGCTGCAACTATTCAGCTTTAGCCAAGAAAATACAGAGGGTAAAGCCAAGTCTTCGCATAAAATTTTGTGTAAAGGCCTGAGCAAGCTGCATCAGCAAATCTGTCAGGATGCCGAGAACTATCAAGAACTGGATATTGAATCCCGGCATCGCACACGCAAACGGGTCAAACGCTTACGCTATAACGTAGAATTCTTGCAAAGCTTATTTCCTGAAAAAGAGGTTAAAGCCTATCTAAAAGCCTTAAAACCCTTGCAGGAAAGTCTCGGGCATTATAATGACCTATTTGTAGCAGACGAATTATTTAGACCTTATGTCAAACAACAAGCCAAAGCCTGGTTTGTGCTGGGCTGGATAAGTGCAGAACAGCAGCGTTTGTCGAGCGAAGCAGCAGAACGTTTACAGCAGTTTGCTGACAATACCAAGCCCTTCTGGTAAGACCGGGCTTGGTCAAACTGTGCTAGCGATATTTGCCGAATACTTTCCAGGTATTATTATCTGCCAGAGGATCGTTATAACTGTCGCTGCGTTGCTTGCGTGGCTTATCACGTGCATCGACCAGCTCAAAATGTGGCTCAACACTCAGCACGATTCCATTGACATAAAAACGGGTGCGCGTATATTCGCTCTGGCCATGCTGAAATACATAAGTGCGTAAATCCACAAACTCACGGTGTGCCACCAACGCTGCGGTATCGTCACTCTCGAGCCACTGCCGCATGGCTGCGACCTGCTCGGGTTCGAACTGGCCGCATTTTTCGATCAGGCTGGCGACCCCACGAAAAGTTTTGGATTCCTTGGCGCGGGTTTTATTAATGCGAATCCGGTCAACATGAAAATAAAACAGCGGCAAGTTTAAATGACTCGGCAGATGGATCGCATCCAAGATTTCATCTTCCATAAAAGGCTGAAACAGATCCTGTGCCCTTTCAATCAGCCCGAGCCACTGGCTATAGTATTCATCTACCTGTGACTGGCTGCCATAATAAATCGGCAAGCCTTCAACATTGGCTAGATTTGCCGGTGGCCAAATATTCTGGCGCAATAAGGCAATATCACTTTTTAGGCTTTGTACTGCAATCGCATCCTGCATGGCATTCACTTTTATATGCTTAGGCTATTTTTTAGATTAAGGCAAAGGTTTAGTTTCTGCAAGGCTTTGCCTATAATTAACGATTGAGATTTTAGTGTTAGGAACAAATTCATGGTTCAAAAGATTGAAGCAACCGATGTAACCGAAGAAGAAGCGTTAAATGCGGCATTCTTTGAACGTGCTGATGAATTTATTCAACAAGCCAACGAGTTTTGTCGCGTAGAAAAAGGCTCACAGGAAAAACCGAGCGATAAGCGCGGTCAAGTCAGTGCGGCGATGTTATTTGGTACTGCCCGTTTCAATACCTGGGTGGCAGCGAATAACTTTAAAGATGGGAATGAAATGCGCGATGCCAAAGATCAGGTCATGTCTTATATCTTGCAGCAATTTCAAATGATGCTGGAAGATAACTATGATGAATACTGTGAACAGTTCGAAAACTATTTGCGTTTCCGTCACAATGAAGAGTTTCATGCCAACAAGCATAACCATGATCACAAGCACGATCATTGATTAAAAATGAAAAGCCCTACGGGGCTTTTTTTATTTGCCGTCATTTATCATATTGACTTTAAAGTGATTTAAGCACTATATAAGTTGAATAATAAATAAACTAAAACAAGGCATAGCATGCAGCAACTTCCCTTCCCGATCATTGACCCGCATATTCACCAATGGGATCCGTATAATACCCCACATGCGGCAGCGCTCGCGGTAAAGCTGTTTGGCAAACATCCCAGGCTGCTGGATAAAATGGTTCGGCTGTTAAAACCCAAAGATGTGATTGAGACGATTGGATTGACCCAGCACCTGACCTCACCTTATCTGCCTGCAAATTACAAGAAAGATGCAGGCAGATAAGGTGAGCAAGTTGTGCATGTCGAAGCCAGCTGGCATGACCAACAAGGCACAGGCGTCGTGAATGAAACCCGTTTTATCGCTGGACTTCCTTTTGATCAGCATAATATCCGGCTAGGTGGGATTGTCGCCACGGCGGACCCACGACAGAAGAACTTCAAGCAACTGATTCAACTACATCGAGAAGCTTCTCCCAAGTTTCGCGGCATCCGTAAAATGGCTGCGGTACATCCGGATAAAGGGATTCATGCCTGGGCCAATGAACCGCATCTCTATCGCAACAAAAATTTTCTGAAAGGCTTTGAGGAACTGGCCAAGCAAGATTTAAGCTTTGATGCCTGGGTATATTCTCCCCAGATTGCGGATGTTACTGCGCTGGCCAAAGCCTTTCCAAACACCCCTATTGTGCTGGATCATCTGGGTACGCCCGCAGGTTTATTTGGCAAAGTGGGCAAAGCTACAGGCAAGACCGAACAAGATCGCACCCAGATATTTGCAGACTGGAAAGATCAGTTGGCAGAACTGGCCGAATGCAAAAATGTATCGACCAAAATGTCTGGTCTGTTTATGCCAGTCTTGGGACATGATTTTCACACGCAGAAACGGCTGGCAAGTAAACAGGAATTAGTGGAACGTGCCGCACCCGTGATCCAGCATACTTTAGACTGTTTTGGTTCTGGGCGCGTGATGTTTGCATCCAACTTTCCAATGGACAGTGTCAGTAGCTCACTCACCAACATTATTGATGCCTTTAGCGATATTGTGCAGGACTACAATGAAAATGCCTTAAAGTCGATTTTTTATGAAAATGCTAAACGTTTTTATCGACTTTGAGTAGATGAGGACATGCTAAGTTGGATAACAGATTCCAGTCTAAATACGCCTTCAGGCAAAGGACTTTGTATTTTACTCACTATTATTTCAAGCTGGATAACGTCTTATTATTATCAAGTGGCGATCCATCATCCTTTTGATCAAGATATTGCTTTCGTTTCAACTTTGATTGGCTGTGGAATATTGATTTTCCTTCTTATTGTATCTGTTTGGAGTCTGCTCCTATCTATCCTTGCAAGCTTAACTGGAGGGATTGTTTTTAGTCATAGAGCAACCTAAAGCATAAAACTAAAATAAAAAAATCCCCTCACTTGAGGGGATTTTTTATCAACACTATGATGTTTTAACTTGCTTACCGTACTGATCAGCCATCACTTCCACCAGCTGGTCCGGCTTGATGTATTTTTTGATCATGGCATCAATATCGGCTTTGCTCAGTTGAGCAATCGCCTGATCACGTTTTTCCCGGTAAACCAGATTACGGTCTTTTTCCAGCTGTGGAATCAGCATAGTATGAATACGGCGATCATCCTCGAGTGCGGTTAGACGCTGTTTCAAGATACTGGCTTTTGCCGCTTCGACTTCCTGTTCAGTCACGCCACGTGTCAGCAGTTCATTCAGTACCTTATGCACTGCCTGAGAAACCTGTGCGGATTTTCCAGCTGTATAATTGGCACTAATCATCATGGCGCCCACATCTGCCCATTCATCGAGTTGCACATCTGCACTAAAACCATAGACTAGTGCATTTTTCTCGCGTAGCTCTTGTGCCAGTCGTGACGATAACTGTGAATCACCCAGAATATATCGAAATACCTGTAATGCAGGTACATCGGCATGATCTGCGCCGACCGGCATGCTCATGAATGCCTGATAACTCCCGAATTCACGCTGCTCGGACAACGCATGAATTTTCTGGGCTGGGTAGCTTCGATATTCCGATTTCAGACGCTCATAAGGCTGTGCCGCTTTCCAGTCTGAGAAACTATTTTTCAGGTTTTTTTGCATCGATTTCGGATTAAATTCGCCCGTAACCGCGATTTGCGCATGTTGGGTTTTTAAAAACTGCTGATACAGTGCCACAACCTGTTCGCGAGTCGCTTTCTGATACTGTTTTTTGGCCAGTTCAGGCTCGAAATGGAAACGCAGATCGCCAGGCTGATAGATCTCGAGAGTTCGCGCCATCGTCAAGCTCGACACGGTATCTGGTTCAGTATAAGGACGATCCAGACTGGATAAAGTCTGCCCCTTGATCAAGTCAAACTGGCTTTGCTCAAATGCCGGCGTTTTCAGCACATCAACCACATACTGGAAAAATTCTTCAAACTTTTCTTTTTTGGCGCTGATCTGCAAGGTCAGGCCATTACCGGATGCACTGGCAGTCGCCGAACCGCCTACTTCAATAATTTTATCGGCAATCTGCTGCAAGCTTTGGGTTTTCGATGAGCGCAACATTAAATAAGCGGTCAGATCAAGAATCTCGCCTTTATTCATCAGACTTTGAGCGGTACCAAAATCCAGTGAAATTGTGGCATAGACTTTATCATCGCGTGTAGTCGTCGGAAACAGCGCGTATTTAATGCCATTTTTCAACTTGCCACGCTGAATCTGTTTGTCTTTACTATGCAAATACTGTTTGGACTGCTGTATATATTGTTTTACTTCAGCCTGATAGACACTGACATCTTTCAGAGGCTCTTCTGTTTCAGCCTGCTGGTCCAGGGTTTTTGCCGGTGCTTCTGTTTGTGCCAGTTCCTGCGCTTTTTTCTGATCTTCCGGGGTAGGTAAAATATTGCCAGAAATCCGGTATTCAGGTCTTAAAAAACTCTTATAAACCTGATTGACCTGATTCACATTCAGGTTTTGAATCGCGTTCAGATCTTTAAAATACTGGCTCCAGTCACCCGAATACGTCACTGCATAATCGCTTAAACGCGAACCCAAAGCAGTCGCACTATTTTTAATATTGTCGGCCTGATTTCGGGTCAGATTTTTAGCCCGGTTTAATTCTGCTTCGGTAAATGGCTGGCTCTGTTCGACGCCTTGAATCAGCCCCTGCTCTATCGCCTGTGCCTGATGATTCGGGGCATAGATTGCCCCCATAAACACCAGATTAAAGTCTTTATCCAGCCAGGTGCTGGATTGCACCGCAGTCGATTTTCCAGTTTCCACCATATTCTGATAGAGATGTCCACTTGGCTGCAAAGTATAGAGCGTTGGCGAAACAGCCAAAGCCGTTTTAATGCTTTCTTCGGATTGATTCAAATAAAGATTAAACTTGGCCAGATCACTGCCTTTCTTTACTGTAAATTCACGCTGTTTGATTTGCTCTGGTTTAAGCGCTGGGACTTTCACTTGCGCTGGTACATTTCGGGATTGAATCGGACTGAAATGCGTATCCAGCTGTTTTAAGACTTCGGCCTTATCAAATTTGCCCGAAATGACCACAAAGGCATTATTCGGTGCATACCATTGACGGTAAAAATGGTTTAGTTCCTGCATATTGATTGATTGCAGCTCATTTAGGTCACCAATCGGCAAACGGCCTAAATACTGATTGCCATAAGCAGATTTAAACACCTGATCGATCAATACTGAAAATGGCTGATCCAGACGAATTTCACGCTCGCGTTTTACAATATCAATTTCAGTCGGTACATATTTTTCCTGAAGCACCAGCTTGTCCATGCGTTCGGCTTCGAGAAAAATGACTTCACTCAGCGCAGTTTTTTCAGGACGGATCACATTGGTATATTTGGTCGAGTAATAGTCGGTACTGGCATTAGTCATCAAGGTATATTGATCCAGTCGACGCTGGAATTCATCCCCTTTGACATTTTCTGTGCCTTTAAAGGCCAAATGTTCCAGCAGATGGGCCAGTCCGCCCTTGCCCTGAGGATCATTCAGGGAACCGGTCAGATAGACCGTATTCATAAAAACTTTATTTTCTTTATCATTCGGTGCCAGGATAATGCGCAGTCCATTATCCAGTCGGTATTCTTCAATATTCTGTTCCGTTTTCACCAAAACAGGCTGTGCAAAACTTAGTACACTACAGCCAGACAATATAATAGCCAGACTTAAATTTTTATAACGTAGCAACATTCTTCATCCAAATTATAAATATAAATTTTTATTCGCGCCCATCTTAGAGAATGATTCTTTTTCTGAATAATCTATTCCAAGCCGAACCATCAAAATAACATGCCGCCTCACCTGACGACATGTAGTTCTATGTAATTAAAAAATTAAAGATAAATTTCAGCTTGCATATATAATTTTCCATAACCGGAAATTTCAATTCGATCCTGATCTTGCAAGGCACAATATAGCACCCCACCACGCGCTGATGCCTGATAGGCGACCAGTTCATTTTTACCCAGTTTTTCGGCCCACAGCGGTGCAATTCCGGTGTGAATTGAACCTGTTACCG
The DNA here is from genome assembly GCF_018438165.1 of Acinetobacter sp. WY4. GTDB lineage: Bacteria > Pseudomonadota > Gammaproteobacteria > Pseudomonadales > Moraxellaceae > Acinetobacter. Next base: position 170,348 of record NZ_CP053947.1, on the reverse strand, counting down.
GATCTTCATTGATGCCATTACTCGGTGCAAAATAACGTGAAATACAGTCATATTGCATGTCTTGTGAGGTGATCGCGACGTCTAGATAAGTATTCTGAGCAGTAATGGCTGTACGCTTACCATTCAACTGTTTCAACAGTTCAAAATCAGGTGTTTCATCCAGCACATCCTGTACCGATTCATATTCAACAATATAGCCCTGCGCGTTCAGATAAACCTGTTTAAACGGTTTGCTCAAGGCCTGTCTTAAAGCTTCAGGATATTCAGCAACTGGCTCTGCACGACGAACTGGAAAGTTCATTCTGATCTTGCCATCTGCATCCTGATTGACTACAAAAATGCCTAAGTCTTTTACATGAAAATGAATCGTTTTCCCCGTATCAAATTGATTGAATAGTACAAAGCTGCTGGCCAATGTCGCATGACCACAAAAATCCACTTCCTTGGTTGGCGTAAACCAGCGGATGGCATAATTATCGCTATCGATGACTTTAACAAAAGCCGTTTCGGACAGATTATTTTCCAAGGCGATATTTTGCATCAGACCATCTTCGAGCCATTCATCCAGCACAATCACGGCTGCAGGATTGCCTTTAAACAGTTCCGTGGTAAACGCATCGACCTGGTACATTTTCATTTTTTGAATTCCTGAATATAACGATCTCTAGTTTAAAAGCTTTTTTGCAAGAATGAACTTGAATATGTTAATGATCTCATTAATCTGGCCTAGTAAATAAATAGAGCAAATGGTGCTGCATGACAAACTCCCATATTCAAAGCGTTCCCTTAGAAAAAGCTTATCGTCTGATTACCCATGGCCCTACTGTACTGGTATCTGCTCAAGATCAGCAGGATACAGATGTTATGGCAGCAGCCTGGGCATGCGCATTGGAATTCAGCCCCGCAAAAGTGACTGTGGTTCTGGATAAAAGCACCAAAACCCGAAATATTATTGAAAATTCAGGTTATTTCGCGCTGCAAATTCCAACATTGAAACAACTGAATATGGTCTATCGTCTGGGTACGCAGAGCCTGCATGATGTGCCGGACAAACTGGCACAATCCGGAGTAGAACTATTTCATTTTCCTGATGCTGATATTCCTGTAGTACAAGGCTGTGCGGCCTGGATACTCTGCGAGCTGATTCCTGAGCCGCATAACCAGCAAATGCATGACCTGTTTATAGGCAAGGTGATTGCAGCCTATGCCGATGATCGGGTCTTCCGCGACGGCCACTGGCATTATCATGAAGTGGCTGAAGAGTGGAAAAGTATTCATCATGTAGCCGGCGGGCATTTTTACACCATCGGCAATGCGGTGAGCATTGATGATCCGGAATTATAAATTTTTCAAATTTGGAATAAATGAAAGTAATCGCGGATGATCAGACGATATCAACCAGCACCAGAGTATCCGAAATTATGCTACTTTATCTATAATCTTCATTTGATGTGATGTGCTATGACACCCTTTAAAATTCACTGTATTGATGTCCAGAATTCACTGCAAAATTATATCTGGTTGCTTGAACATACCGCGTCGCATCAGGTGGCTGTGATTGATCCAACCGAAGCAGAATTGGTACAAGACTATTGTGCCGAACACGGTTTAACTGTAAGTCAAATCTGGCTGACTCACTGGCATAAAGATCATATTGGCGGTGTGCCGGGGTTAATCCAAGGAAAAAATCTGCCTGTGTATGGCCCACGGGCAGAATTAAGCAAAATTCCGTTTATCACCCATCCGCTTGAGCATGAAGAACAGTTTAATTTTCATGGAATAGATATCCAGGTAATTGCTGTACCCGGGCATACACTCGGCCATATTGTTTATTTTATTGATGCAATTGATGTGCTGTTCTGCGGCGATACCTTATTTGCCATGGGTTGTGGCCGGGTTTTTGAAGGAACCTTTGAACAGATGTATCATTCTCTGTCCCGTCTGGCTGCCTTGCCGCCGCGCACGCAGGTGTATTGCACTCATGAATACACTCTGTCAAATGCACAGTTTGCCAAACACGTTGAACCGGACAATTCGGCAATTCTGGAACGCTTCGAGCAGATCGAGCGTTTGCGTATACTAGGCCAGTGCACGCTGCCAAGTAGTATTGAAGATGAATTGCAAACCAATCCTTTTCTGCGCGCAGAAAGCGTGGAAGAATTCCAGCGTTTAAGAACCCTGAAAGATCAGTTTTAAACCGGATTCAAAGCTGAAGATCAATGCTTCAGCCGACTTACTTATTTGTCATTTGCGATGCATAGAATGTTATTGAAAGGCACGTACAAATTTTGCACAAATTGGAATAAGTTGAATCTCCATCTAAAAAATGTCTTTCTGTGCCATTTTTGCTTTCTTATAATTAATCAAGTCCTCTATTTTTTTAGAAACCAATTTCAGTTCCAACACATGAAATAATGACTTATAAATAACAGGATGATATTGATTTAAATTAGAGAAATTCGTGGAACATTGCTTAAATAATCAGCATGGAACCTAATAAATTATTTAAAAAGCCCAATTTACTTGAATTGGGCTTTTAAAAAACTATAAAGATATGATTTATATATAATAAAAAATAGAATTTCGGATAACGTGTATTATGTTAATTCTAGAAAATCGTAATAGGATAATAAAAATCTATATTGTTTTAAGAAAACTCTCTTATGATTAAATCTCTATAGTTCTTTTAATATTTGCTATGTATCAAAGAATCAAACAATGGGCTAAATCAATCAAAAAAGACATCTTGGTTGTTTGGCTTATTGCAAAAGACAAGCGAACGCCCAATTCTGTAAAGCTTTTAGCTTTAATTATTGCTGCCTATGCCTTCTCACCAATTGATTTAATTCCAGATTTTATTCCCGTACTGGGGTATTTAGACGATATTATTATTGTACCTTTAGGTATTTTATTAGTTATCAAGCTTACCCCACAAAACATTATAGATGATTGTAGAATTCTTGCAGAAACCTTAGTTGAAAGGCCTATAAACTGTTGGGCCGCAGGAATTATTATCCTGATATGGCTTGTAGTATTGGGATATTTAACCATGTACTTCATGAACGATTCACTGTCTATACTGTCTATTTTTAACAAGTGAGATTTAGATACCCTCTCTCATTTGCACCCATTTAATATAATGGGCATTATTCAAAATTAAACTGTAAACCAAAATAGAAATAAAATGTCTGCTTTCAGAGCATGACATTAGTTCTGTCGTTCAACTTTAAAAGTGACATTGGCCATGTCGATCCCGAATGATGATATGTAGGATAGCAGTAACTAGTTTCTTGGATTCTATTCACTAAAACTGACAACGTATGTATCGCATGAAGCAATGTTAAAGAATCTGGTTACTTTGTGCATAAGCATCCAGTTCACCTTGAGTCACGACACGCACCGCCTGCATTTCATCAATACGTACCAGTAGCAAGCCACCTAAAGCAGGCTGATAACGACGGGCACTGCCGAAAGGCGTATAGGCCACTTTCGACTGAATACTAAAGCTCAACCAGTCTTCATGTCCCAACATCACAGCAACCGGATCAAGTCCCTGCTGCTGCATTAATTCAATTTGCTGATTCACATAGTCTTCAATGGTTAATTCAGTCATGGTGCGGGTATTCAGTTTGAGAATTACATTTCAGACAGTATAAAGCATGCAAATCGAGCTGAAGATCAGAAAACCAGCAGCCGGTATTCTTTTAATAAATAAGTCGATTGGATTTTAATTTTCTCATTCTAGATCTGAAATTTTCTATTTCATACGATTGATAAAATTAGGAAATAACCTGTTTCACTAATAAGCTATTGAATTAGAAAATTAATTATCCAAATTTATAGCTTATAAAAACTTAATATTTAGTTACAACCTATTCAATATGATAAAAATCATTTACTTAACGTTTAAATTGATTTTTTCTTAATCAACCGATGTTCACTATATACACAAATTCATTTAAATTAATTTAAATAAAGGCATTTGCCCTTTAAAAGATAATTTTTCACCCTTATTTAAGATTTAACAATGATGAAGGAGTGATCTCGTGAAAAAAGTGGTTAAAGCGAAAAATTTGATTGCATTTCGACTATGGTTAGAAAAATTGGGATATTCGGTACGCACCCTGGCGGATGATCGTGGTTTCAGTTTCAGCTTCAAGAAAGAATATGGCCTGGTGACCTGTGATCTGGCAGGTAATGCTCTGGCACTACAGTTAGGCGAGGAATTTGAAGATCATTTAAAAGCCTGATTGCTTCTATTTAAGAGAAGAAAAATAAATTAATCTTTCCACTGATTCAACAGCGCTATTCTCCAGTTATTCAGCCCATTTCGATGGGCTTTTCTTTGTTTAGTAAATTTGAGGCAATAAAAAAGCAAGGCATTAGCCTTGCTTTAATATGATGGTGGGGACGGAGAGACTCGAACTCTCACACCTCGCGGCGCTGGAACCTAAATCCAGTGCGTCTACCAATTTCGCCACGTCCCCATCAGGGTACCAACTTAGCGTTGGATTTCTTTCAAACTTTGGCAGAGGATCAAGGATTCGAACCTTGACGAACGGTTTTGGAGACCGTCATGCTACCATTACACCAATCCTCTACTTCCACCCAATATCCAGTTACTCAAATATTGATTGGTGGGGACGGAGAGACTCGAACTCTCACACCTCGCGGCGCTGGAACCTAAATCCAGTGCGTCTACCAATTTCGCCACGTCCCCAATGGCTGTGTATATTATAGAGATAGACCGGCATTGACAAGCGATTTTACAAGCAATCACAATCTATTCCGCTATAAAATAAACAGTTAGTTCTATTTTTAATTTTTTATAAAATATATGCCGAAAATTTGATTCATTTTAGGATATGACTGTCGATTCGTTGTTTTTAATCATTTCGATTCAATTCCAATATTTCAAATTAAAACTCAAATGAATTTCTAATCTTGATCAACATAGGCATTCAGAATACTGAAACTATTATTGATAAATAATGTCTGAACCAGTGCTTGAAATCAGAATACAATACCGCATAAATAACACCAGTTTTACCAAATTTCAGACAATAAAAAAGCAAGGCACTCGCCTTGCTTTAATATGATGGTGGGGATAGAGAGACTCGAACTCTCACGCCCGGAAGGCGCTGCGACCTGAACACAGTGCGTCTACCAATTCCGCCATATCCCCATGGCTGTGTATATTATAGCGATCAGACCTGATTCACAAGTAGTTCTGCAAAAAGCTAAATACTTTTATATCAAAAATTAAGCAGTTAATTCATTATTGAGCAAATAATGCTCTATTTAGACCAACATATAAAATTGATGAACACAATGGAACTGATCCATATGACATTTAAATTATTCAATATGCAGATTGCATGCAATACCATGAAATTTGCTAAAGTTCTGCCCTTGCATGATCATTCGCTGGAGAATTTAAATCCAGAACGCATTGATGTTCATCAACCATGACAGCAAAAATCTGGTACTAAAAAACCGCCCTTAAATTTCAGGCAATAAAAAAGCAAGGCACTCGCCTTGCTTTAATATGATGGTGGGGACGGAGAGACTCGAACTCTCACACCTCGCGGCGCTGGAACCTAAATCCAGTGCGTCTACCAATTTCGCCACGTCCCCATCAGGGTACCAACTTAGCGTTGGATTTCTTTCAAACTTTGGCAGAGGATCAAGGATTCGAACCTTGACGAACGGTTTTGGAGACCGTCATGCTACCATTACACCAATCCTCTACTTCCACCCAATATCCAGTTACCCCAATATCGATTGGTGGGGACGGAGAGACTCGAACTCTCACACCTCGCGGCGCTGGAACCTAAATCCAGTGCGTCTACCAATTTCGCCACGTCCCCAATGGCTGTGTATATTATAGAGATCATTTCCAGCTGACAAGCCGTTTATCATAAAAAAACACTCGTTTGATTAAATAAGAAACAATTCAAGTTTTATTGTATTTTTCTCATTCAATTTCAGTCATTAAGTAGTCTTTCACAGCTTGAAAATCGGCCAATCTATGCTGCTTCTGCTTACTTAACATTTCTTCTAATAAGCCTTGAAAAGCCTGTAAGTGCTGCGGTAACTCAACTTTCAGACGCTGACAATGCAAAAAGGCCCAATCCAGATAATCTGTCGCCTGTAAACGCTGACCACTCAACCACTCATAAAAAATAACACCCAAAGCATAAACTTCACTTTGTAGGCTCTTGGCTTGGCCTTGGAACAGTTCCGGCGCCATATAACGCGGTGTCGCATTCAGTTCATGCAGGTCATTCTGATGGAGTATTTGGACATGCTCAAAATCAAGCAGGCAGACCCTGCCCTGATTATTTACAAAATGTTCCTGCTTTAAATCGGCATGCAAATAACCCAATTCTTGCAGGCAGATTAAAGGCTCCACAGCTTGCAGCAAATGTTGCCGAATTTGCGTGATGGATTGCTGATGCGGCATGATCTGAAAATGCGCCGGCGCATCGACCAGAATTAAGGCCTGCTCAAATTGTTCATGATTGATCTTGAAAGGCTGTTGAATAATTTGATGTGGAAGGAAAAAATTTAGATCACCTGAGCTGGCATGAGCCTGATAAAAATCCAGCTCATGTTGCCAGCCTAGTTCAGCATGTGGAGATGATATTAAACTATCAGATCTATGCGATATCTGGGTTTTTAGCCAGAGCGCATTTCCCTTGGCATAATAAAGACGCCGACCAAAACCCAGACTACGGGCTTTGGTTCGTAGTTCAAAATCAGAAATATCGAGATGATCTAAATTAAGTCGTGGCAATGTATTCAGGTATTGGATTAAGTGTATGCTGATAATTTAGCAGCTCCAGACAATGCTGAATAGTTTTCCCGACCCGTTCCTGAGTCTCAATGAGGGAGATTTTTGGCCAAGTAGCCCGCTCCCCTTCACGCTGTAAAATTTTAAACAGATACGGCCGCGGATTTTGCAACATATAGCTATAGTGGCGTAGGCTATATTTACCGACAATATTCACATCACCATAATAACGCTGGTCAACTACACCATAGCCATGATCCAGTAGACGGCGTACAGGAGGCAAGCTACCGGCATGTTCCCGGGCGAAATCCATCATTCCTTTGGTAATCACCGCGCCCTGACGGCGAACAATCCGTTGCGGCCAGCTCAAGGTACCTTTACGGAAACGTGAAATATCATCCTGCATGAATGGCACGATATGCGGGTTGGTCTGACTGGCAATGGTATAATTAATATTATACAGGCGTGCCATTTTCTCCTGCGGAAAATCACTGCGCACGCTGCCATCCACCCAGCGGGTTGAACCCATATAAGGCGTATATTGACCATCATAGCGCTTACTGGTCAAACGAACCGGTGGAAACAGAACCGGCACCGCACAAGACGCCAGTACCGCACTCCAGACCAGCAAATCCGGAGAAGTATAGGCATTTAAAATGCGTGCATCCTGTCCAGCATCATAAGGTGCAACCGCAATATTGATATGCAGACCTGAGGTTTTGAGTGCTTCTTCGAAGGTCAGATCACCCAGATTTTCGACCAGAAATTTTTTTAGATATTTTACATCCGCCAGACCACCATTACCTTTCATCAATTCACTCATGGTGCGGAAATGAAAAGCCTCATGAAAGAAATTATGGCCTTTCAAAATATCAATATATTGCGAAGGTTTGGATACACCTAACATGGCGGTCATGATGGCACCCGCACTTGAACCGGACATTACCTTCGGCAACAAGTCCTGCTCCATTAAGGCTTTGCATACACCAGTATGAAACAGACCCAGCGTCGAACCACCGGAAAACATCAGGGCTGGCTGGCCATAGGCGCGCTGACAATGCTGAAAATATTCGATTTTTTCTTCCATACTGAGACAGGTACAGTCTATTGAAGCAATATAGGCTAAGCCTTGGCTGACTTCTTCGACATAATCTTCAATAATTCTTTTAGTGCCCACATAGGCTTCGGTAAACAGTAGAGGATGGGCAATGTTAGCAATATCGTAGCTCAGGCCTTCGCGCAAAATATACATCAGGTCACGGGTGCGCTTTTGTTGTCGATAGCGTCGTAATTTACCCAGACGATGTGCGATCACTTCTGCATCAAAGTAGGGTGAACTGTTATCAAATTTCCATTCCTGTGCACCTGATTCTTCATCTATTTTCAGGGCAATATATTTCCATTCCTCATAGGACTCAGCCTGTTGCAGCTGCTGCTTGAGCTTTTTAATACGATAGGCCTGATGTGGATTAATATCCTGAGTAAAATCTTTAAACAGCATCTGCCTTTTCCCTATATTTATTCTTGATACAGCTCGTACCCAGAGCCAGAAAATGTGTACAAATTTTCTATCCTCTACAATAACGAAAATTCTCTACTTTAAGCAAATTATCATACTTTTCTGGCTTTGACTGTGAATTTTGCAATGGTACTATCTTAGCCATAATTTTAAATCTGTAATGTTAAATCATGGCGAAAATTGAGTTACCTGACCATATTTTAAATGCCCTTTCGACTGTTCTGCAGCAACTTCAGCAAAGTCTGCCCGAACTAAAACAAATTCCTGATTTTTCTGCTCATGCCTATAAATGGCAACATGGTGAACTCAAACCTATTCATCAGCTTAGACAGATGGAACTGGCCGATTTAAAAGGGATTGAGCGACAAAAAGAAAAAGTCATCCAGAACACGTTGCAGTTTTTAAACGGCTTACCTGCCAATGATGTCTTACTGACCGGTTCACGCGGTACGGGTAAATCCTCCATTGTTCGTGCCCTACTCACCGAGTATGCAGATCAAGGGTTACGATTAATTGAAATCGAACGGGATGATTTATCCGATCTGCCTCAAATTCAGCAACTCATTGCAGAGCGTCCAGAGAAGTTCATTGTCTACTGTGATGATCTGGCCTTTAATGCCGAAGATGAAAATTATCGCAGTTTAAAGAGTGTTCTGGATGGTTCTTTACAGTCCGGTTCCAGCAATTTTGTGATTTATGCGACCAGTAACCGTCGTCATTTATTACCCGAATTCATGCATGAAAATACGCCCGTTACCCGAGTTGATGTGCCGCAATATACTGAATTACATCCTCAGGAAGCGATTGAAGAAAAAATTTCACTGTCTGACCGCTTTGGTTTATGGCTGTCTTTCTATCCAATGGATCAGAACCTGTATTTGGAAATTGTCGAACATTACCTCAAAAAGGCAGGCATGGAACTCACGCCAGAAACCCGTGCTGAAGCCCTACGCTGGTGTCAGGCACGCGGTCAACGTTCAGGACGTGCTGCCTATCAGTTTTCCAAGCACTGGATTGGTTCAACCCAACTAAATGCCTCTTAACAACTTAAAAGCGACCGGTTCAGGTCGCTTTTTTCATATAAATCATTTATATAATGATGATACTCAAAAGAAAATTAAAATTATGGATGTCGGCGCAGTTCTCATTCAACTTAAGCCCTTACAAATGCAGCAAGTTCATGACTGGCAGCGTACTTTGAAAGCACGTCAAGACGAAGTAATTGAAACGCTTAAGGCTGAACAGGTTCATGTCGAGTCCTGGTTTTATCTGCAACTTCATGGTCAGGACTATTTGATTGCATATATGCGCGCCGACAATATTCAAAAAGCGCAAAATATTGCAAAACTCAGTACTTTCCCAATTGACCAAGTGCATAAACAGTTTAAAACTTCATGGCAAGCGGTTTATCCCGCCGAATTGTTATTGGATGCTACAGTTACCTGATTTATTAGCACGGCTATTCAAAATAGTTTTGTAATAAAGACTTCTCCCCAATCAATAATAAAAAAAGCCCTGGAAATACAGGGCTTTTTTGACATCTCGAATTATTTTTTATCACCGATAATGGTAGACCATAGCAGGTCATCAATTTCACTGCCATTGAAATAAACAGTAGCCTTCAATGATTCAGGCTGGTTCTGTTTGACCTCAATTACCTGATCATCGCTGTCCTTAATTCTAAGCACGCCCTCTTTTGGCAAATGCTTATAGTAATTTAATACGGTTTCATCCATTTTAAATGGTGTCGTGGTATTAAAATCAAAACTGTAACGATAATCTGCCAGATCAGGCTGACCGATAATCGTACCACGACTGGTTAAGGTACGAATCCCATTACTGCCACTGCCATAATCATCGACCAATCTGTAATTATAATTACGCACCTGCAGATATTCTTTGCTCTTTGTATCAAACGCGATTCCAGAAGTACCTGCCTGACCGGTCTCGGCGATACGCTGGAATTCCAACTGATCGATTTGATAAGATTCGGATTCACCCATGTTATTTTTGGTTTTACGATGCACAATTGTGCCAGAAATCAGGTAGTCGTCCTTGAGATTAAAATCTACATTTGAACCATAACGGACATTGCTAAAGCTTAAAGTCGTCGTGTCACCATTCACCGTCTGAGTAATGTTTGAGCCTTTACGGTAAGTTTTATCCAGAATAATACAGTTATCTTTATCTGTTTTTAATTTCAGGGTTTTGACCGAACCAGTGGTATTGACTTCCGAACAGATCAGATTTGGATATTTAATACTATTGATGCCCAGATTATAAATTTTGATGATACGTGCAGTACGCCCATAAGGATAATCTGCAAATACTTCTCCAATCATGTGACCTAGAGCAACGTTATAGTCGGTATCATTACTGGTATTTCCGGAAATTTTATCTCGAATTTTGTCTACAATGTCCTGATCTTTAAGCAGGACAAATTCCTCTGAAAGCTCAGAGGAAATACTTTCTTTCGGAACATTTGGAGGTGTAGTGACAGTAGGACTGTCTGAGCTACTTCCCCCACCACCACAGGCACTCATTAAACCCGAGACAAGAGCGAGTCCAAAGATAGAAATCTGCTTTTTTATAAAATTTATTCCCTAAAATTTCTTTGCATTTTTATTTGGTGATCACTAAAGATTGGCCATCTCGAAACTGAACAGCTCAAATGCTATTTCTGCCGGTAATGTTTTTTCTTGGCAACCAGTTTTATCCTTAGATAGCGCTTTATTTTTAAACAAAGAAATTTTTGGTTCTGTAATTTTAATGTATATTTCAAACAACAATTATCATAAGAAATGAAGTGCTTATTTGAAGCTCGCTCCTTACCAGAGTCACTTTTCAACACGATTAAAGCGCATTTAATTAGGTCAATTTACTTTGCAACAAAGCTTATAAAATTTGTAATGGTTAAGTTAAAGATGGATTGAATTTTCTTTTTATGGAGAATCATGTTCAACTTCTACACATAGGTATGAAGGAGAATATTAAAAGATAGGATGACTTTAGAACATAGAAAATGATCATTTTTATAATATGAAATACTTAATTATTTACAGAAGATTTAAAGCGTCAATTATTTTAGATTGGTCACGGATTCACTGAATTTTTTCCGACGCTTATATTCAAACATGTTCTGATCCGCTTGTGCGAGCGCTGCAAATAAACCATGACCAGGATGACGCATCGCCATACCAATCGCTGCGCCAATGTTTGCTGCTGCAAAGGCATTAATTAAACGATCCACTAAACTTTCAGTACCCGTTTCATCATTTTCCACGCTAAGAATCACAAACTCATCACCACCCAAACGAGCAACAATATCATTGATCCGTACATTATCTCGTAATATTTGCGCTGCATTTTGAATCAGTTTGTCACCTTCATCATGACCTAAATTATCATTCACTTTTTTTAGGTCATTCAGGTCAATAAATAATACAGCGGCGGGATGACCATATTGCTTGCAACGCTCTTCTTCTGCTCGCAGCAGTTTTTCCCAAGCGCGACGATTATATAGCCCGGTCAATTCATCTTTACTGGCTTCTTCCTGCAATAATTCATGCTGTCTCATCTGCTCACTCTGACGTAATTCTGCCTGCAAGATCGAACTGAGTAATTGTCCCAACAACTCGACCAGTTGTATATCTTGCACAATAGCTTCTGATTTGGTTTCTGGATCAATCGCACAGAGCGTTCCAAACAAACTGCCATCTTCTTTAAGGAGTGGCTGACCAATATAAGATTTTATACAGACCTGCTGATTAATCGGCGCTGTGGCGTATAAAGGAATTTCTTCAGAGCGGGGTGCAATTCTCGGGGCCTTACCTGCGACCATATGAGAACAAAAAGAATCAGCCCACTGAAACACCTGGCCGGGTCGTATATCATAACCATGATCTTCACTTTGCAGCACAATCCAGTCTTGGCCTTCTACCCGGGTGATCATCCATAAATTAAAGCCAAAATGCTGATGCAGAAACTTTAACACTGCCTCTCCAGCATCCTGAAAACTTTTGAAATTTATATTTTCCATCCGAGATTGCCTCTGCTGTAAACCTGTAAAAATATGCATGATATCAACTTAAGCTATTAAACTATTTTTATAGTTTCAATAGAATATAAGAGCTCTAAATACAGCCATAAAACTATATATTTACAACATATCGTTGCTATAAGTTTTCATTTAAAAATTCACAATAAAAAAGAGGCCTAAGCCTCTTTTCTTCAAGCCTGAAATCTATGCCTCTGTCGGATTAGTCAGTTCCGTCATTGGCCAGCGCGGTGTGGTGGTCACCGCCAAGCCATCATGCTGCCCTGCTTTGAGACGCTGATAGCCCGCAAAAGCAATCATGGCACCATTGTCTGTACAGAGTGCAGGTTCAGCATAATAAACAGATGCACGGATCTTGGCTAAATCTACTTCTAAACGCTCACGTAAACGCTTGTTGGCACTGACACCGCCCGCAATCACCAGACGTTTAAGACCTGTTTGCTTCAGTGCTTTCACCGACTTTTTCACCAAAGTATCAACAATGGCTTCCTGAAAACTGGCAGCGATATCGGCATCACGATTTTCATCACCCAGTTTTTTCATCTGTACAGAAACAGCCGTTTTTAGACCACTGAATGAAAATTCTAGGCCTTGATGCAGCATTGGACGCGGGAATGCAAAGGCATTCGGGTCACCCTGCTCCGCCAGTTTGGAGATATTTGGACCACCTGGATACGGCAGACCCATCATCTTCGCGACTTTATCAAATGCTTCGCCTGCCGCATCATCAATAGATTCACCCAAGAGTTCATACTGGCCAATGCCATAAGCTGCCATAAGTTGTGAATGCCCACCTGATACCAACAATGCAACAAATGGAAACTCAGGTGGAGTTTCTGACAACAAAGGTGCCAGCATATGACCTTCCATATGATGCACACCAATTGCGGGTTTATTCAATGCAAAGGCCAAAGTACGACCAAACAATGCACCTGTCATGAGTGCACCCATCAGACCCGGTCCGCGCGTATAAGCCACTGCATCAATTTCTGATTTTTTCACGCCGCTCTGTTCAAGCAGCTCATTGATGAGTGGAATCAGTTTACGCACATGATCACGTGACGCCAGCTCTGGAACTACACCGCCATATTCTGCATGCAGTTTAATCTGGCTATAAAGCACCTGTCCGCGCAAACCCAACTCGCTGTCATACAGCGCAAGTCCTGTTTCATCACACGACGTTTCCAAGCCTAAAACGATCATTAAACTGCCTATAACCTGTATCAATTCTATTGCAGCAACTATTATAGACTTGTGGTATGAGATGTAAATGAGTAAAATACTGACCTTCACTTGTGATTGAGGGCAATTCAGCCCGAGATCTTACCCTAACTGATATGAGGATTCTTCATGCCACAAGTTAAATTGAAAGAAGGCGAACCAGTAGACGTAGCTATCCGTCGTTTCAAACGTTCATGCGAAAAAGCGGGTGTTCTTGCTGACGTACGTAAGCGTGAATTCTACGAGAAACCAACTCAAGAACGTAAGCGCAAAAAAGCTGCTGCTGTTAAACGCTACCAAAAGAAATTGGCGCGTGAATCAGTACGTACGACTCGCCTTTACTAAGATTAATTTGTGATTGATTGCCTGGAATAAATAATGACGACTTTAAAAGACCAAATCACGGATGTCTTGAAAGCAACAATGCGTGCCAAAGAAATGTCCAAGCTGACGGTCATTCGTAGTCTACAGGCAGCAATTAAGCAAATCGAAGTCGATGAGCGCAAAGAACTTGACGACGCTCAGGTTCTTGCGGTCATTGAAAAACAAATTAAACAACGTAAAGAATCGGTTAAAGCCTTTGCAGGCGCTGGCCGAGATGATTTAGCTAGTAAGGAACAAGCCGAAATTGAGATTTTGTCTCAGTTTCTACCAGAAGCTATGACTGAGGAAGAACTTGATTCCATGATTGCGCAAGCTATTGCAGCGCAAGAAGCTACTAGCATGAAAGATATGGGTAAGGTGATGAATTCTCTGCGTCCGCTCATAGCCGGGCGCGCCGATCCTGCACAAGTTTCCGCCAAAATCAAAGCGCAACTTGCTTAATCCCTACTCTCTAGCATTTTCTCTTTAACGTTGAACTGCCTTTAATCATCAAAGACAGTTCTTGACGTATTCTCATTGCAAATTACAATCGACCTGATAACGCTTAAGTAATTGCATCTCTTTAGACGATTTCACTTCTATAATTACATCCCGTTTGCTCATATTTTGAAACTGACGATCCAGATAAGGACGATTCTGGTCAGCGGCCTGATATAAACGATCAACATAACGTCCTACAATTCCACAAAATTTTGCATTCTGCTCAGGACTAAATCCCTGTTGCTGCGGATTTAAACCACTTAAAAACTGACGCGATTCCTTTTTATAATCCGCATTAATTCGTTCTATTGCTTCTACATATTCAACTGCACTCGCAGCAAAAACCCCATAACTCCACCCCAGTAGACACACGCCCAATAGTATTTTTTTCATATTATGCTTCAGTTTGATTCACGCTGATCTTTCAAAAAGATTGTAGCCTGATTGAATATATTCTTGCTATATCATCCTGATACAAAAACTTAAAACCCAGTTCAGCTTTAAATCTTATATTGATGTGCCTGCTGCATCTGCTTCAGACGCTGGCGAATGGTGGACGATAAAGATTGATTATTCTTTACGCTACGCTGTGCATGTAATAATGATTTGATGGCAGTTTCTTCATATCCTGACCAATATTCTACTTCTGCACGATAGCGCAGCACATTGGCAGCCTTAATCGGCGAATCTGGCTCTGCATTGGCAGCCAGTTGCATTAGTCGCCAGCCACTGACATCCCGTGAATTGGCATTTAGAAATCGCTGCACTAAAACTTTTGCTTTATCGGGTTGCTTGGCGCGAATCAGCACTTCTGCATATTTATAATTGAGCGCTCGATTTTCCGGCATGATCCGCGCTGCTGACGCTACACTTTCCAAAGCTGCATCAAGCTGGTTCTGAGCTAAATAAATATCAGTCTGGAATAAAACCTGTAAAGGATGCATCTGGTTATGCTTTTTTGCTCGATCTAAAGTGGCCTGCGCGGCCTGGAAATCACTTTGCTGTATTCGATAGGCAGTTAAGGCAAGCTGGCCTGCAAAATTATTTTGCCGGTCCATCAGGATAAGCTGCTCTGCATTGGTCTGACCAGACAATACCCTGCTATACCACTTGATAATGTCAAAGTCTTGGTCATTGAGACTGCGTTTCACCGCAGGAAGCTGGTTGGCACGTAAACGTGCTTCACTCATACGCTCGGTGGTGAGTGGATGAGTGAACCAGAAATCCGGCAGAAAGCTTAAGCGGCTGGTCGAGCGATGCATGACCTCAAAGAAATCTGCCATACTATGCGGGTTATAACCGGAACGATACATATATTGCATACCAATCCGGTCTGCCTCACGCTCCTGATTACGGCTATAGGTAAGCTGTTTATCCAGAAGTGCTGCCTGTGAACCCATCATGACCGCTGTGCCGACATCGCCATCTGCCTGAGAAGCGACCAAAGCACCGACGAGAATTCCGGCTAGCGCCAGTAAACCTTGCCCTTTAAATGCATCCTGAGAGCGACTGTAATGACGTTGTGTGACATGTGCAATTTCATGCGCCATCACTCCTGCCACTTCATCCATGTTTCGGGCTGAATTAATCAGACCAGCATTAAGTGCAAAGAGGCCACCCGGTACGGCGAAAGCATTAATTTGGGGATCATTAATGACCAGCAAACCGATCGGCTGTTGCAATTGAGTCTGACTCAGGATATGAGAAAATACTGAAAGCAACTGATCTTCAAGCCATGGATTTTGCAGGACCGGCATTTGTTTATGCACTTCACGATAGACTTTTTCACCGATCATTTTTTCTTTTTGTTGATCGAGTAAGCCGACGCCTGTACCAATATCAGGCACAGAAAATTGTACATTTACTTGATTAAAATCATGGTTAGAGCCGTGCCCTGCTACCATATACAGACTTAAGCCACACGCCAGCGCCAATCGTTTCAATGAAAAATCTCTAATCCTGCCGATCTAATTTATCTTGAATATAGCATTGAACAATGAGCAGAGACGCAAGAAAATGTTATTTTTTAATACCATTTAAACGACGAATCAGATGCATTTTAAAATTCCGGATTGACCACATAACGGGGCACTCGTCCTTCCAAGGCATCAACAAGATTCTGATAGGCCAGTTCTGCCATTTTTTTACGGGTGGCTGCAGTGGCCGAACCCACATGTGGCAATGTAACCACATTATCCAACTGGAATAATTCCGATTCTTTTAACGGCTCTTTCTGATACACATCCAGACCGGCAGCAAAAATCTGCTTAGCTTTTAAAGCTGCAATCAATGCCTGTTCATCAATGACCGAGCCACGTGAAATATTGACCAATACTGCATGGGATTGCATTTTCGCCAATTCCGCTGCTGCAATCAGGGCTTTGGAATCCGCATTCAAATCTACTGCAACGACCACAAAATCAGAACACTGTAACAGTTCATCAAGCTGGCAATATTGCGCATTCAACCCTTGAGCGAGTTCTGGTTTTTCCCGGCGATTATGATACAGAATATTCATATTAAAACCATAAAAACCACGACGTGCGATTGCAGCTCCAATATGACCGAGACCAATAATTCCGAGGGTTTTTCCAAAAATATCCATACCAAATTGTGCTTCGCCCACGGTACGCTGCCATTGTCCCTGCTTGGTCCATTGATCCAGGTAAGCCACTTTGCGTGCTGCTGACATCAGTAAAGTGAAAGCCAGGTCAGCAGTGGTTTCAGTCAGTACATGCGGCGTATGACTGAGATAAATTTTCTTTTCATTTAAATAATCCAGTTCATAGTTGTCATAACCGACACTGACACTGGAGATAATTTTTAACCGGGTGGCACTGGCCAGATTATCGCGATTCAACAAGCGCCCTGCGCCAATCATGCCATCAGCATCCTGAACCTGCTGCAAAAGCTGTTGATTCACATCGCCTAGCTTCGGTTGTATATAATTAACCTGATAATTTTGTTCCAGCTTGTTTTGAATATCAGTATCAATTTGACTAAATACAACCACTTTTTGTTTCATCTATTTTTATTCCACAGCAAGATTATTCCAGACTGGCAGTCCTA
This sequence comes from Acinetobacter sp. WY4, assembly GCF_018438165.1. GTDB lineage: Bacteria > Pseudomonadota > Gammaproteobacteria > Pseudomonadales > Moraxellaceae > Acinetobacter. The sequence goes on along the minus strand of NZ_CP053947.1, from coordinate 152,822 downwards.
TTTTGCATAAACTGCCATAAACGTTTTTTTAGAATCGGCTGATCCAGCATTTCTTGTAAAGATGCCAACTGGATCATTTTCGTATTTGATATATGCGCTACAGGCCCGAGGAAAATAATATTTTTCTCTGCACTCATTCCATCCAGAAAACCCTGAATATAGGATTCTACACCACGTCCATCCTGAACATTGGCCCAGGGAAATGGCCAGTTCAGCTCATGAAACTCACCTGGGACTGCACGCTGGATATTGCCCCATAAATTCTGGGTGTCTTCGGTCATTGCAGTTGCATCAATCACGATACTGCAATGTGCTAGACTTAAAGCCTGTAAACTGAATGGCGGGATCTGTACGATTTCACGCTGTTCCTGAACAGGTGCAATGTGAGTCGGTGCCGCAGGTGGTGTATCAACCTTAAGTGCAACGCTTGGCTCAGGCTCAGGAATCGGTAGATCAGCCAACGCCTCTATTGAAGCAGGCTGAGGCAAGACGATATCGGTGTGAAATTCAGGTGCAGCCTGATCACGCCAGATCGAAACCTGATGCGGCTGACATGCGCTGTCCCTAGGAATCCAGAGATCGATTCCTAATGTTGCCAGTATGTCACGCTGATGCCCAATCATCTTTTCATCATCACCAATTTCAGGCTGAACATTTTAGCCGGATTGCCTGTGCTTTGCCGAACTTTTTCAGCTTTTCTTTTTTATCCTGATGGATTCTAGTACAAAGTTTAGCTGCATGTTAAAACCTGTATTTTTAATACACAATTAAACCATCCCTGCTGTTATAACAGATTCCGGCTAAAGCTGCGCGTTCTCATTTATTTTCTACAGAATGGTTAAACTGTTCTTCTTTAACATTTGCTGAACGACCTGTTCTGCCTCAAAACCCAAGCGCCAATATAACAGCTCCATCACGTCCAACTCATCCTGTGTCACGATACGATCACTCCACAAACAGGCCTCTGCAATACCTAAAATACTGAGGCGATCACGCAATAACAGCCCCGCAATATCATTCAGGATTTCTGCTAGATCAATCGGCTCATCAGAAATTTCATTATATAAGTCCAGTTCCTGAGCGGTCAGAATCCGGTTTAAAATTCGCTCCCGAACCTCAAGCTGGTTGCCGCTATTAATCTGCTGTACATGCAGCAAGGCGTCAATCAAACGTACAATCTGTGGCTTGACCTCATCGAGTGCGGTAGGCGTATGTGCAGGAAGCAAATTAAGTTCGTATTTCACACATTCCAGTAATAATGCATCCAACAGGCCAATTTCGCCATCTTCCTGAATGATCCGTGCCAGCTTCATCAAAAACTGCCGTGCTACAGTTGTCGGCATGCCACCAATATTCTTGCAGGCTTGCTGAAAAATCGAAATATGCACCCGCCCGTCCAGATTGAGCAATGAATCTACAATGGCACGGCTGACTTCAGCCTCAGTCGGAATAAATTCACGATATTGACGAATCATTAAAATGGCGACCATCACTTCACGAGAACCGGTTGCCGTTTGTAATGCACGCTCAATCAGTTCCGGACGTGGCATCTTGAGCCGAAGTTCCGGATTCAGTGGTTTGATCGCATCTTTAATCGCAAAACTGATCGGAGACAGCCGCAATAATGGCAAAGGTTGTGGCGAGCTCCAGCTCATTGCAGTTTCAGGCACCACTTCTTCCAAAGAACGGAATAAACTAAACAAAGGCTGATTCTTGAGTTTTTTCAGGTTTTCAAGCTGTAAGTCCTGAATCAAGGCAGGATTTAATTCATAAATCCGTTGATTAATATTGGGATGAATATTCAACCAGTTTTGCGGGCTCAAGGAATTAGCAAAGCACATATGTGAAATGGATTCAGCATATTCACTATAAATCTGGGATCCAGAATGATGCACATGAATTCTGAGTAAAGTCTGAATATTGGCATCATTTTGAATCAGGCGTCGGGTCTTTCGATCATTTTTATAGGTCCGACCACCGAGTGAAATATATTTAATGAAACGGGAAATCAAAACACCCAAACTACCAATCAGCCAGATCACCGCACCGACTGAAACATAGAAAGTTTCGAACTTGTTTTCACGAGGACTACCCGCTCGATAAAAACCGGACTTGGCAATCTTACTGCCACACTGACTAAACGTAGTTAAACTGCTATACAGAATTTTCAAACGGGTATTTTCCGCAGCTTCACCAGACAGGATTTTATTGAATTCATGGCTGAGCAAGCCATACAGCTCGACTTTATCCAGTGTTTGTATCGCACCCCAAGTCAGGATAATTGCGGTATCCCGCGGACTAAACCCTGCCGTCAATGCATTGACACCAACTTCATCGGGCAGCACATATACCGCCGGAACGTCAATCAGAAAAGTCTCTGACAGTTGCTGGTTAATGTGCAGTGCAGCACTTTCTTCTGGAATACTGTCCATCGGACTCAACCGACGCGCACCTAGCTGCTTCGCCAGCGAATAACCGCCATTCCGAAAAATATAGAATTCATAGATGACCGAGATCATCATGGCACATAACAGCAAAGCAATCAGATAAGGACTCAGCGCATGCCAGAAGATTGACTGGCTAGGATCAGTATAAAAAACAAAGAGACCAACAACGGTATTAATAATAAAAATAGTCAACAGAATTGCAATCAGGCAAAAACTTACAGGTAGTACTATATTTTTGTTTTTTATAAAATCGTATCCTACGTTTCGCAATGCAGAACCCTAAAATGATAATTTTCAATGGGCTCATCATAAAACAAAAAAGCGGGAAATTCCCGCTTTTTCATGATGATTTTAACTACTTAGACTTCGCGTACACCAGTCAAATCCACTGAGGCTGCATCAATATTGACATCAATATAATTGCTTTCTTTCATGGCACTGTCACTACGTTTTTGCTGTAGGTCATCCAGATATTGCGCATCAATGCCACCCGAAACATAGATGCCATCAAACACTGAACAATCAAAGTCTTTGACGTCCGGCACCTTGGTGGTTCTTACCGCATCTTTCAAATCTTCCAGATCCTGAAAAATCAGACGGTCAGCACCAATAATTTCACGGATTTCTTCCACGCTACGTTCCGATGCAATCAGCTCAGATTTCGCCGGCATATCAATACCATAAACGTTTGGATATTTCACCATCGGTGCTGCAGAAGCAAAGAATACTTTTTTCGCGCCAGAATCACGAGCCATCTGGATAATTTCATTACAGGTTGTACCACGGACAATCGAGTCATCCACCAACAGTACATTTTTACCTTTAAACTCAAGCTCAACCGGGTTCAGTTTCTGACGTACCGATTTTTTACGCAGCTGCTGACCAGGCATAATGAAGGTACGACCAATGTAACGGTTTTTCATGAAACCTTCACGGAATTTCACACCCAGCATATTGGCAAGTTCCAATGCAGAAGTACGTGAAGTATCCGGAATCGGAATCACCACATCAATATCATGCTCTTCACCCCACTCGCGCAGAATCTTTTGCGCCAGCTTCTCACCCATTTTTAAACGTGCTTTATACACCGAGATTCCATCAATGATGGCATCTGGACGGGCAAAATAAACATATTCAAAAATACAAGGACGGTATTCAGCATTCACTGCACATTGCTTGGTGAAGAAGTTACCTTCTAAATCAATAAATATCGCTTCACCAGGCAAAATATCACGCTCAACTTTAAAGCCCAGCGCAGTAATCGCAACCGACTCAGAAGCAATGATATACTCCATACCCTGTTCAGTTTCACGCGAACCGTAGATCAATGGACGAATACCATTTGGATCACGGAAGCCTACCAGACCCTGACCGGTAATCATCGCCACCACGCCATAAGCACCTTTACAACGCTCATGCACACGTGTTACCGCATGGAAAATATCTTCCGACGTCGGTACCAGTTTGCCATGTTTTTGCAGTTCATGCGCAAACACGTTTAACAGGACTTCTGAATCAGAATCAGTGTTCATATGACGCAAGTCAGTTTTGAACAGGTCATCATGAATTTCTTCGGCATTGGTCAGGTTACCATTATGTGCTAAGGTAATCCCGTACGGTGAGTTCACATAAAACGGCTGTGCTTCAGCACTGCTCGATGAACCGGCTGTTGGATAACGCACATGACCAATACCGTAATTTCCTTTCAAAGCACGCATATGACGAGTATGGAATACATCACGCACCATGCCGTTGTCTTTGCGCAGGAATAAACGTCCTTCATCACATGTCACGATCCCAGCTGCATCTTGTCCACGATGTTGTAACATCGTTAATGCATCAAACAACATTTGGTTAACGGGTGATTTACCAGCTATACCAACTACTCCACACATAGCAACCTCGCAGACAAGCTAGGATTAATAAAAAGGATTATTTGTAGACTCATCTGCAGCTCCAGACTTGGGCGATGTTTCAGATGATGAAGCTGAAGGTTTCGATGTCCCTTCAGGCTTGATATGTTGTAGTGCGCCATTCGCGGCTTCTTTCGACATTTGAGTCGCCCAAGGCGCATAAGGCAATAAGGCTTGAATAAACTTGGACTGTTTCCAGTGAGGTGAGCTTTCTACCCACGGGCCAATTCCCTGCATGGTAATCAGAACAATCAGCAAACCTTTCAGGCTACCAAAGACACCACCCGCCAGACGGTTAAGAGGACCCAGTTTAAGACTCTTTAAAATACGGTTCAACAGTGCAGTAACGATCCAGGTCAGAACTACAATCAGCAGGACGATAAAAGCGAAGGCCGCAATCTTTTGTACGACTGGATCTGTACTCAGAGCAACCATAGACGGCGCAAGTAGCGTTGAATATTTTGCCGCAACAATCAGGGCAAAGATCCATCCCACTAAGTTCGCAAAGGCTTTAATAAATCCTTGACGCAAACCGTTGAGCCCTCCAATGAGCAAGATAATCAGTAGAAAGATATCAATGGCATTCATAGGATTTAAAGTGCGTCTACACAATCTTTTACAAGTTTAGGTCCGGTATAGATGAGGCCACTATAAACTTGTACAAGGTTGGCGCCTGCCTGTTTCTTGGCAGCAGCATCTGCACCTGAAAGAATACCACCCACACCAATCAATGGAATTTGTCCTTTTAATACCGCAGCAAATGCAGCCAGACATGCGGTACTTTTCTCAAATACCGGCGCGCCAGACAAACCGCCCGCTTCTTCTGCATGCTCCAGACCCTCTACACCTTCACGCGACAGTGTGGTATTGGTCACGATCAGACCATCGATCTTGAATTGCAATAACTGTTTGGCAATAAAGGTAATATCGCTGTTATCCAGATCAGGCGCCACTTTGAGTACCAAAGGTACATAATGCTGGTATTCCTGAGCCAATTCAAGTTGACGGTTTTTCAGCGTTTCCAGCAGTTCGGTAAGTGCATCACCACTTTGCAGGCTGCGCAGGTTTTTGGTATTGGGAGAAGAAATGTTGACGGTAATATAAGAAGCATAATTATAGACTTTTTCTAAACAGATGAGGTAATCATCTACTGCTTTTTCTACCGGAGTATCAGCGTTTTTACCGATATTAATACCGAGAATGCCTTTAAATTTGGCCGCTTTGACATTTTCAACCAGCTGATCCACGCCATCATTATTAAAGCCCATACGGTTAATAATGGCTTTGGCCTGTGGCAAACGGAATAAACGCGGATGAGGATTGCCGGCTTGCGGTCGCGGGGTAATGGTACCAATTTCAATAAAACCAAAACCTTGACCGGCAAGGGCGTCAATATAGGCACCATTTTTGTCCAAACCTGCCGCAAGACCTACCGGATTGGGAAATTCGATTCCCATACAGGTCACAGGTTTCGCAGCAACGTTTTGACGCATCAAGCCCATTTTATGGGATGATTTCAATAGTGATAATGTCAGCTCATGTGCACGCTCTGGTGCTAAAGAAAACAACAAAGGGCGGGCTAGAGAATACAACATATCCAGAAAAGTCTACTGCTTTTTAAGTCGGCATATTATAGGCATAGGCTGACAAAAAAACCATGCTTTGCAAATCTTTATTTTTACCGTTTATTGTATGGTCGCCGTTAATTTAATCTGTCCTGCCTCATTATTTAGTTCCATTTTCTCGATACTTAGCCCCATTTGTGCCAGCTGAGTCAGGAAATTTGCCAGTACTGCATAATTTTCATGCATGACCGCCAATTGAATTTTTCCTTCCATTTGCTGGGAAGCCACCGACAATCCTTGCTGCTGTGCGACTCGCTGTACTTTCTCCGCTGCATCCAGTTGGGTGTCCCCAGCCGGTTTCATGGTTACTGCATTACTTTGCATCCAAACAATGGTATCTTTCAGCTGATTTAAGCGTTTTTGCTGGGTATCTGCCGCCTGATGCATATACCAGAGTGCAGAACCGACTGCCGCCACAATCACAAAAACAGTGGTAAAAATCACCATTACCCGTTCACGTACCGACAAGCTGTCCAGATAATCACTCAGTTTTTCAAAAGACTGATCCATACGATTTTGTAGCGCTTCAATGCCTTTCATTATTGAATCCTCACCAGTCCGATCGCAGCTGTTCCGCTGGCCTGAATATTCCCCAGCTCCACCTTAAAGCCTTGCTGGCTTAATTGTGTGGTCAGTGCATTTAACGTTTCTGATGAATTGGCCTTAAGCTCCATACTTAACACAGAAGCATCATAATTCACCCGTTGTGCCACAATCTGATTTTGCATCAAGACTGGCCCCACCCGACTAATCAGCTGCAATGCATGCGTATCTGCAATCTGGCTTTGACGCAACTGCCCTTCAAACTGACTTTTGATATTCTGCTCAGTGACCGGATAATTTTGTCCAAACCAGTATTTAAACTGGTCGATGGCTTGCGCGGCGGTCTGATTCGCCACTTTCTTATATTGATACCAGCGCACAGCATCATAACTAAACTGCAATACTAAAATACCCAGAAAAACCGCCGCGCAGGCTTTCCAGTAGCCGGAAATAGCGCCATTGGATTTTGCTTTAGGCAAGACATTAAACGGATGCTGTTTCGGTTTTTTCAGTACAGGAATTCCATATTGGAAAGACTCCAGTTGCTCCTGAGTGACCAGTGCTTCAAGACTACGCAACTGCTCCTGATTCAGATTGCTCACCTTATAGCTGAGATCCTTGGGCTGATAATCCAGATAAAGGCTTAGATCATCCAGCGACTGGCCGATATATTCCGACTCGCGCACCAGCAAACGTCCACCGATTTGCGCAATCACACGCTGATTGGCATCAGGAACCGGCAGCACCAAAAAGTCCGGTAACAAAGCTGCCAGCTTGACTGGGATCAGGCTTAAAGCATGTTGCAAGGTCTCAAGCGTAGAATTCGCAATCCCCATAATGCTGATCTGATCCGGCTGCTGAAAATGATGTAGCACTTTCATAGCATCTACCGGCAGCACCACGTATTCTTCGAGCAAATATTTAATGCCATCATTACCCATTTTCTTATATTGGCTCTTGGGCAAGGTCTGCTGCAAAATTTGCACATGACGGCTCGGGAAAAATACTACCGCCTCTTCGCCATGATGAGCCTGTATATCCTGAATCAGCTGCTCAAGTGTGTCCGCAGTGTTCCAGAATTCCCCAGTTGACCATTGCCAAACCCCATTGGCTTCTGGCATCCATAAATACAACATCAATTGTGTTCTGCCATTTTAATTAATTTTTTATAGTGTAGGAATAAAACTTTTAATCTGTGTGGATAAGCCCGGGGCAATCACCGCCTGATCATAAATACGTGCTTCTGCCAATGCATAGGGATGAAAAGATTCAGCCAGCAGAATGGAAGACATATGAGCCACCACATTCATATGACACACCACTACAATCGACTCATAAGGCAGTTGCGATAACCATTCCACTGCGACTTTGGCATCATCATCCGGTTTGATCGTATTACAGATCACCACCGGCACATCTTTAAAATACTGCTGCAAATGTGCCAGAGTTTCCTGCGCTCGCAACAACGGACTGACCACAAACACTTCAGGCTTAATCAGATCCTTTAAGAACTGCGCAGTTTGTTCAGCCTGTTGATGACCACGCTCCGTTAAAGGTCGCTTGGTGTCATTACCATTGATCGGTGGCGCGGCCTCGCCATGTCGAACTAAAGTCAGTTGCATTTGATTTCCTTATATTCTTTTGCCTGCATGATAAGCAGCGAATATGACAATTCGCAGACAGTCCCTGTGTTATAGATCAGACTTGATGATGTGGCAAGACAAATTCAACATCACTGCGATGACCGTTTTTCATCAATGACAATGCAATATTGAGTGGCGGCGCACCTTCAAAAATCACATCATACAAGGCCGAGGTAATCGGCATATACACATCGAGCTCTTCCGAACGTGCCTTGACCTGTACAATGGTATTAATCCCTTCTGCCGTTTGCCCCAACTCAGTCGTTGCCTGCTCCAAGGTTTTACCTTTACCAAGCGCATAACCCACCTGATAATTACGGCTAAGAGGGCTGCTACAGGTAGCGAACAAATCACCCACACCTGAAAGCCCAAGGAAAGTCAGCGGATTAGCACCGAGTTTTACTGCAAAACGGCTCATTTCGGCCAAAGCACGGGTCAGGATCATACTCTTGGTATTTTCACCCACGTTATACGCAGCAGCCATGCCCATCGCGACAGCATAGATATTTTTTAATGCGCCCCCGAGTTCTACCCCATGCACATCATCACTAGCAAATACGCGGAACAAGGCACTATGTAGTGCTTGTTGTACGGCATAACGCACCAGCTCGGACTGACTGGCAATCACGGTTCCTGCCGGCTGTCCTGCCACAATTTCCTTGGCCAAGTTCGGTCCTGATAACACACCATAAGGCACTTCAGGCAACACTTCACGAATAATATCGCTCATGAAACTAAAGGTTTTGGCTTCAATACCCTTGGTCAGCGAGATCACGGCTTGTGACGTAATAAAAGGTTTGATTTGCTGCAAGACATCCCGGAAAGAATGGCTCGGAATAGCGACTAAAATAATATCGCGATCACGCACAGCCTGTTCCAGATCTGACACCGCCAGCAAATTTTCTTCTAACTTAAAATCTGGCAAATAGCGTTTATTGATATGCGTGGCATTAATATCTGCCGCAACTGCTTCGTCACGAATCCAGATCATGGTATTGCAACCATTACGCACTGCAGTATTTGCCATTGCAGTACCAAAACTGCCCCCACCCAATACTGTCACTCTTAAAGCTGTCTTATGATCAACTGCAACCGGTTCTACCAGTTTTGAGAAATTTAATTCTGACATCTTATTTTTTAATATCCTGTTATACCCTGCAAACTAGCTGTTCTGGTTCCAGTAACTGACAAAATCACCGGTTTGAATCTCTGCACGTGCTGGAATTGCTTTTGCTGCAGTGCCAATATAAATAATACCTGAGACCAGATCATCTTTTGAAATTCCCAATGCCTGCTTAAACAGGCCAGACTCGACTACAGCACCGCTACGCCACATGGTCGAGAAACCCTGAACCTGAAGTGACAACAGAAAATTCTGAATGGCTGCGCCTGAACTCAGGATTTGTTCAAAATGCGGAACTTTAGGATGATCCTGCAAACGCGTTAAGGCAAGCACCAATAAAGGCGCACGAAATGGATGATTCTTGACCCGCTCAATCTGCGCTGTTTCAGTTTCACCCAAATCGACGAGCGCCTGCGACAGCAACCCTCCAAAAGCTTCACGCTGATTATCTGGAACCACCACAAATGTGGTCGGCTTGAGCCGATGATGATCGGGTGCAGTTAATGCCGCTTGAAAGGCTCTTTCCAGTTGTTCTGCATTGGGTGCGGGTGCCAGCAGATGACCAATCGATTGCCGTTGGTGAATATTTTGATGAACGATGTCAATCGCAGATTCCGTCATTGCCTTGTATATCTACACTTAAAAAACCATACTCAAGATTAGCATATTCAAAGAAAAATACGCTAGAAACTTCATAGCGATTCAGCACGCTCATCACAATTTGAAGATAAAGTTGCTTGGTTTTTCAATCCTGTGCTGCTCTATTTTTCACCTAACTCACATAGAGCTATACCAAAAATTGCCAAACCTATACAACAGCTACAAAATCTGCGCTGCTTGCTGTGTTGAAATATTCAGCATCGTATTTACTTGAGATTTCATGATGAAAAAAACAATCGCTTTCAGCGGATTAGCTATTTCCGCATTATTGCTTACTGCTTGTGCCTCAAACCCGACTGCATTGGCAGTGCAAAAGGAAAATAACCAGTACGAAGTGACCGGATTAGGTAAAAATCAACTGACCTCGAAAAACAACGCGATTACTGCGGCCAATAAAGCCTGTGGCTCTCGATCAACCCCAATTATTGTGGATGAAAAGACAGCTTATAACGGCGCTTTAAAAGGCGTGGTCGATGAACAAACAGGTCAGATGATTCAGGCAGCGGCTACCGTTCTCGGGAATATCGCAGGTACCAATACCGGTTTAAACCAGAATGATGATTATCAGACAGTGCTTACATTTCGCTGTCAGGCCAAATAAGCCTAAACCACAGCGCAATAAAAAACCGCTCTTCAAGAGCGGTTTTTCTATGGTCTGGATTAGCAGTAACCTTCCAGGCGGGTCAAAGGCAATTTTTGCCCAATGGCTTTTTCAATTTCTGGCAGATAGAACGCATCATCTTCTGCAAGGAAACTGATACTCACACCACTGGTTCCCGCACGACCGGTACGGCCAATACGATGCACATAATCATCCGACTGTTCCGGCAAGGTGAAGTTCACTACATGCGATACACCATCAACATGGATGCCACGACCTGCAACATCTGTTGCAATCATGATGTTATGTTTACCATTTTTGAACTGGTCCAGCATTTTCAGGCGTTTGTCCTGAGCAATTTCGCCCGACAACATCACCACCTTATAACCATCACGTTTTAAATGATCATAAAGTTTGCGCACCTGATCACGACGGTTGGCAAAAATCATGACTTTTTCAATCGGCTCATCACGCAGAATTTCTTGCAACAATTTATATTTGTCCGCCTTGGCGACCATATAAACCCGTTGTTCGACATCGGCATTGGTTTTCTTTTCCGGTTCAATTTCAACTGTGACCGGTTCAAATAACCATTGTTGTGCAAGATTCAGCACATCGTAGCTGAAAGTTGCAGAGAACATTAAAGTCTGACGTTGTTCTTTACGCGGCGAGAAACGCACAATGCGCTTTACTGAAGGAATAAAGCCCATATCTAGTAAGCGGTCGGCTTCATCAATGACCAAAAATTCAATCTGATCCAGCCAGACTTCTTTTTGTTCTACAAAATCGATCAAACGACCCGGTGTAGCCACCATAATATCGACAGGCGCTTTATTAAGCTGGTTCTTTTGCTTGTCAAAATCCACACCACCCAGCAAGGTCACCACATTGAGACCAGCATATTTCGCCAGATCCTGTGCATCGCTTTCGATCTGTAACGCCAGTTCACGGGTCGGTGCCAAAATCAGCGCACGTGGCTCACCACGATAGCGTTGTTCCTGAATCGGATTATTTAACAGATCATTCATGATACTAATTAAAAAGGCAGCAGTTTTGCCTGTACCTGTCTGTGCACGGCCAATGGCATCATGTCCTGCCAGCGTGAATTTCAAAACCTTCTGCTGGATAGGCGTCATGGTGGTAAAGCCTAAAGCATCAATCGCTTTTTTTAGATTGGGATGTAAATTTAAGGTTTCAAAACCAGATGACATAAAGCGGTGCTCTAATTGGGTAATCACTAAGATAGGGATAGTATAAACAAAAAACGCCCCAAGTTATATTGGAGCGTTTTCTTTTTAGCTTAATCCGAAGATTAGTCTAATGGTTGAACTTCTTCAGCTTGAAAGCCTTTTTGGCCTTTAACAACACTGAATTCAACACGTTGGCCGTCACGAAGTGAACGGTGACCGTCACCTTGGATAGCACGGAAATGAACGAATACGTCATCGCCGCCGTTACGTTGAATAAAGCCGAAGCCTTTAGTATCGTTAAACCACTTAACTACGCCTTGTTCGCGAGCAGCTGTCATAAGTTAATCCTCATTGAAACTAAAAGAAGGACCACCCGGTGTTGCAAACAGCAGAGCAAACAAGTTTGAAAATATTATTTTTAAGCTTGTAATCATTCTGTAAAACTATCAACAAAATCCCGGTTACATCCATTTATGTAATAGGGTGAAAAACAATCACTTTGTTTATTCAAAGTCCCAAATACGCAACGAGCTTAACATGGGTTTATCACAATTAATAGATTTTTTTTAGCATGTTCTGTTTGATTTAGTTATTTTTTTCATGAAAATTGTCAAAAGACTTTATAAAGTCATTTAGATCTTCTTTCTTCTTAAACCAGTTTGGTTCTGGCATCATATTTGCTACTATTTATAGCCTTTTCTGCTATCTAAATGAAACCGCAATGTTCGAAGATCCAGCGCAATTCAGCCTTATAGACGCCATGGGAAAGCCGTGCCCGATGCCGCTATTAATGTTAAAGCGCGCACTAAAGGCCGGGAATCAGAAAACATTCCTGCTGAAATCATCTGATCCGCATAGCCAGACAGATGTCAGCCGCTATTGTCAGCTACATCAGCTCAAGCTCGAATTTAAAAAAATTTCTGATACAGAGTTTCACTACTTAATTGAATCTTAAAAATTTTCAATTAAACTGTTGATCTTCACTTTCGTATACTTTTTTACATTTCTCTACCCAAATATCCATTATTTGCGGAGAGATTGGATTAAGATAAAACCTAGTTTAGGGTTATCCCGCACTTCAAGGAGAACACATGAGTGACAGCCGCAATCAGTTAATGCCCCTGTCATTATCGGCGCCAGGTGTCAACCTCGGTGCTTATATCAGCACTGTCAATCAGATTCCGATTTTAACGGCCGAACAAGAAAAAGAGTTGGCTGAACGCTATTATTATGACCAAGATTTAGATGCAGCGAAAATGCTGGTCATGTCGCATTTGCGTTTTGTAGTACATATTGCGCGTAGTTATGCAGGGTATGGTTTGCCACAAGGCGACCTGATTCAGGAAGGTAACCTGGGCCTGATGAAAGCTGTAAAACGTTTCGACCCGAATATGGGCGTACGTTTGGTGTCATTTGCCGTGCACTGGATCAAGGCGGAAATTCACGAATACGTGATCCGTAACTGGCGTATTGTGAAAATCGCCACCACTAAAGCGCAACGTAAACTGTTCTTTAATCTGCGCAGCCTGAAGAAATCATCGAAAAAGTTGACGCTCGCAGAAGCACAGTCGATTGCCAATGACTTAAATGTCACACCAGAACAAGTACTGGAAATGGAAGGCCGTCTGACGGCGTATGATGCGGCTTTTGATGCATCAAGCGATGACGATGATGAAGGTTCCACCCATGTGGCACCCGCTTTATATCTTGAAGATAACCGTTATGACCCGGCCCGTCTGATTGAAAATGAAGACTATGAGGAGCAAAGCACCTCTGCCCTGCACGAAGCCATGGATCAGCTAGATGATCGTTCACGGAATATTCTGCAGCGTCGCTGGCTAGATGACGAGAAATCGACCCTGCATGAGCTTGCAGCCGAATATAATGTTTCTGCGGAACGTATTCGTCAGCTGGAAAAAAATGCCATGGAAAAAATTAAAGTGGCGATGTCATCCAATTAATACCAAATTCTGTTACTGATTTACCTCGAAAAAGCCTTCTTTGATGAAGGCTTTTTTATGTCCACATTTTGAATTTATGCTAAGGTTGAGCGCAAACTTTATCAGGAAGATCAATTCAAATGTGGATTGCGATTTCAGCACTTAATTTGGCACTTGCAGTCATGCTCGGTGCTTTTGGTGCACATGGTTTAAAAGCGCGGGCGACTGAAGCACAGCTCGGCTGGTGGCAAACGGCAACGGATTATTTTTTCTATCATGCCTTAGGACTACTGATTCTTTCTTTACTGGCGAAAGTCATCCCTGCATTGCCCATTCAATGGAGCTTCGGTCTGATTCAGGTCGGCATTTTACTGTTTTCTGGCTCACTGTATATCATGGCCTTAGGATTACCCCGCGGTTTAGGTGCTATTACGCCCATCGGCGGGGCTTTAATGATTGCCGGATGGTTAATTCTGGCCTGGAATGCTTTAAAATACGCCAGATAAGTTTGAACAACACTTAATCATGGAGGGTTGCTAGAATGATGATTTACATCAATGGCGAACAACAGGAAACTCACTGCAAGAATCTGCTGGAACTGATTCAGAGTATGGCGCTTGAGGGTAAGCGTTTTGCAGTTGAAGTCAATGAAATGATTATTCCTAAAAGCAGATTGGGCGATACGCCAATTTGCGATACAGACAAAATAGAAATTATTCACGCGGTCGGTGGCGGCTAATACTCGGGACAATTATGCAAGATTTATTACAGATTGGTTCACGCCAATTCCAGTCACGCCTTTTGGTAGGCACGGGCAAATACAAAGATTTAAATGAAACTCAGCAGGCCATTGAAACCAGTGGTGCAGAGATTGTCACTGTCGCTATTCGCCGGGTCAATATTGGCCAAGATCCTGACCAGCCGAATCTGCTATCAGTGATTCCTCCGGAAAAATATACCATTTTGCCGAATACTGCAGGTTGCTTCGATGCCAATAGTGCCGTCCGCACCTGTATGCTGGCGCGTGAGTTGCTCGATGGCCACAATCTGGTCAAACTTGAAGTTTTAGGTGATGAAAAAACGCTTTATCCAAACGTGACTGAAACATTGAAAGCCGCTCGCACCTTGATTGACGATGGCTTTGAGATCATGGTTTATACCTCGGATGATCCGATCGTGGCGCAAGAGCTGGAAAGCATGGGCTGTGTCGCGATTATGCCACTGGGTAGCCTGATTGGTTCTGGTCTGGGCATTCTGAATCCACACACCCTGTCAATCATCAAGGAAAATGCCAAAGTGCCGGTTCTGGTCGATGCCGGTGTCGGTACAGCCAGTGATGCTGCGATTGCGATGGAACTGGGCTGTGACGGCGTACTCATGAATACAGCGATTGCGGCAGCGCAAAATCCGGTCTTGATGGCATCTGCGATGAAAAAAGCCGTTGAAGCAGGCCGAGAAGCTTTTCTTGCAGGCCGTATGCCGCGCAAGCGTATGGCCAATGCCAGCTCGCCGGAAACCGGCTATTTCTTTAAATAAATTTTCATCAACAAAAATAAAGGACTCAATTGAGTCCTTTATTTTTTCCAGTAATTAAGGAATCAGACCTTCATCACGCATGGCAATCTGTACAGACTGACGTTCTGCCACCTTATTACGGATATGAATAATATTTTTATATGGACTCAGATCATGCTCAATCTGGTTCGACCAGTTGGTCAAGACAAACAGATAAGCATCCGCAGGGCCAAAGTTATCATCCACCAGATAATCATTGTCCGATTCACCGATAGCTTTATCGATATAACTCAATAGTCGATCAATCTCCGCATAGGCTTTTTTCTTTTCATCGTCGGATAACTTGCCACCGAAGAACACCGCATAGGCATCATGTAGTTCAGAGTTCAGATAACCTAACCATTCCAGCACTTTGGCACGTCCCATGCCCGATGGTGGAATCAAATCTTGTTTTGGATCGTGTTGAGCAAGAAACGGTAGAATTGCAACATTTTCTGTCAGGATCAGACCAGGGTTAATTTCTAACGCTGGTACATAGCCTTTAGGATTAACTTCGTAATAATCCGTACCTTTTTCTGTTTTATGTGTTTTTAAATCAACACGTTCCAAATCAAAATCGACATTAATTTCATTTAAAATAATATGTGCTGCCAGTGAGCAGGCACCTGGCGAATAGTAAAGCTTCATTTCTGATCCTTGTTATACACTTCTCAATGTTTTAAATCGCTTCTGACAAACTTTCAAGTGATCAAACCTGTAAATTGCAAAAAAGCGTAACTGTCATTTTGGGGCAGTTACTCATTCAATATTCAGGATATTCCGGGCTTTTGCAAGTCAATCTTGTGTAGATTTTTATCTCTATCTGTTTAACATACACAGGTTTTCAAAATATAGATGATATTTCGTGATTAGCCTGAAAAAAGAAGAATGGTTTTCTAATATCCGCACAGATGTACTGGCAGGTCTGGTGGTGGGACTTGCCCTGATTCCTGAATCAATTGCCTTCTCTGCCATTGCCGGTGTTGATCCGCAAGTCGGTTTGTATGCCTCTTTCTGCATTGCAGTATCCATTGCCTTTTTTGGCGGCCGTCCTGCCATGATCTCTGCGGCTACAGGTGCTATGGCGCTTTTGATGATTACCTTGGTAAAAGAACATGGTCTGCAATATCTGTTGGCTGCCACAATTCTGACCGGTATCATTCAGGTCATTGCCGGTTATTTTAAAGTCGCTAAATTAATGCGCTTTGTATCGCAGGCTGTGGTCTATGGATTTTTAAATGCCTTGGCGATCCTGATATTTGTGGCACAAATCCCGGAAATTAACCGGATGGATAGCACCGGTTATCTGTTTATTGCGATTGGTCTGGCGATTATTTATCTGTTTCCTTATATCCCTAAAATCGGTAAAGCCATTCCCTCACCTTTAATCTGTATTATAGTTTTAAGTGGGCTAGCGCTGTTGTTGGGTGCAGATATGCGTACCGTGAGCGATCTGGGGCAATTCCCGGATACTTTGCCAGTATTCCTGATTCCAGAAATTCCACTCAATCTGGAAACCTTGCAAATTATCCTGCCTTATTCCTTTACCTTGGCAACTGTCGGTTTGCTGGAAAGCATGATGACCACTACGGTCATTGATGAAGTGACTGGAACTGAAGGTGACCGGCATCAGGAATGTCGTGGTCAGGGTATGGCCAATATTGTCAGCGGCTTTATGGGCGGGATGGCCGGTTGTGCCATGATCGGCCAGTCAATTATCAATGTGTCTTCAGGGGCACGTACCCGTTTATCGACTCTGGTCGCTGGTGTGTTTCTACTCTGTCTAGTGGTTTTTTTGAAAGACTGGCTGGCTTATATCCCAATGGCAGCGCTGGTTGCGATCATGATTATGGTGGCATTTACCACCTTTCAATGGGGAGCAATCAAGCAATTCAGCAAACATCCGCTAGAATTTAATACCGTGATGATTGCCGTGATTATTGTCGTGCTTGCCACTCATAATCTGGCGCTTGGTGTATTTGTCGGCGTATTGCTCTCTGCCCTGTTCTTTATTAATAAACTGGAAAGAACTATACATGTCTATACGTATTTAAATACGGTCAATTCACGTAGCTATATTATTTCCGGACAGATATTCTTCAGCAGTACAGAAAAATTCTATCAGTTCTTTGATTTTAAGGAAAAACTTGAGCATGTCGAACTGGATTTAACCCACGCGCATATCTGGGATGTGACCTCAGTGAACATGTTGAATAATGTGATCCAGAAATTTAAAGCCCAAAATATAGACGTAACAGTGATCGGTTTAAATGAAGCCAGCAGTACACTGATTGACCGGTTTAGTAGCTGATGAACGGTGATTAATAAAAGAGCCTCAATTGGCTCTTTTATTTTATCTGGAAGATCTCGCCAATTTTTATGGAGAAATACCGAGAAAAGTTTGACTTGCTCGGCTCAGGACTTAAAATACCGCATTCTGAATTTTTAGATTTGCCAAAGTTATGTCGAACGATCAATTAGACCAGCAAGTCGTGGAGCTGGAAAACTTAAGCGAGCACCGTGAAATCGTGACGTTTATGCGCCGCTCAATGCCGTTAAACACCTCTCAACGTACTGCGCTTGAACAATATGGTCACTTAATTTTGGAATATCCAGTGGGTGATTTGCGTCAGCACTTTGAACATCCAGAGCACCCTTTGACTGTAGAAATCGGTTTTGGGATGGGCCGTTCACTGGTATTGATGGCCAAAGCCAATCCTGAGCGTAACTTTGTCGGGATTGAAGTGCATGTACCGGGTATTGCGCAATGCATTTACGAAGCAGGTGTTGAAGGCCTAACGAATTTACGTGTACTGGATGCAGATGCAATTCAGGTATTACGTGAAATGCCAGACAACAGTATCAATACTGTGCAATTGTACTTCCCTGATCCATGGCAGAAAAAGCGTCATTTTAAACGCCGTTTTGTTTCGCATGACCGTATGCCACTGGTGGAGCAAAAGCTGGAGCTTGGCGGAACTTTCCATGCTGCAACGGACTGGGAACCGTATGCAGAGTGGATGATTGAAGTATTGGAAGAACGTCCACGACTGGAAAATCTGGCGGGCAAAGGCAACAGCTACCCTCGTCCAGAATGGCGTCCGCAAACCAAGTTTGAACGTCGCGGGATTGAAGCCGGTCACAAGATTAATGATTTTATCTTCAAGAAAATTTCTTAATCCAAGATTCAAAAAAAGCGCTGATTAATCAGCGCTTTTTTATGGGAGAAATTTTGCAATCCACTTATATATAAAGACAAATGCACCCGAAATAACACTTAAGAAGAAAAATAGATTTTCATCTTTATACTATTTCCATTTTTTATTATTTTTTCTTTTCATTTTTCACCAAAATTAAAGAGGAAAAAGAATTGAGTATTTTATTTTAGACTAAAAAATCCGGCTCTTTTATTTTCGATGACGTTCTAGGATTTGCTGGCTCAACAACTGATAGACATTTTGCAAATCTTCCCGCTGCATATTAGCTAACATCTGCTGATGCATATTCAAGATATTCTGATCACCACGCATCGCTGGGCCGGTCTGCATTTGTTTGGGATCATTCTGCGTGGCTTTACTGGCGGTTTCCAGCATCAAGGGATACAACAAACTAAAATCGACCTGTTGTGCATCAACCACCTGCTTGCCCATGTCATAACAATAATTGGCAAAGTTACAGGCAAATACCGCTGCAAGATGCAAACTGAGACGTTGACTAGAATTATAAGTATAAACACGATTGCTTAGGCTATTTGCCAGTTCTAATAACAGGATTTGGTCCTGTTCATTCTCCGCCTCAATAAATAGTGGCGTCTGCTGCCAATCAATCTGGCGTTCCAGACTAAAGGTCTGCAAAGGATAAAATACGCCTGCACGCGCATGCACATTTTTCAGTAAATCGAGATGGGTACTGCCAGAGGTATGTACGATCAGATTCTGCTGCAGATGCGGATGAATCTGTTCAATGACGCTGGCAATCGACTGATCACTGACCGCGATAATGACCAGATCCACCTCATGATCCAGCTGTTCAGGCTCAGCGATTGCCTGAGCTTTAAATTGCTCAGCCAGTTGCTGTGCTTTTTCTAGGGTTCGACTGTAGATCTGTACGATCTCATGTTGTGCTAACAATACAAGGGCAAGATGATATGCCACTCGCCCTGCCCCAATCATACTGATCCGCATCTTGTGCTGTTCCTGACTCATTGCGCACAGCATGCCAATAAATACAGATTGAGGCAATTGGCCTTGATGTTTTTGAATAGGCTTTAGAACTTTCGCAGGGTCAGAATCTGTTCACTTCGGCCAAAAGGTCCATGAACATCATGCAGAATCCCGCTAGTCAGACCGATACCATCTTCACCATATTGCTGCACCACTTCCAGTCCCAGCCATTTACCCTGCGGCAGACGGTGCATATGAATCTGCAGGTCCAGATTCGGAAATCCCCAACCGGAATTCGGGTCCTGACGTGGCACAATGCCATTGGCCGTATCGACCATACCGAGCAAACGACTAAAGTCTGTCGTCGGTTGACCTTCTACCATGTCCAGCGAATTTCTTAGCCAGACAATGCCCTTGCCTGCACGATGGTCAGCATGTGCCCGGGTTTCAATACTCTGGATATAACCGCCCGGCCAGCAGCGCATACCCTCCCAAACCGGTAAATATTCTGGACTTTCGATCGGAAAATCTTCCACTCCAGCAATGGCCGTGGTATTTGAAGTTAGCATTCTCCACGCGCGTGCCACGATACAGGTTTTACCATTGGCACACATTTCAGCTTCAACCAGTTCAATGGTTTTACCCGGACGGATCATGCGTGTGGTAATCGAAAATTCACCAAAGGCTATCAGGCCAAAAATATCCAGCCCGACCCGACCAATACGCATGTCAGCACGTGGCTGAAACTGTTCCAGTTCGACGCATAGAATACCGGTGGCTGGCGCCATGTGCTGCTCATGCGGATTCCACGCACCTTGTGCATGAATATTAGAACGGTAATAAGCCGTAGTACTGCCATCTGCATGCTGTTCGCGCTGAATAAAACTGTAATATGCCGACATTGTTTTAATACTTCCCTGAATATTCTCTTAAACTTTAGAATTTGCAAAAAGTTCTTTGATCTTTATTTTCTGAGCAAAAAGCCATGATAATTCATGATTTGACAATAAATTTTGCACTGTTTAAATCCGACTTTGGTTAAAAGTGCTGTAAAATTTTGCGCAGATAACAAGTGAAAATCCTGCTCCAAGCGTTCAATCATCTTGCTACTTTGCACCATGCTTAACCCTGTCTGCTGTGCCAGCTTCTGCATAATTTTGATGTCTTGCTGATCTTCGGGTTGCATCAGGTCATAGGTCAATGCAAGACCGTTGGTTTTAAGACACTGATGGATAGCCTGAAAAAATCCGTTTTTTTCGGAATTTGGAATGAAATGAGCCACCAGAATGGCCAATGCGGCATCGAAAGTATCCGGCTGATTCAAATCTTGAATCGTACTTTGGATGAATTGCACCCTTTGTCGATCTATAGAATTCAGATTTTTACTAGCCTGTTTCAGCATGGCTGCTGATGGATCAATTGCAGTAAAGGTCCAGTCTGGATGTTGCTCTAATAAATACGACAATTCATAACCTGTTCCGCAACCCACTATTAATATATGTGCGGTTTCTGGGAGTTCAGTGCTGAGAATTGCTTCAATCTGCTGATGCACCAGTTCATAACCGGGAATCAGTTTACGGATATGATCGTCATAACTGACGACCACGACTTCACTGTGAAAGTTTTTTGCCATATTTTTACTCTAAATCTATGCACGAATCTAAAACTCAGGCGGGTATTTAGATAGATTGAATATTTAAATTTTGTAGCTTGATCTTATTTACTGTTTTCTTGAAATTTGATCATAGACCCGGCGACATGGATGTCGCCATTTTGCTGAGGGACATGGAAGTCCCTTCAGCAAAATAAAGGGATTTTGCTTACTTTTGGCCCATCAAAAGTAAGAAAAGCCTAAACATTGATATCGAAACCGTTATACAAATGAAGGCAATGCATGCATTAAATACTGCTTTGCCCCATTTAAGAATCGCATCAATACAATTTAAGCAATCTCTTTCAAGTTCAGCTCTTCACGCATAAATTCACGCAATTTGAACTTCTGCGCCTTACCGGAAGCCGTCATTGGAAATTCCTGGAAGAAACGCACATAACGTGGCACTTTATTGTGAGAAATATGCTCCTTACAATACTGACGGATAGTTTCCTCAGTACACGGATCATTTTCATGCAGGATGATGCAAGCACAAAGTTCCTCACCATATTTATGGTCTGGCACACCGATCACCTGTACATCTGAAACGGCAGGATGGGTATAAAGGAAATCTTCGATTTCTTTCGGGAACAGGTTTTCTCCGCCACGAATGACGACATCCTTGATTCGACCCTTGATTTTCACAAAGCCTTCATCATCCATTTCAGCGATATCACCGGTATGCATCCAGCGTGCAGCATCAATCACTTCCTGAGTTTTGTCCTGGTCTTCCCAGTAACCGAGCATGACGGAATAACCGCGTACACATAGCTCGCCCAATTGACCGCGTGGCACCACCTTGCCATTTTCATCGACAATTTTAACTTCCAGATGCGGATGTACCCGGCCAACCGTACTAACACGTCGCTCGACACTGTCTGCCGTTGAGCTTTGTGCACTCACTGGCGCAGTTTCGGTCATGCCATAACAAATCGTGATTTCAGACATATGCATGCGTTCAATCACGCGCTGCATAATTTCCTGCGGACATGGACTACCCGCCATAATCCCGGTACGCAGACTGGACAGGTCAAATTCGTCAAACTGTTCATGCTCAAGAATGGCGATAAACATGGTTGGCACACCATAAGCCGCAGTACATTTTTCCTGCTGAATGGCTTTCAAGGTTTCCAGCGGATTAAACACGGCAGACGGATAAATCATGGCGGAACCATGCGTAATACAGGCCAGATTACCCATCACCATACCAAAGCAGTGAAATAAAGGAACTGAAATACAGACACGGTCTTCCGGACCTAAATGAATGGCTTCGCCGACAAAATAACCATTATTTAAAATATTATTATGGGTCAGCATGGTACCTTTCGGATTACCCGTAGTGCCGGAAGTAAACTGGATATTAATCGTTTCATCGAACTGCAATTCACTGGAGATCTGTTGCAGTTGTTCCAGCTCTTGTTCGCTAGGCGAGCTTAGTAAATCTTGAAAACGGTGGATGCCGGTATGATGCTGATCATCAATTTTAATCACATGCTTTAAATGCGGCAGGCGCTCTGCATTGAGGAATTTAATTTCAGTCTGCATCAGCTCAGGTGCAATTTTAGTCAGAATTTCCTGATAGTCTGTCGTTTTAAACTGCGCTGCAATCACCAGTCCCTTACAGGAGACTTTATTCAGCACATATTCAAGCTCGTTGCTTTTATAAGCTGGATTTAAATTCACCAGAATAATGCCTGCCTTGAAGGCTGCAAACTGGGTAATGGTCCATTCCACACAGTTCGGCGACCAGATCGCCAGACGGTCACCTTTTTGCATACCCAGTTTCAGCAGCTGACAGGCAAAGGCATTGACCTGATCCTGTAGCTGCCGGTAACTGAGGCGTATGTCCTGATGCAGACTCACCACTGCATCACGTTCTGCATACTGCTCGCAAGCCTGATCAAATTTTTCACCAATCGTCATGCCCAATAAAGGCTGACTGCTGGTTCCATAGGCATAGCTTAACCGTACTTGTGTCATTGAATCGATCTCCTTGATTCTTTGTAATTCTGATTTTCAACTTTACTAATTGTTTTATGACCACGACGACCTTGTCTGTGTACCGGTTTTTTGTGCGTTTATGCTTGTAAATTTTCCTCCTGTCCACGTACTGCGTTGACACAAAAATCGGCAATCTGTTTGACAAAGTGATCCTTATACTTCTGATCAAACATGACATTTCGGGACGGATTTAAAGGTTCAATTACGACAAAGGTCATGGCGCCAACCACGCCCAACGCTGCCGTATTCAAATCTTCAAATTCGAATTCTCCATTGACCTTTCCTTCGGCCAGAATTTCCTTAATGCTCTGCTTGAGCAGCTGCTTACTGCGAAAACGCTCATGTTCCATTTCCGGATCGACCGGTTCGAACATCAGTGAATACGCCAATTGGGGGCTATTCATGGCACGCTTGACAAAAGTTGTAACAGATTTTTGCAATTTCAGTTTTGGCGATAAATCTGACTCGGCAATATGGTTCAGAATTCCGACTTCATACTGAATCGCGGCCGACAAAACCTCAATTAAAATCTGGCTTTTGCTTTCGAAATATCGATAGACCAGCCCTGTAGAAACGCCTGCGCGTTCTGCAATCGCCTGAATCGATGCCTCCTTCAAGCCCCCTTGAATAATCAGTTCACGAGCAGATTCCAAAATCGACAGGCGATTTTGTTCCATTCGCTCCTGCATCAATGATGATCTTTTATAACTCATAAAATTAATCTCAACAAGATAAAATGAATTGTAAATCATTTTGTGAATATAGATTCACTTTTTTATTTTTTCGTTGTATGTTAAAACCACAAGCACAACAACAATGCTTTTTTGGACACAACAAATATAACCTCAGGATGGATGAAGAATGAATTTACAAAGCTTGGATTTCGGTTTGGATGAAACTCTAATAGCGCTTCGTGATTCAGTGGCCGCATTTTGCGCCAAAGAAATTACCCCAATTGCTCAACAGGTTGACCGTGACAACGAGTTCCCTGCTCACCTTTGGAAAAAATTTGGCGAGATGGGCCTGCTCGGGCTGACAGTCAGTGAGGAATATGGCGGTTCAAATTTTGGTTATCTGGCGCACATCATTGCCATGCAGGAAATTTCCCGTGCTTCTGCATCCATTGGGCTGTCCTATGGCGCACATTCTAACCTATGTGTAAACCAAATTAAGCGAAATGGTACTGAAGAACAGAAACAGCGTTATCTGCCTAAACTGATTTCAGGTGAATATGTCGGTGCCTTGGCAATGTCTGAACCGAATGCAGGCTCGGATGTGGTGAGCATGAAACTGAAAGCAGAAGACAAAGGCGATCACTACCTGTTGAATGGTTCAAAAATGTGGATCACCAATGGTGGCGATGCCGATGTCCTGGTGGTCTATGCAAAAACCGATTTGCAGGCCGGCGCCAAAGGCATGACCGCCTTTCTGGTTGAAAAAAATATGCCAGGTTTCAGTCATGGCACCCATTTGGACAAACTGGGTATGCGCGGTTCAAACACTTATCCGCTGTTTTTTGACAATGTCGAAGTACCCAAAGAAAACGTCATGGGCGGCGTCGGTAATGGCACCAAGGTCTTGATGAGTGGTCTGGACTATGAGCGTGCTGTATTGAGTGCTGGCCCACTGGGGATTATGGATGCCTGTATGGATACCGTGATTCCATATATTCATGACCGTAAACAGTTTGGTCAGGCGCTGGGCGAATTCCAGTTAATGCAAGGCAAAATTGCCGACATGTATTCGACCTGGCTAGCCTGTAAGGCACTGGTTTATGCGGTCGGTGCTGAATGTGACAAAGCTGAGCATAGCCGTAGCCTGCGTAAAGATGCTGCCAGTGCCATTTTATATGCTGCTGAAAAAGCGACTTGGATGGCGGGCGAAACCATTCAGACTTTAGGTGGTAACGGTTATATCAACGAGTTTGCTGCTGGCCGTTTATGGCGCGATGCCAAACTGTATGAAATTGGCGCTGGTACTTCAGAAATCCGCCGCATGTTGATTGGCCGTGAACTCTTCAACGAAACAGCCTAAACCTTAACACTTAGAATAAAACAAGGATGTTCGTCATGAATCAGTTATCGAGCAAAATCAATATACGTAGTGAAGAGTTTAAAACCAACCAGACTGCCATGCTGCAACTGGTGGATGACCTAAAACAGAAAGTTGAAAAAATTGCTTTGGGTGGCGGCGAAACTGCTCGTCAAAAACATTTAGATCGCGGCAAGCTGTTACCACGTGAACGGATTAATCACCTGATTGATCCAGGAACCGCTTTTCTGGAAATTGGTCAGCTGGCTGCCTATCAGGTTTATCAGGATGATGTTCCTGCCGCAGGTGTGGTCGCTGGTGTTGGTCAGGTTAACGGTGTGACCTGCATGATCATCGCCAATGATGCTACGGTGAAAGGCGGTACTTATTATCCATTAACAGTGAAAAAACATTTACGTGCTCAGGAAATTGCCGAGCAGAACCATCTGACTTGTATTTATCTGGTGGATTCAGGCGGTGCATATTTGCCTTTACAAGATGAAGTATTTCCAGACCGCGATCACTTCGGCCGTATTTTCTACAATCAGGCACGTATGTCGAGCCAAGGTATCGCCCAAATTGCAGTGGTGATGGGTAGCTGTACTGCCGGTGGTGCTTATGTTCCTGCCATGTCAGATGAAACCATTATTGTCCGCAATCAGGGCACGATCTTCCTCGGCGGCCCTCCTCTGGTTAAGGCAGCTACTGGTGAAGTGGTGTCTAGTGAGGATCTCGGTGGTGGTGATGTGCATACCCGTTTGTCTGGCGTGGCTGATCATCTGGCTGAAAACGATGAACATGCGATTGCGATTGCTCGCAACATCGTGGCCAACCTGAACAAAAAGCCAAACAAGACCGCAGATGAAATCGAAGCGCCGCTATTTGACAGTTCGGAACTGTACGGCATTGTGCCGAGTGACGCGCGTAAGCCTTTTGATATCCGTGAAGTGATAGCCCGTATTGTCGACGGTTCACGTTTTGACGAGTTCAAGGCACGTTTCGGCACTACCCTGGTGACCGGTTTTGCCAAGCTCTATGGCATGCCGGTCGGGATAATTGCCAATAATGGCATTCTATTTTCCGAGTCTGCCCAAAAAGGCGCACATTTTATTGAACTGTGTACCCAGCGCAATATTCCACTGATTTTTCTGCAAAACATTACCGGCTTTATGGTCGGTCGCCAGTATGAAAATGAAGGCATTGCCAAAAATGGTGCCAAGCTGGTGATGGCCGTCGCTAATGCCAATGTACCTAAGTTGACTCTAGTGATTGGCGGTTCTTTTGGTGCCGGCAACTATGGTATGTGTGGTCGTGCTTATTCGCCACGCTTTATGTGGACCTGGCCAAACTCGCGTATTTCAGTGATGGGCGGTGAACAGGCCTCCAGCGTTTTGTCAACCTTAAAACGTGACCAGATTGAACAGAAAGGTGGTAGCTGGTCAGTAGAAGAAGAAGACCAGTTTAAACAGCCAATCCGTGATCAATACGAACGCCAAGGCCATCCTTATTATGCGTCTTCGCGGTTATGGGATGACGGTGTGATTGATCCAGCGCAATCGCGTGAAGTACTAGCCTTGAGTCTGGCTGCAGCCCTAAATGCACCTATCCAGCCAACCAAATTCGGCGTGTTCCGTATGTAAGAGGTATCAAAAATGGATTATCAATTTTTACAGCTCGAACAGCAGAATCAGGTCGCGACAGTCTGGATTAATCGTGCCGAACTGCACAATGCCTTTAATACTCAAGTCATTGAAGAATTGCATGCCTGCTTCCAGTCTTTAAATAGCCGTGATGATGTACGCGTGGTGATTCTGGCGGGTCGTGGCAAAAGTTTTTCTGCCGGTGCTGACCTGAACTGGATGAAACAGGCCGGTCAGGCTTCTCAAGCAGATAACGAAGCGGATGCGCTCAAACTGGCAAAAATGCTGCAAAGTCTGGCAACCTTGAAACAGCCGACCATTGCCCGGGTACATGGTATTGCGTTTGGCGGCGGCATGGGTTTGGCTTCGGCCTGTGATATTTGCATCGCCAGTACCGATGCCAAGTTTGCGACGTCGGAAGTACGTTTAGGTCTGGCACCTTCGACCATCAGCCCGTATGTGATTCGTGCGATTGGGGCCCGTCAGGCCTCACGTTATTTCCTGACCGCCGAGCGGATTACTGCTGAACAGGCCAAAATGATTGGTCTTGCGCATGAAGTCACTCCACCGGAACAGCTCGACAGTAAAATTGATGAAATTGTGGAAGCACTTTTACTGGGTGGACCTGCTGCACAGAGTGCATCCAAACAGTTGATCCAACTGGTTGACCAACAGGTATTAACCGAAGATTTACTGCTTAAAACAGCACAGCATATTGCCCATATTCGCCAGGGAGATGAGGCGAAAAATGGACTGAATGCATTTTTAAACAAACAAAGCCCGGCCTGGATCAAGACCACGGCATAACAACAAGAAGGATCCTACGATGTTTGAAAAGATTTTAATTGCCAACCGTGGTGAAATTGCCTGCCGTGTCATTCGTACAGCGAAGAAATTAGGGATTGCCACCGTTGCTGTCTACTCCGATGCCGATGCGCAGGCACAGCATGTCAAACTGGCAGATGAAGCGATCTATATTGGTGAATCGCCTGCTGCACAAAGTTATTTACAGATTGAACGTATTATTCAGGCAGCTAAAACTACCGGTGCTCAGGCCATTCATCCAGGTTATGGTTTCCTGTCTGAAAATGACCAGTTTGCCCTGGCCTGTCAGGACAACAACATTGTCTTTATAGGTCCGCCAGTAGGTGCAATCTTAGCAATGGGTCTGAAAGCGACTTCTAAAGCTTTAATGGAAAAAGCTGGTGTACCGTTAACTCCAGGCTATCATGGTACTAATCAGGATGCAGATTTCCTGAAACAGCAAGCCGATAGTATCGGCTATCCGGTACTGATCAAGGCTAGTGCCGGCGGTGGCGGTAAAGGCATGCGTCTGGTGGAACGCAGTGAAGATTTCCTGAGCTCACTGGCATCTTGTAAAAGTGAAGCACGTTCAAGTTTTGGCAATGAAGACGTTCTGATTGAACGCTATGTGATTCAGCCACGTCATATTGAAGTGCAGGTGTTTGGTGATACCCACGGCAATTATGTACATCTGTTCGAACGTGATTGCTCGGTACAGCGCCGTCACCAGAAAGTGCTGGAAGAAGCGCCTGCACCGAAAATGCCGGAAGACAAACTTGAGGCGATGCGTCAGGCGGCAATCGATGCTGCGCGTGCAGTGAACTATGTCGGTGCCGGTACAGTCGAGTTTATCGTGGAGCAAGACGGCACAGCTTACTTCATGGAAATGAACACCCGTCTTCAGGTTGAACATCCAGTGACGGAAATGATTACCGGACAGGATCTGGTGGAATGGCAACTGCGCGTGGCTTTTGGTGAACCTTTACCGAAGCAGCAGCATGAGTTGCAGATTCACGGTCATGCGCTTGAAGCCCGTGTCTATGCTGAAGAGCCGGAAAAAGGTTTTATCCCGGCGATTGGCCAGATCAGCTATTTACACTATCCAGAACAAAATGACTATGTCCGTGTGGATAGCGGTATTGTCGAAGGTGATGAGATCAGCACCTATTATGATCCGATGATTGCCAAACTGATTGTCTGGGGCAAAAACCGTGAAGCGGCCTTGACTCAAATGCATCACGCGCTGGGCCATTTCCATGTTGATGGCTTGGGCAATAATATCGCTTTTCTAGATCGCCTGGTGCTGTGTGATTCGTTTAAAAATGCACATTTAGATACTGGCCTGATTCAGCGTGAAGAAGAATTTCTGCTCAAACCTTCTGCAGATATCAGTGTTGAACTGGTAGTCAGTGCCGCACTGATTGAACTCCTGGCACGTCAAGCACAGAATCCCGTTCCAAGCAATCCGGTGTGGCAGCAGCAAGCATTCTGGCGTCTGAATCAGCAAAATAGCCATACAGTGCAATTACAACGCAATGGCATTAACCTGAAAATTCAGTTCAAGGCCCAAGATCAAGGTTTTGTCACCAGCTATAACGGTCAGCAAATTCAAATTCAGGGTCAGCTTATTGATGCACATACTTTAGCGCTGCAACTGGCAGGCAAACAGCAAAAACTGGCTTTTAGCCAGACTGAGCAAGGCATTACCCTGTTCCAGAATGGTCAAAGCTATAAGTTTAATTACCTGAAGTCTGATTTTAATAATCAGGATGAACAAGGCACGGAAAATAATCTGATCGCGCCAATGCCAGGTGTCATTACCCAGGTGCTCGTGGCAGCCAATGACAAAGTCAAAAAAGATGATGTGCTGATGACGCTGGAAGCCATGAAGATCGAATATTCAATTCGTGCACCGCATGACGGCATCATTGCAAGTTCATATTTCCAGAAAGGTGACCAAGTCAAAGCTGGTGATGAACTGGTCGAGTTCCAACCTCTGGCGGAGGAAGTGGCATGACGGATTTTGTCAAGATCGTAGAGGTCGGGCCACGCGATGGCCTGCAAAATGAAAAAATACCTTTGACATTGGATGACCGGAAAAACCTGATTCTGGACCTGATGAAAACCGGTCTGCAGTCCATCGAAGTCGGCTCCTGCGTTTCAGCCAAATGGGTACCGCAAATGGCAGACAGTGATGTGCTCTTTGCCAGCCTACCCCAAGATCCGAATATTCAGTTCAGTTTATTAACCCCAAACATGAAAGGTTTTGAATCGGCACTGGCTGTGGGTTGCAAGGAAGTGGCGGTATTTACTGCAGCTTCTGAAAGCTTTACCCGCAAAAACATCAACTGCTCGATTGATGAAAGCTTCGAGAAGTTTGCCGATGTCATGGCAGCAGCCAAAGCCAATGATATTAAGGTACGTGGCTATGTTTCCTGCATGGTGGACTGTCCTTATGAAGGTGCGATTGATCCCAAGCAGGTGGTGAAAGTCACGCAGCGTTTGCTGGAGATGGGCTGCTATGAAGTGTCGTTGGGTGAAACCATTGGCACGGCCACCCCAGACCGGGTTAAATACGTCTGGGAAGCTTGTTTGGCTGAACTTGATGCCAAAGTGCTGGCCGGTCATTTCCATAATACCTACGGCATGGCGATTGCCAATATTTATCAGTCACTGTTGCAAGGCATTCGGGTCTTTGACTCCTCCATTGCTGGACTGGGTGGCTGTCCTTATGCCCAAGGTGCATCTGGCAATGTCTCGACCGAAGACCTGTATTACCTGCTCTCGAATATGGGCTTTGAAACCGGTATTCAGCTGGATGCACTGATGCAGGCCAGTCGTAATATCAGTGAAGTCTTGCAGCGCAATAATCCATCCAATTATGCCAATGCCTACTGGCAAAAAGCCTGTGCTTAACAATAATCATGCTTGAGCAAAATAAACTTAAGCAACCCATAAGGATATAAACAGCAGATTTAAGTCTGCTGTAATAACAATAGAGGTGACAAGATGTCAAACAAGGTTTATGACGGCGCTCAATCCGCCTTAAAGGATGTGGTGCAAGATGGTCATACTCTGGCTGTCGGTGGTTTCGGCCTATGTGGTATTCCAGAAGCTTTGATCACGGCCCTAAAAGAAACTGGTGCCAAAAATTTGACCTGTATTTCCAATAATGCCGGTGTAGACGGCTTCGGTCTGGGGCTTTTACTGGAAACAAAACAGATTAAAAAAATGATCTCCTCTTATGTCGGTGAAAACAAGGAATTCGAACGTCAATATTTAAATGGCGAACTGGAAGTTGAACTGACCCCACAGGGTACACTGGCAGAAAAATTACGTGCTGGCGGTGCCGGTATTCCGGCTTTTTATACGGCGACGGGTGTCGGAACCGTGATCGCTGAAGGTAAGGATGTCCGTGAATTTAATGGCAAGTCTTACATTCTGGAAGAATCTTTAACAGCTGATGTTGCTCTGGTTAAAGCCTATAAGGCCGATAAAGCCGGCAACCTGATTTTCCGTAAAACCGCCCAGAACTTTAATCCGGTCTGTGCCATGGCCGGCAAAATTACCATTGCTGAAGTCGAAGAGATTGTCGAAATTGGCGTGCTGGATCCGGACGAAATCCATCTTCCGGGAATTTATGTGAACCGGATAGTCCTGAATGCTCAACCGGAAAAACGTATTGAACAGATGACTTTAAAGGCGGAGGCTTGATCATGGCTTGGACACGTAATGAAATGGCGCAGCGCGCGGCACAAGAGCTTGAAGATGGTTTCTACGTCAATCTAGGGATTGGCCTGCCGACGCTAGTCGCGAACTATATTCCGGAAAATATCAATGTCTGGCTGCAGTCGGAAAATGGCCTGCTGGGGATTGGCGAATTTCCAACCGAGGAGACAGTGGATGCCGACCTGATCAATGCCGGTAAACAGACGGTTACCGCGCGTAAAGGTGCTTCATTTTTCTCAAGTGCCGACTCCTTTGCCATGATCCGTGGCGGTCATGTCAATATTGCCATTCTGGGTGCTATGGAAGTGTCCGAAACTGGTGATCTGGCCAACTGGATGATTCCAGGCAAAAAGGTCAAAGGCATGGGCGGTGCCATGGATCTGGTCGCGGGTGTACAAAAGGTCGTGGTCTTGATGGAACACTGCGCCAAAGATGGTACACCTAAGATAGTTCCAGAATGTAGTCTGCCGCTGACCGGCCAGGCTGTGGTGAACCGGATTATTACCGATCTCGGTGTACTGGATGTTACTCCTGATGGAATTCGACTGGTTGAACTGGCACCAGAGGTAAGTTTTGAAGAGATTCAAAAAGTCACGGGGGTAGCGCTACTACGTAACGCTGCCTGATCCAGCCAGCCCTTAAGAATGAAGCATCTTAAGGGCTTTTTTATATATAGCTGTTTCATTTCAAAATAATAATCGCAGAATAAATGGATTTTAATCATGCAAACTCAACAAAATATTTTGCAGCGCTTCGCCTTGCGCGTCAGCGACTGGTCTGAAAAATGGTTTCCGGATTCTTATATTTTTGCCCTGCTTGGCGTCATCATTGTGGCGATTGCCGCCATCGGAATTGGTGCACCCGCACAGGATGTCGCGATTTCCTTTGGAGACGGCTTCTGGAGCCTGATTCCCTTTACCTTGCAGATGTGCATGCTGATCGTGGTCGGTTATGTGGTTTCCGTATCTAAGCCTGTCCAGCTTCTGATCCAGAAAATGGCGCGCCTGCCACATTCCGGTCGTGGTGCGATTGTCCTGGTCGCCACGGTCAGCCTGTTAATTTCTCTGATTAATTGGGCCATGAGTACTGTACTGACTGCACTCCTAGTGATTGCACTGGCACAGCGTAAAGAGCTTAACATGGATTACCGCGCTGCTGCGGCTGCCGCGATTATCGGGATGGGTGCGACCTGGGCACTGGGCATCAGTTCTTCAGCTGCACAGTTACAGGCCAATAAAAGCAGTCTGCCTGAACCGATTTATAATCTGACGGGCGTGATTCCATTTACCGAAACCATTTTCCTGCCGCAATCCATGATCATGACGGCGGTACTGATTGTAGCTTCAATTGCGATTACTTACTGGTCAGCACCTAAAGGGTCTGACATTAAAACCATTGAGCACTTCCCGATTCAGATTGAAGAAGAAAAACCGGAAGTATCTGCCGAAAAAAGACCGGGGGATTGGCTGGAAAATTCACCCATTTTAAGCATTTTGATAGTGATTCTGGGTGCAGTCTGGATGTTTAACGAATTTTCCAAAAGTAATCCGATTCTGGCCATTTCCAGCTTGAATACCTATAACTTTATCTTTCTGATTTTGGGCGTGGCCTTGCACGGTACGCCACGAAATTTTCTGAATGCAGTCTCCAAGGCTGTTCCGGCTATTTCAGGAGTACTGATCCAGTTTCCGCTGTATGGCAGTATTGCCTTTATGATGACCAATGCGCTAAACCCGGCCGATCTATCATTGTCGCATTACATTGCCGAGTTCTTTGTTTCGATTGCTTCGCAAGAAACCTTTGCCATCGTGATGGGACTCTATTCAGCGATTCTGGGCTTCTTTATTCCTTCTGGCGGTGGGAAATGGATTATCGAAGCACCCTATGTGATGCAGGCAGCCCATGACCTGAAAGTGCATCTGGGCTGGTCGGTACAGATTTATAATGCTGCCGAAGCCTTACCGAATTTGATTAATCCTTTCTTTATGCTGCCGATGTTGGGTATCCTGAAATTAAAAGCCAAAGATGTGATTGGATTTACGGTTACCCAGCTGATTTTCCATCTGCCTTTGGTACTGTTCCTGCTCTGGTTCCTGGGAAGAACCCTGACCTATAGCCCGCCGGTATTTTCTTAATTCAAGACAATAAAAAAAGACGAAAATTCGTCCTTTTTTATATACGCCGCTCTCTTAATTTCCTGTCTTCTCAACCACACCTTCATCATCTACTTCACGCATAATTCCCGTTTCAGTATTCACAACCTCAAAGGTCACGCGACGGTTCTGAAACTGCCCGGCAGGTGTCGCATTAGGTTCAACCGGCTGATCCTCTCCCATTCCAACCGCCTGTAATTGTGCAGGATCGACACCTTTTTGCACGAGATAACTGGTAATCGCCTGAGCGCGCTGTACGGACAGCACCTTATTTTCTGCTTCGCTGCCCTGAGCATCCGCATGTCCTTCAACTTTCAGGATAACTTGTGGCGCACGTTGTAATAATGCAGCAGCTTGATCCAGCACCAATTTATTGACCTCTGGAACTTCAGTCGATGCCGTATCAAAATTAATAATCTGTAAATTCAGTGCAGTCGCCACATCCAGCGCTTTAACATTATCGGTCTTGATACTGGCCAAGGCTTGTTCTGCTTCGCTATTGGCAGTATTAATCACGTCACTTCTGTTGAGCGGCTGTTGGGTCACCACCGTGACATTCTTGGCCAGACTACGAATTTGTGCTGCCAGACGCTCGGCCTCCGCATTGGTTGCTGCACGAACCGAAACCTGATTGCCAATCCAGTCGAGTGATACATTTGGCATTCCCTGCATTGTTCTCAACACAGTCGGAATAGTATCCTGATCTATAAATTCTGAATGATAAACCTCACTACTCAGCGCGCCACAGCCAATATTATAATTAAAGATCTGTTTGATCTCGTTTTGTAGAATTTCCATATACTGCGGATTATTCAGCTGTAATTGGCAACTGACAATTTCGCCATTGCTACCAGTACTCAATCGCAAGGATGCCGGCTGAGCTGCGGCAACTTCGCTCGTTGTCTGAGTATTTGAATCTTCAACCTCATCCTGCATGCAGCTACGAACCAAAAATAGGATCAAACCCGCCAGGATCAGAAAAATAATAAACGGCCATAAAAAGCCGGTTTTTCTCTCTTCCTGAACAATGATGGTCTGCTCCGCTAATACAGGTTCCTGATTTAAATTCTGCCCTGCCAAGGGTGAAACTCCAAGCGCTGCCAGAATAGGGCCAGCCCAAACGGGTAATGCGCGCTGAATCGAATCGGCGTGGGTTTCCAGCAAATGGCTAATCGCTTCCGGACTTGAAGCACCCGCTTCGGTCTGCAAAAAATTCATGGTCGGTACAATTGACCGGTTCAAGGTATGCTCTATTTCGTCTTGCGGCGCGCTCTGATCAAGTTGATCCAGAAACTGCTGCTTGAGTGCCGGGTTTGCATTGAATAATTCATGGATTTTTGGATTGAGTTGCTGACCAAGATTCTCGATCCAGGCGGGACGTGCACGCAATATACTTAAAAATATGGGATAGAATTGAGCCAAAGCTTGATCTTTGGCAAATAAATGCTCGGTTTCACCTTGAAGCACAATCGCCGTAACATCGCTTTTTAAGCGTTCTATAAAGTCTATATTCATAATCGTCACCATTCTTTTGATTTTTCTAATGTTTAATATTTAATCAGTGTAACGATCCCCATTTTTTTAAAATGTAAATAATTGTATGAATATCATAAAGTTTCACTATTTTTATTGAGCACTCATTTTACTGATACAGAATTTAAAAATAAAAAAAGCCAGCCGAAGCTGACTTTTATAAAATTGGGATCACTTAAGCAGCAAAAGTTTGAACAACTTTACCCAGCACTTTTTGATTAATTAGCGGGGTATTTTTACCTTGTGACACGATGCTTTCTTTATTCAGGGTCCATTCCAGTTCCGGATCTAGCAGCACCCAGCCTGATTCATTTATCCATCGATCTGCCATTTGTGCAACACGTGCCGGAGCCAAGGTCACTTTTTCCACCCATTCCAGTGGAGTCAACAACCCCTCACGAATCAATTGCAAACCAAAAGGCACATAAGTATCAAAAGCTGTGAATCCTGGCTGTGTTTCAGCAAACGGCGCCATTTTCGCAGAGCTGCTTAGCGGTTCATGATGAGTACAAATCGCATCAATCACGCCTGATTTCACACCTTGGCGCAATAATTCTTTATCGTGTTCAGAACGAAGTGGCGGACGTACATGTGCCAGTGAGTTAAAACCATCAATTAAATGATCGGTCAGATGTAACTGATGCATGGCCACATCACAGGTCACCGGTAAGTCTTTTTCCTTGGCAATACGAATGAGTTCCACCGAAGCACCGCAAGACAACAGACCAAAGTGTGCTCGTACTTTGGTTGATTCAATCATCAATAGATATTTGGCGATTGCCACAGTTTCAGCCAGTGCCGGAATCATCGGCAAACCCTGACGTGATGCAATAAAGCCTTCATGCACACAGCCGTCTTTGGCGATTTGTGGTTCTTCGGCATAGAACACCACTGTCAGGTCTAAACCTGCAGCATATTCAAGGGTACGCAGTACCACGTCATCATTGGCAAACGGCGCACTGGCATTGGAAACGGCAGTACAACCGCCCTTTTTCAAGCCTGCCATATTTGCCGGTTGTTGACCATTTAAGCCTTGGGTTTGTGCACCAATCACTTGAAGATAGATCCCACCATCCAGCATGGCTTTTTCAACCAGGCCGTGAATCAATGCACCATTATCTTGTACGATTGGCTTTGAATCGGGTGGCGTAAATACGTGCAAAATGCCATTTTCACGAGCCGCTTTTCCTTCAGATTTAAGCGTACCGTGTTGTTGTTGGCCGGGTTCACGTAAGCGTGCACACAGGTCAACCATGGTGGGCATCAACCATTTGCCTTGACCATCAATCGTTTCAGAGACATCTGCTGTTTCTGCAACGAGTTTTCCATTTTCCAGATACACGGTCTGGATAGAATTAGTGTTTTGGATTGGATCAAGAACACGGACATTTTCAATTTTTACAATAGTCATGACTTATTCCTTAACCCGCAATCGCTTCAATCAAACCTTGTTCTTGTAACTGGCCTTGCATCGACAAAGCCAACACCGCCATACGCACTGCAATGCCATTGGTCACCTGCTTTAAAATCACAGATTGTGGGCCATCCGCAATACTTGAGTCGATTTCAACCCCACGGTTCATTGGTCCCGGATGCATCACGATACAATCCGGTTTGGCCATGGCAAGACGTTCTTTATTCAAGCCATACATTTTGTAGAACTCTGCTTGCGAGGCAAGTGCCGGAGAATCAATACGCTCGTTTTGAATACGTAAGGTAATGATCACGTCGCAGTCTTTGATGCCGTCTTCCATATTGTTAAATAGACGAACACCATCGCCATATTCTTCAAAACCCAATGGCAGCAAGGTATTCGGTGCAATCACCCGGATATCCTGGCAACCTAAAGTTTGCAAGGCAGCCACATCTGAACGCGCGACACGTGAATGCTTGATATCGCCAATAATGGCAATCGACATTTCTTCGAATTTTTTATTGGTTTCGCGGCGAATGGTCAGCATGTCCAGCATCGCTTGAGTCGGATGCGCATGACGGCCATCACCGGCATTAATAATTGCCACTGTTGGACAGACATCCTTGGCAATAAAATGCGCTGCCCCTGAAGATGAATGACGTACCACGAAAATATCGGCCGCCATGGCTTCCAGATTCCATAAGGTGTCACGCAGGGTTTCACCTTTAGAAGTACTCGAACGGGCAATATCGATATTGAGAACGTTGGCAGAAAGGCGCTTGGCAGCGGCTTCAAAGGTGGTGCGGGTACGGGTTGAATTTTCGAAGAACAGGTTCATCACCGTTTTGCCTTCGAGCAAATTATTGGTGATCAGCTGATTTTGGTCATTAAAAAAGGACTGTGCAGTGTCCAATATTTTTGTCAGGGTTTCTTTAGAAAGACCTTCGATGGTCAAGAAGTGTTTTAGATTACCTTCTTTATTGAGTTGAATCTGGCTCGGTGTATGCAATGCCGCCAAGTGCATGAGAGATTCCTTATGCGTTAAGTCAACATATTATACAGAGATTGGCGAATTTTTATAGTTGGCCACGCTGCTACTTGTACAAAAAGCATCTGAACAATAAAAATAAAAAATCAGATTCCTTTGTATTTTTTCAATAAGATAATTTAACCCGATTTGCATCTTGCTGATTTTAAGTACAAAACCAACGGGCGCTTCAGTCTGGAGCATTCACACCCATCTCAGGTTTAACGCAGTGCACCAATATACCGATGTGACACCTGTGCACGATAGATATCGTCTTCATCCGGTTCGACCGAGATCAGCCCTTCCTGCTGGCTTGGGTGTGCAGATTCTGTTTGTGAGTCTTGTGCTGTTTCAGAAATCTCCAGTACCATTTTCAGGCGCTGGATCAGATGATTCAAATCTGGATCCTGGGTTTGCTCTGCCAGTTGAATCACATGCCGGGCATAATCCAGGTTCTCTGCCAGATAAATTGCATCAATCACCCGACCTGAAACACGTCGTAAACGCGCATAGATTAAAGTGGCCACTGAAAAAGCGTCATGGTTGCGTAACTGATTCTCTAACATCTTAACCCCCATTATAAAATTGAAAAATCAGGCAGCCATCGCTCCCCATCGACTGACCGCCTGATTTGCCATGTATAGAGCAAAATGCATACCAGTTCCTCAATTTATAGTGTGAATATTATTTTTCTCTATCACATGCCACGGCCTTTCAGAGAATTTCAAAAGCTTTCAATATAAAAATACGGTAAACTTAGCGCAGTTTTTTATTTATCTTTTTTGGTCTCTCTATTATATGAATACCTCTCCACGTTTAAGCAATTATTGGGTCACCTGTGCCGATGGTCTGGAAACCTTATTAGAAGAAGAAATACAAGGCTTAGGTGTTCAGAATATTGAGCGTTTTCCGGGCCGTTTAACCTTTAAAGGTACACTGGAAAATGCTTATCGTATCTGCATGTGGTCACGTCTGGCTTCACGTGTCTTGATGCCGATCCACACGCATGAAATTGAATTTTCTCATGATGCCCGTGATGTGGCAGAAGAACTCTATGAAGGGGCTCTCAGCTTTGACTGGTCGCTGATTTTTGCACCACAAAGTACCTTTGCGATTCGTTTGCATGTCGAACGTGATATCAAGGTCAATACCCAGTTTGCGACTTTACGTGCCAAAGATGGTGTCGTAGATTCCTTTATGGAAGCCGTAGGCAAACGTCCAAGCATTGATACCAAACAGCCTGAAATTACCATGTATATTCTGGCAGGCAAGAAAGAACATACTTACTGCCTGGACCTGTCTGGCGACTCTTTGCATAAACGCGGTTATCGCCGCTTTATGACTGACGCCCCAATCAAGGAAAACCTGGCCGCTGCGATTCTGCAAAAAGGTGGTTTAAAAGCGTTAAATCCGGACATCATTGTCGATCCAATGTGTGGTTCAGGAACTTTCATTATTGAATCACTGATGATCTTGACCGACCGTGCGCCTGGCCTGGTACGCCGTTTCGGTTTTAATGGCTGGAATGGTCATGACCATGAACTCTGGATGAGTATCAAGGCAGAAGCAGCTGAGCGCCATCAAGCGGCAATGGGAAATCCATTACCACAATTTTATGCCTTCGATGCGGACTGGGAAGCGGTTAAAGCGACACGTCAAAATATCATCGCGGCAGGTTTTGAAGCCGCTCTCGACAATATCATGATCGAAGAACGGACTTTAAATGACTGGCCTGATTTCCATGCAGAAGGCAAGAAAGTATTCTTCGTGACCAACCCGCCTTATGGTGAACGTCTCGGTGATAAAGCCCAGAACCGTTCTTTATACTTGGGTTTATCAGCTTTACTGCAAAAGAATTTCCCGAATCAAAAAGCGGCTGTGATTGCCTCACAAGTGGAACAGGCCGACGTGCTGGCATT
This sequence comes from Acinetobacter sp. WY4, assembly GCF_018438165.1. Classification (GTDB taxonomy): domain Bacteria; phylum Pseudomonadota; class Gammaproteobacteria; order Pseudomonadales; family Moraxellaceae; genus Acinetobacter. The sequence goes on along the minus strand of NZ_CP053947.1, from coordinate 113,518 downwards.
CAATGATCCGCAAATCCTGCGTTTGATGAATGGTAAATTGCCGATTTATATCCGCTTCGGTACGGTTAAACCGGCCGCGGTGGTACGTCCATTCCTAGAAAGCTGGCAGCCTCAGCAGTTTGAGCCGATTGAAGGTGCGATGGAGTTTGCCAACCGTTTGACCAAAAACATGCAAGCTCTAAAAAAATGGGCAGTCAAGGAACAGATCCATTGTTTACGTCTCTATGATGCAGATTTACCTGATTTTAACGTCGCAGTAGATTTGTATGGCGAGCGTTTGCATGTACAAGAATATGCGCCACCTAAAACCATTGATCCTGAAAAAGCCAAGAAACGTTTTAACCTGGCCCTACAGGCAATTCGTGCAGTAACCGGTTTGGGCCGTGATGCAATCTTTATCAAGACCCGTGCGCGTCAGGAAGGCAAAAACCAGTACACCAAACAAAGTACAGCATCCAAGCGTTTTATCGTACAGGAAGGCAAGGCCAAGATTCTGGTCAACCTGACCGATTACCTGGATACCGGTCTGTTCCTGGATCACCGTCAAATGCGTTTACGTATTGCACGTGAAGCGAAAGGCAAACACTTCCTGAACCTGTACAGCTATACCTCAACCGCGAGTTTACATGCTGCCTTGGGCGGTGCTGCAAGCACGACCAGCGTCGATCTGTCGAATACTTATTTGAACTGGTCGAAAGAAAACTTTGTCCTGAACGGTTTAACTGTGGATCATGCGGATGAACAGCATCAGTTCTTTGCCTCTGACTGTTTCGAATGGCTAAAAGAAGATCATGAGCAATATGAGATGATCTTTATCGACCCACCAACCTTCTCAAACTCGAAGAAATTCTACGGGACCTTTGACGTACAGCGCGACCATTTGTCCCTGTTAAAACGTGCGATGAACCGCTTAACCACTGATGGTACCTTGTATTTCTCAAATAACTATCGTGGTTTTGAGATGGATGAAGAAATTCTGGCCTTCTTTGATGTTGAAGAAATTACCCAGGAAACCATTGGACCTGACTTCAAGCGGAATCAAAAGATTCACCGTGCCTGGAAAATCCGTCATCCGCAAGTGTAATTTGATGATGAATTAACTGTCTTTATCACGATTGATATCTTCTTTATTTTCCCTGAGCTGAGTTTTAAGCCATGCTTTAAAGCTCGCCGCAACAAGAATACAAAAGTGTTGCAATGCTCGAAGTTAAAAATAAGATTAAAAAAAACCCAGCCTAGGCTGGGTTTTTTGTTGCAAGGAGAAGCGGTTTAGTTAAGTTTCATTTTTTCAAAGATTAACTCACCTGCTTCAGCTTTCACCAGAATGGTATCGCCCGGCTGGAATTCTCCGCCCAGGATTTTCTGCGCCAGACCATTTTCAATCCGCTGCTGGATTGCACGTTTCAGTGGACGTGCTCCATACAATGGATCAAAACCGGCCTCGATCAGCTGATCGAAAGCGCTGTCATCTACCGACAAGCGCATATCGCGTTCTGCCAGACGTTGACGTAAACGGTCCAACTGGATATCGGCAATACCGCGAATCTGGTCTTTTTCCAGCGCATGGAACACTACCAGTTCATCAATACGGTTGATAAATTCCGGACGGAAATGTTCCGATACCGCATTCATCACCACCGTACGGACTTCTTCTTTAGTGGCATTACCGCCCAATTCACGTACATCCTGCGAACCCAGGTTCGAAGTCATGACGATCACAGAGTTTTTAAAGTCCACTACCCGGCCTTGCGAGTCAGTTAAACGGCCATCATCCAGTACCTGTAGCAAGATGTTAAATACGTCCGGATGCGCTTTTTCGACTTCATCAAACAAGATCACACTATACGGTTTACGACGTACGGCTTCAGTAAGCACCCCACCTTCTTCATAACCGACATAGCCCGGAGGCGCACCAACCAAACGGCTGACCGAATGTTTTTCCATAAATTCTGACATATCGATACGCACCATGGCATCGTCGCTGTCAAACAGGAAATTCGCCAAGGCTTTGGTCAATTCTGTTTTACCGACACCCGTTGGCCCCAGGAACAGGAATGACCCACTTGGACGGTTCGGATCTGACAGACCGGCACGTGAACGGCGTACTGCATTGGATACCGCAACTACGGCTTCATCTTGCCCTACCACACGGTTATGCAGAAATTCTTCCATATGTAGAAGTTTGTCACGCTCGCCTTGCAGCATTTTCGCCACAGGAATTCCTGTGGCTGCACTGACCACTTCTGCGATTTCATTGTCGGTGACTTTGTTACGCAGCAATTTTGGCGTTGCACTTTCATCGGCTTTTTCAGCCAGCTCAAGCTGCTTTTGCAACTCTGGAATCACGCCATATTGCAAACGTGCTGCCTCGCCCAGATCACCTTCACGTTGCGCTTTTTCAAGTGCTGTACGTGCCTGATCCAGTTTGATCTGTACGTCTTTATTGCCTTCGACCAGCGCTTTATCTGCACGCCAGACTTCTTCCAGGTCATGATACTCTTTTTCAACTGTGGCGATCTGATCGGACAAGTATTGAATCTCAGCTTTGGCACCTGAGTCTTCATCTTTTTTCACCGCTTCCAGCTGCATTTTTAACTGAATCAGACGGCGTTCCAGTTTATCTAAAGCTTCTGGCTTAGAATCGAGTTCCATTTTGATGCGCGATGCTGCTTCATCAATCAGGTCAATGGCTTTATCCGGCAACTGACGGTCGGTGATATAACGGTGTGACATTTTCGCAGCAGCAATAATGGCTGAATCCAGAATCTGTACCCCGTGATGGGTCGCATAGCGATCTTTCAGACCACGCAGAATCGCAATGGTATCTTCCACGCTTGGCTCATCCACCAGCACTTTCTGGAAACGACGTTCCAGCGCTGCATCTTTTTCAATATACTGACGATATTCATCCAGTGTGGTGGCACCGACACAGCGCAGTTCGCCACGGGCCAGCGCAGGTTTAAGCATATTGCCGGCATCCATCGCGCCATCACCTTTACCAGCACCCACCAGGGTATGCAACTCGTCGATAAACAGGATGATTTCGCCTTCGTGTTTGGCAATATCTTTCAGAACGGCTTTTAAGCGCTCTTCAAACTCACCGCGGTATTTGGCACCGGCCAGCAAAGAACCCAGATCTAGAGATAAAACACGTTTCCCTTTGAGTCCTTCAGGCACTTCACCATTAATAATCCGCTGCGCCAGACCTTCGACGATTGCAGTTTTACCGACCCCTGGCTCACCGATGAGTACCGGGTTATTTTTGGTACGGCGTGATAAGACCTGAATGGTACGGCGGATTTCATCATCACGGCCAATCACAGGATCAAGCTTGCCTGCCAACGCACGTTCAGTTAAATCAATGGTGTACTTATTCAGTGAATCACGCTGATCTTCATGATTATTGCTCATGACTTTTTCATCGCCTCGAAATTGATTAATCACTTGGCCTAAAGTCTCTGCCTTTACGCCAATACTATTTAATAAGGTTTTGGTATTTCCGGTTTCTGCCAGCGCCAACAGCACCCAATCCGTAGATAAAAACTCATCTCCGGCTTTTTGCGCAAAGCTGTCTGCCAGATGCAATACTTTTGCCGCTTCAGGACTGAGGTTGATATCTGCTGATGGATTGGTCAGGGTTGCCGCATTGCTCAATGCTGTTTGCAGCTTGGTTTGTAGCTCACGCAGATTAGCACCGGCCTGTTGCAGCAGGCTGACATTGGATGCTTCATCCATCAAGGTGGCCAAGATATGGATCCCATCAATGGAGGTATGATCCTTACTCATGGCCAGCGATTGTGCATCGGAAAGGGTTTGCTGCAGGCGATTGGTAAATTTTTCAAAACGCATTCTTGTTATTCCTCACAACAAATTTTCTACTTGATGGATATATGGGTGCACTTGATAAAATTTCAAATCATTTTTATATATTTTTCAAAAACTTAATATAAAAATTTAGACAGTCTTTAATAATAATATTGGTGTAATCAAATCATATTTCAAGTGAGGTTAGAAGAATTTTTAAAGTGAAGATAAACAATTCATATTTTATTTAATTTACTCTGCTATTTTTCAGCTTAGTAGAGAATAGAGAGATATTTTTAGTACGGTTGCAACCTTCCTAGTAATCGCAATACTTCACTCAAACCATGTTCTGTTTGCATCAAGGATCTTGGCGTTTGATGATTCAAAAGCTTGTTAGGTGAATTGATAAAATGGCGCATCCAGCTCAAGTCTCCACCATGCAAGCTAAATAACTTTTGATAGATATTTACTAAAGCTATAGCTTTTTCGCCTGCTGTAGTATCTGGTTCTAATTCTTTTTCATTTATAACCAGAGATAATTCCGCCTCAGATAAACCCAGAATCAATGCAAGTTCGAATTCTTTCAGTTGCAACTGCTCAGCTAAGTTGAATACTGCTATAGCTAATACTTGGGATTTAGAAATACCTGTTTCACTATTCATTTTTATCAAATCATCTTGATGCGTCTTATTTCGATTATGCTGCTTTTATTGTTTTCCGGCCATGTTGTTTATCATCAAATTTAATTTCTCATAAAATTAAAACACCCTCGCTTGGAGGGTGCTTTAAAATAACAACACCATGATTATGGTGCCGGATTCGGTTGCTGACGGTGAATTGCCTCAATACCTTTCAGTATTTCCTCAGACAGATCAATTTCAAATGCCTGAATATTTTCTTTCAGCTGATCCAGATTGGTGGCACCAATAATCGTACTGGTCACAAAGAACTGCTGCTTGATAAAGGCCAAAGCCAATTGAGTGAGACTTAAGCCATGCTGTTCTGCCAGCTGGGCATATTGCTCGGTTGCCCATTCACTTTGCGGATTGCTATAGCGGCTAAAGCGGGAGAACAAGGTGACACGCGCATTGGCAGGACGTGCACCATGCCGGAATTTACCGGTCAAATAACCAAATGCTAAAGGTGAATACGCCAACAAACTTACATTTTCATATTGGGCAATTTCTGACATGCCGATTTCATAAGTGCGGTTCAGCAGGTTGTAAGGATTTTGTACACTGACGAATTTCGACAAACCTAACTTCTCTGCGAGGTGTAAGAACTTCATCATGCCCCACGGGGTTTCATTGGAAAGACCAATATAACGGATACGCCCTTTTTTAATTTCATCCTGTAAGGCGGTTAGGGTTTCTTCAAGATCTGTCACGGCACGGTCTTCTGCTGCTTCAGCATTGCCATAACCCAGCTTGCCAAAGAAATTGGTTGGGCGTTGCGGCCAGTGTAACTGATACAGATCAATATAATCCGTTTGTAGGCGTGACAATGACTGGTCAATGGCTGCTGAAATTTCATCGGCAACGAAACGGGTTTGACCATCCCGGATATGGCTACCACCTTGCGATGGTCCGGCAATTTTTGAGGCTAAAAAGAGTTTGTCACGGCCACCACGTGCAGCGATCCAGTTCCCGATAATACGCTCGGTAGCACCTTGCGTTTCAGGTTTTGGCGGTACCGGGTACATTTCCGCAGTATCCCAGAAATACAGTCCCTGATCTAAAGCATAATCCAGTTGCTGAAAAGCCTGTTCTTGCGTGTTCTGCTCACCAAAGGTCATGGTGCCCAAACAAATTTCTGGCAAAAGAATGCCGGTATCCGCCAACGGTCTGAATTGCATAAAAACATCGTGTGAATTTTATTCAGTGAATTGAGATCAAGTGGGCTATAGCCTATCGGAATTATAAGGGGAGCTTAAATCATCTTTTCTGAGAAGCTTGTTCTAAATTTTTATGTATTAAGTAATGACGCATAAAAAAGCAAATCCGAAGATTTGCTTTTTAATATCTGGATTATTCGTCTATGGCACCATCTGCCACTGCTTCAGACGCTTCTTCTAGTGAAGCATCAAAGATCAGGATGGCTTTACCATCGGTTTCGATCATGCCTTGCTCTTCTAGCGTTTTCAGTACGCGACCCACCATTTCACGGGAACAGCCAACAATACGGCCAATTTCCTGACGGGTAATACGAATCTGACGGCCATTCGGCAAAATCATCGCTTCTGGCTGTGAAGACAGGTCGATCAGGCAACGTGCAATCCGGCCTGAAACATCAATAAATGCCAGATCAGTGACTTTACGTGTGGTATTTTTCAAACGACGTACTAATTGAGCAAATACCGCATAGCTCAGATCAGGATATTGCTTGCTGATTTCGTGAAAGTTTTCATAGGTAATTTCGGCAATTTCACACACATCACGCGTACGAACTTCCGCAGTACGTTGTGGATTAACCTCGAATAGACCCATTTCCCCAAAGAAGTCACCCGCATTTAAATATGCCACGACAATTTCACGATCATCATCTTCACGAAGAATGATAGATACAGACCCCTTCAGAATTAAATACAAAGATTTAGATTCTGATCCTGCATCAATAATCGTGGTACGTTTTGGATAACGATTAATATATGCACGTTTTAACAGTGCTTTCACGGATTCTGGTAATTGCCCCGGAGAAAGCGCATCAGTGCTTAATTGTGAAAAGTTTGAAGTCATGCTAACAGTTCCGATTATGGATAATTTATAGATCGCACAAGACCTAATGTGAACTTGTCACACAGTGGGATTGAAATTCCGTATCAACCCAATTTATGTTAGTGTACAGTTACTTGACAAATTTATAGCTTTTTTTAGGTAGTTGCAATGCAAACAAGCGTTCATTGGTTAGAGAATGTTGCTTTTGAAGCAAAAACTCAAAGTGGTCATAGCCTTATCATGGATGGTTCAGCTGAATACGGTGGTGAAAACCGTGGTCCCCGTCCTATGGAACTGCTTTTAACGGGTCTGGGCGGTTGTGCGTCTTTTGATATTGTTACCATTTTAAAGAAGGCTCGTCAGGATATTACCGATGTACGCTGCGAATTAAAGGCTGAACGTGCAGATACAATTCCGGCAGTATTCACGAAAATTCACTTGCATTTTGTAGTGACCGGCAAAGCGATTAAAGAGAAACAGGTCGCAAAAGCCGTAGAACTTTCTGCTGAAAAATATTGCTCTGCCAGCAAAATGCTGTCTGATGGCGGTGTTGAAATCACCCATGATTATGAAATAATCGAAGCAGAATAAAATCTAGATTCTGTAAAAAAAGCGGCTGGAAAAGCTGCTTTTTTTGTATCAGAAAATTGCCTTTTCTCAGAACCGCTGAACTGAATACTGATTGCCATCTTCAAAGCTCAAGATATTTTCTGGAAATCTTAAGGCGCCGAGTCGATGTCTGAACGCGACACCCTGTTGACGATCGAGATAGCGTTTACCCACTGAATAATCCACACAAAATACGTTTTGTTGCTGTCCATACCATTGCAGTGCATCGATCGATTTGAGTAAACCGGTTTTTTCTTCAGTAGATTTAAAGTTCCGCCAATAATGTCCAGTAATGACTGGAATTTGGTCGGTATAGCTGTCCCACCATGGCACGCGGTCGATCATCCGCCACCTTCCACCGGCATAAATCGGTTCTAAGGCGATTTTTTCCGCACCAGAAGTAATGACCCGAATCGGATTGTGCATTTGCTCACGTAGCTCTTTTTCTGCGAGATGTTGCAATAAAGGTAAAGTTGCAGCCGGGTCTTTGAACTGGTGTTGGTAACGTTGCTGCTCTATCTGGATGAATTCATTAATACCTAAGGCTTGCAGATCCAGCGCTGTATGTTGAACGAAATCAGCATAGGCTTCGCCAAGCGAAGTAAAACCAGAATTGCGTAATTGATCAATTGATCCTTGATGCCAACAGGCATGTACAACACGCAGCTGCTCCGACTCCAAGGCCAACGGTAAGCTATTTAAAAAATCCAGAATCCATTGTCGATCTTTGATTGAGGCTTGGATCGAATCAAAAGGTTTCAGATCATCCTGATGCGGTGAACCAAAAAACCAGCCATTGCCTTCCCGCAAAGTATCGGTCAATAGGTTCAATTCATGATTACCCATCACACATTGTGCATAGCCTTCATCTACCAGCTGTTTGACGCGTTTGATCACCGCAACACTGTCTTGCCCCCGGTCACATAGATCACCGACAAAAATTAGTTTGCGCTGTTCTGGATGATGACCATTCCGGTCATAACCTAATACCTGGATCAGTTGTTCCAGCGCGGCAATCTCACCATGAATATCCCCTACGATATCCACGGGACCAGTGAAAGCCTGCTGTATAAATGAGTACTTCATTTATGCATCCTGAATTAAGTCTAAAACAGAATATACCCCTAATAAGTATCCTTTAAATTTATGAAGATCTGAATACAGAATGAATCATCATTTAAATAATTTAACCCGAATCACGGATAAGAAATTGACTTGAAAAATAAGAGGACTAGAGCCATCAGTTGAGTTACCAAACCAAACTCACAACTCTAGTCCTGATGTTCAATAGTACCGATTCTGCTTAATTGATGATTTCTTTCTTAAATTTGAAGCAACTTATTGGAAGTTCCTCAAACAAAGTCATCATTCTCTAAGAATCAGAAATGCTCAGCTCACAATTTCAGAAATCTGCTTTATCACCATTTGGTACAAATGTTCTCATTTCAATAATTTCAAAGCCTTTTTTACATGGCTAAAGCTGGATAAAAGCTTTTTATTTAAGCACTTGCCTTGCTGCCAACGCATGATTCACTTGATCAATAGGCATGAATTAGCACTACATGCCCTGTATGTAGCTTTGATGAAAGGCAAAGATAAACAATACTTATAGATTGATTCAACAACGCTACCTGTTTGTAAAAATCAACGTATTCAATGCCATAAATCATTAGCCCAAATCGCATCACGTGGCAAAAGTTCTATGGGTTGGTTTTATGGCTGTAAATTACATATCGTGATGAACCAATTTGGTGAAATTAGTTGTTCTGCTTTATCGAATGGACATGTTGCTGACATAAAAATGGTTGAGCAATTGGTTGATGGTTTTGCATCGCTTCAAACAGTTCATTTACGCTGACTTCCTGAATCCGGCTTTTTGCATTCTGGATCAATTGCTCTGCAGTTTTCATCATTTTCATTCTTCCTTGGCCATTAAAATTATATTTTGTATAAACGATGCTCAGGGAGATTAAAGCGCTTTAGTTTAGGTACTTAATCGTCTGTTTTAGCCCATGAGCGCTGAATAGATTAAATACATCGCTACCCCAACCACGGTTGTGGCAAATATTTTCTGTACCTTGTTACTGTCAATCCGATGCATCAGACTGCGTCCAATGAACATCCCGACAATACAGGCCAGGACAAAGGCCAGTGTGACCGAAACAGGATATTGAAAGCCCTCCAGTACGTGTGCAGAAATGCTGACCCCACCAATCAGGAAAATAATCATGAGAGAGGTCGCCACGATGCTGCGCATATCGAGATCGGTGAATTTACGCAGGGCTGGAACAATAACAAAACCACCCCCAACGCCAAGCAGACCCGTTAATAAACCTGCCACTACACCAATACCAGCCAGAAAGGAGGCCGTTTTCACATTCCAGATCAGACGACCGGTGGTTTGATTGACCTTGCACGGTGCATTACCATGATCATGGACTTTATTAAAGAAGATCCGGTAAGCCACAATCAGCATCACCAGACTGAAAGCCAGCGTTAGCCAGACCGGAGAAACGATATCAGCCAGATGTACGCCATAACGGGCTGAAGGAATACTGATCAGCGCGATCCAGAGCGCAGCACGATAACGCACAATACGCTTGAACAAACCCTCGAACGTTCCGACCAAGGCGGACAGCGTGACTGCAAGCAATCCCACCGGCGCAGCTTGGGCCACGGTCCAACCCTGACTCGCCATCAGTGCCGGTACAGCCAGAATACCGCCACCGGCACCAGTCAAACCCAATAGCACTCCGATAACCAGCCCTTCAAGTATTAATGCCCACATCGCCCTCTCCCTTATCCACAAAAGTGATTCAATAAAGGTTGAACTTTTTGTTGAATCACGACACAAGCTTATTTGAAGTAGTTAAGAGGAAGCTTGAGGTAAGAAACACCATTTTCTTCTGGCTCAGGAAACTGCCCTGCTTTCATATTGATCTGAATCGCCGGTAGAATCAGCTTAGGCATATTGAGTCCTGAATCTCGTTGATTTCGCATCTGAGCAAATTCAGCTTTGCTGACTCCCTGATGAATATGAATATTCTGTGTCTTTTGTGTCTGGATATCAGATTCACACACATACGATTCACGTGTTTCAGGCAAATAGTCATGACATAAAAAGACCCGGGTATCTTCTGGCAACTGAAACAGGTTTTGTACCGAATCATAAAGCTGTTCTGCGCTGCCTCGCGGAAAGTCACAACGTGCTGTACCATAATCTGGCATAAACAGGGTATCACCCACAAAAACCGCATCCCCAATCACATAACTCAGACAAGCAGGCGTATGTCCCGGTGTTGGAATGTTATAGGCCTTCAATGTTCCGATTTGGAACGACTCATGATCTTCAAATAAATAATCAAAGAGCTGCTGAGCATTCCATTGTTTAATATCCAGATGATAAATCGCGCCAAAAGTTTCCTGAACAATACTAATTTTCTGGCTCATGGCAATTTTGCCACCTAACTCAGCTTTAAGATATTGCGCTGCAGTCAGATGATCAGCATGGACATGGGTTTCGAGAATCCACTCAACCGTTAAATCCTGCTCTTTAATATAGGCAATAATCTTATCGGCATGAACAGTTGAGGTCCTTGCCGATGCCGGATCATAATCCAGAACGCTATCAATAATAGCGCAGGCTTTGGTCGCCGGATCACGTACAACATAACTGAAGGTATTGGTATCTTCGTGAAAAAAATCTTTTACTATAGGTAAGTTTGACATCGTTAAGCTCCTGACCATTTACGGTGAATCCATACACCCACCAGCATTGCTACTATAAAATAGAGCACTTGATAGTGGCCCAAACCGATCAAGGTGAAACTTGGCGCCGGACAGATGCCGGCAATGCCCCAACCTGCACCAAATAAAACCGCACCCGTGATCAGTTTTTTATCTATCTGATTATTTTTAGGTAAATCAATAGGTTCATTAAATACTGTTTTCGGTTGCGCCGTACGTAATGCTTTCTGGAAGGGAATAAAGGCCACCGCAATCGCGCCCATCATGACAAAGGCCAGACTGGCATCCCAATCGCCAAACAGATCCAGGAAATCGAGTACTTTTTCCGGATTGGACATGCCTGATACCATCAATCCCACAGAGAACAGCGCACCAAATAAAAAGGCAAACACATTTTTCATTTTAGAATGCTCCTGTGATATGACGGATAATATAAACAGCGACAAAACCTGCAAACATAAAAGTCATGGTGGCGACGATAGAACGTTTAGACAGGCGACTGATGCCACAAATTCCGTGACCACTGGTACAGCCTGAACCTAAGCGTGTCCCAAAGCCCACCAGCAGACCTGCCACAATCATCATCAGTGGGCTGGCGTCCAATTCGATTTCAGGTTGTACAAACAGACCATAAATAAACGGTGTGAGGATCAAGCCTAATAAAAACCAGATTGCAGGCGTTTTAAACATGGTTTTTGAGTTTAATACTTGCCCAATCAAACCACTGATTCCTGCAATACGGCCATTGACGTAAAGATAACCAACTACGGAAAGCCCGAGCATTAAGCCGCCAATAAATGCGATGAGGAAGTCATGCATGATGAATTAATCCCTATACAATATACTTTTTTATATTATATAATAAAAAATATTAATCAAGCAGTTTTATGGTAAATTATGTAAACTGCATGGGCTACATCAAAAGTTGTGAGGACATTTATGGATATGATTGCTGAAAATGCCAAAATTGATTTTTCTCAAGTCGATTTCGTCAGCCAATGCCTAAAAGTTTTGGCCAATCCTGATCGTCTGAAAATCTTATGTGTCCTAGTCGATGGGGAAATGAATGTTCAGGAAATTGAAGAATCTACCGACATTCATCAACCCACACTTTCACAACAGCTGACTGTGCTACGTAAGGGTGACATGGTCAGCACCCGACGTGAGGGTAAACAGATTTTCTATCGTCTGAGTGATCCCGAGGTCTTGAGCCTGATGCAAAAACTGTACGAGCTGTATTGTGCGAATTAATCCGCTTAGTACAACCATACAGAATGCTGGGTATAATAACCATTGATAAACTCCGCCGGTCGTAGGGATGCCAATCCCCATCGATATTGTAGGATTGAGGCCATATTGACCAACATGTAAACACAATCACCGCAATCCCCATCCACTGTGCATAGGCTATTTTTTATGCATAACGTTGATGATCGACTAATTACAATAGCCGGTTGGTTTTTTTAATCACAAAACCCAATGCAATTAATGTCAGACCACTCCGGTTTCATGCCAGAGCGGTTCATTCCAAAGCAAACAGTATCCGTGGATGATCCAAAGTTGACATTTCTTATCTGCTCTTCATGCTTAGCCTATCCACCAATGTAAATCTGCCTTCCTATCATGTATAGATGTTTTAAGTAAAAATTACTTTTCTATCATGTAGTTAAAATATTATTGTTCAAAAATTTCTTTGACGTCCATCGCCAGGCCTTGAGTAGATTTAAATTCACCCTGGTTATTTTTCCAGGCCATCGACGGTGTGGAGAAAAAGCCGTATTTCCCCATTAGGGCCTGGTTGGCATCAATTTTTGCAGCAATTTCGGCAGGAATCTTTTCCATTTTCTTGAGCTGCTTTTTGCCTTTATTCTTGTTTATATCATTAAAAACTGCTGCTGGATTTTTCGACATTAACAATGTGGCCACCTGGCCACGGCTTTTTTCACGGATCACACCGACCTGAATATGACGCAACTGCACCTTGCCTGATTCGACCCAAGGCCGAGCCGCCTGCCAGAATTTATAGCAATATGGGCAATTCGGATCGGAAAAGACATAGACCACCCGTGGTGCATCTGGCTTGCCATCCTGGATCCAGGTCGATTTTTCCAGGGTTTTCCATACATCGTCCAATACCGCTTTTTTCATATGCTTTTCAATCTGCTCATTGGAAAGGCTTTTCCCTTGTGCATCAAACAGTTCGCCCTTGATATAGTATTTATCATCGTTGGAGATAAATACCGTATTGGAATACTGGTCTTCATGCCCCACCCAGCCGGTCATTCCTTGTGGTGCCGGAATCTGTTTTACAAACACAAAACCCTGTTTTTCAATATTCTGTTTAATATTTGCCTGCGTGTGCATGCTCATGATCAGAAACATGCCTGCACCAAGCACCTGGTTAATTTTATTCATACTACGTCCTTCCGTTTTTTAAGGTTGATCTGAAATCTTGTTTAAATATTGCTGCAACATGGCCGGACTGAGTTCCCCCATATGCCGCTCGACCAGCTGACCTTGAGCATTAAAAAACAGCGTCGTTGGCAGGCCGAAACTATTCAGCTGCTGGGGTAGTTCACCATATGGGTCCAGCAGGACATGTTTAAATTGAAACTGATGTTTTCTTAAATAGGCATTTACGGTGGCTACCTCCTCACCCTGATTGAGCATGACAAAATTCACTTGAGGATGCTGCTTGGCTGCTTTAGCCAACACCGGCATTTCACGGTGACACGGCGGACACCAGCTCGCCCACAAATTAATTACCGTGGGCTGGCCAATGAATTGGCTGAGTGAAACCTTGTCTGTACCCAGACGCTCCTGTTCTAGTCCAGCAAAGGCTAGATCAGGAAACGCTGCTTCAGTTTTTAGACTGGATTTGAACGCGAGTCCAAGCCCGATCCAGAGTACAAAGATGATCAACAAGATGGCTTTGAATCGGGTCTGCAACTGTCTGTTGCGAATGAGATACCACAAAGCACCAATCAGCACCCCTCCCCATAAATGGAAACCTTTGTCCTGGATTTTCAGTATGTTGATGGGTGCTGCAAAATACAGCTCGGCATTGAGCAGAACGAAAACAAGACGTGCACCCAGCATCCCCAGCAAAAAACTGCTCCAGAGCAAATCCTGACTTTGTCCAAGCAGTTGTTTAGACCATGAATACTTTCTGGCTAATCCAAACAAAACAGCAGATAACAGCATCAAGCCAGTGGCAACAATTATGAGTGTCCAGGGCAACATCAAAGGTCCCAGATGCAGCGCATCACTGGAAATCATCATGGTTGCTCCCCTTGCAGTTACTGCAATGTGCCTAGTAAATGTGTCGCGCTAAAACTTCCGGTTAAACGCAAGTCTCGCTGTTCCTGATGCGCTGCATTTAGAAATATGAAGGTGGGTGGTCCGAGGATTTGCCATTCTTTTAGCAGCTCATCCTGACTTGGATGATAGTGGGTCAGGTCTAATTTGATACGAACCACATTTTGTAAAGCCGCTTGGACATCACTACGTGGAATCACTTCCTTTTCAATCGGTTGACAGGCCACACACCAGTCTGCATAGACATCAATCACCACCGGCTGTGCAGGATGTTTGGCTAAAACCTGTTGCAATTGTGCGGCTGTACTGACTCTCTGCCATTCAAGCCGTGATTTCACATGGGCGACCTGTACCTGACTCCAGACATGATAGAGCTGCATGCCTCCTGCATAGACCAGTAAACCACTGAGCAGCATCAGGACTATTTTCGATACAGACCGATGCACATGAGGCAGCATCTTGAACAAGAAGTAGCCTGAACAGGTGATCAGTACCACACCCAAAAGGCTCAGGTATAAAATGCCGGGCAATAGTGGACGGGCGAAATACAAGGCCAGCGCCAGCATGACAAAGCCAAAACTAAACTTCAGGCGATCCATCCAGATACCAGGCTTGGGTAAAAGATGGGACCCAAATACGGCAGCAATAAATAGTGGCAAGCCCAGCCCAAGGCCTAAGACGAACAGATAACTGGCTCCCAGCATTGGTTGATTAAGCTGAGACACATAGATTAAGGCACCGGCCAACGGTGCACTCATACATGGCCCGACAATCAGTGCCGCGATCATGCCCATAAGACCGGCACCAATCAGCGTGCCACCCTTCTGCTTTTGCTGCCATTGATCCAGACGCTGCAACATGCCTTGGGGTAAGGACAGCTGAAATGCTCCGAACAGATTAAGTGCGAACAAAACAAACAGAATGCTGAAAATACTGATGAATACCGGACTTTGAAACCAGCGCTGAAAACTGTAACCGAGCTGTGCCACAGCAAGTCCCATGACCGCATAGACCAGTGCCATACCCAAAACGAAAACCAGTGCAATCAGTGCCGCACGGTAGCCCCGGTGCTGCTGAACCAGAATTCCCGTTAAAATTGGAATTAAAGGTAAAGAACATGGTAAAAATGCCAGCAGAATGCCAAGCCCGAGAAAAATCAGGGCATTAATTAACAGACCTTGTTCTGACAGCAGACTTAAAAAATACTGGTCATTGTTCCACTGGCTATTCATGCCTGCTGACGAAGTTTGATTTTTAGGGTCTGCAATGAGCTGGTCATTTTTCTCTGTTAATTCCACCTCAGGCTGCACCACAGGTTCAGAAACTGCAGCGACTTGTATTTCCTCTACCTTTTCTTCGGTCAATGCTTTATCTGTACTTGGAGTTTGCTCTATAGCTTGGAGCTCATCTTTCTGAGCAGTTAGAATTTTTTCGTTTGCTTCTGGCGGTACAGTGCTGGTCAGCAGTTTTGGGGTTTTGCTCAAGTTTTGCGCTGGAAATAAACCATCTGCATCAGTTTTTACTGTGGTGCGTTGTACCGGATAACATAAACCGCTTTCTGCACAGCCCTGCCACTGCACCACAAACTTCTGGTTGGGCTGAACCTTCATATTGGTTTTGACTTGCCCATAATGGACCTGGGTCAAACCGAAATTGGGGTCATCTTTGTCTTCGGGTTTGGGCAGTGCCAACTTGACTGGGGTCTGCTGATGAGACACTTTAAGCTGGTCATGATACAAGTAATAGCCATCTGCGATTTTCCAGCTAAGCTCTGCCTGATCCTGGCTTGTAGAAACCACCTGAAACTGAAATGCCTGATCTGGTGGTAAAAAGTCTGCATGTGCAGTTCCCGTCATGATTCCACCGCCGATCACGGCACCCAATATCCACTTCAACATCCAGCTGATCTCCTCCTGTTAGGACTGCATTATTGAAAAACTAAAATTAAGGCAATATTAACAGCGCAAATCATTTATAAAATAATGGCAGTTTGATCAGGATGTTCTATGTTTATTGTATTGGTTGAGGATGATCCCTATATCGCACAGAGCATTTGTGCTGCTCTGAACTATCTGAATATTTCAGTGGAGCATGTCAGTCACGCACGTGCTGCAGATTATTTTATCCGGCATAGTGCAGTCGATTTGTGTTTACTGGATTTAGGCCTGCCGGATCAGGATGGCCTGGACTTGCTGCACAGCTGGCGGCGCGACCAGATTGATCTCCCGGTACTGGTATTGACGGCGCGGCTGCGGACCGATCAGTGTGTTCAGGCCCTGAATGCCGGTGCCGATGACTATCTGACCAAACCCTTTGAACTGGAGGAACTGATTGCCCGGATTCATGCCCTCACCCGTCGCCACCGCGGCTTTGCCTCCAATACCCTGCAATTTGATGAACTGGTTCTCAACCGGGATACCCAGACTGTGATCTATCAAGACCAGACCGTGAATTTATCTCGCCGTGAATTCAGCCTGCTGGAAACCCTGATGAGCCACCCCAACCAGATCCTGAAAAATGAACAGCTTATTGACAAGCTCTATGGTTTTCAGGACTCTATAGAGAGCAATGCCCTGAATGTACACATTTATCACCTGAGACAAAAACTGCATCCAGATTTAATTCAGACCATTCGTGGTGTGGGATATATTTTCAAACCGTTTGAGCAGCGTCATGTTTAGTCACAGCTTGAAATGGCGTTTGGTCATGAGCCTTTTGGCCGTGTTTATTGTGCTGTGGAGTGCAGTATTTTCATGGCTGTATATTGACCTGAAACAACGCTTACAAGACACACTGGATCAACGCTTATCGGCATCTGCACAAATGGTTGCCCGGCTGATTCAGCAGTTACCACTGGATAGTCTGGGGGATGCAACATTATCCAAATTAGCCAAGAATGATGATGCAAACCAGTTAATTGCCTGTGAAGTCTCTCTTTTTAGCTCTGACCTCTCGTTAGGCAATCAGGTGATTGCCAAAACACGCGGTGCCCCCCAAAATTTAAGCCAGCGACCAGAAGGATTCAGTACTTGGCAGCAAGGTGATACGGAATGGCGCAGTTATGTCCTGCGTCGTGGCGATATTCAGGTGGTGGCAGCAGAACGCATGTTCTTGAGGGATACCTTACTACAGCAGATTTTGCAGTCCGTACTGGTTCCCTTGGTCTTCTCACTGCTGATCTGTATTGCCCTGATCGTTTTTATTATCCGCCGACAGTTCCGGTCTTTAGATCAGCTCAGTCAATACCTGAACCAGAAAAACCTTAGCTATTCAGATGCGGCAGATTTTTTAATGCAGCTCAAGCCTGCAAGCATCCCTCAGGAAGTACAGCCTTTTGTCAACAATTCCACGCAGTTGATTCAGAAAATTAATGACAGTCTGCAGCAGGAGAAGGCCTTTAGTGCCTATGCTGCACATGAGTTACGCAGTCCCCTGACCGCAATTAAAACCCATGTACAACTGGCCCAGCTGATCGGTCAACAGCAGAACCTGCCTGAATCCATTCAGCACAATTTGCAGCAGGCCAATGAGAGTATCCGACGTTATACGCTGTTACTCGAACAGCTTTTATTACTGACCCAATCAGAAAACAGTGTCCAGGAAATGACTGAGACCATCTGGCTTCGCCCCACACTTGAGAAAGTTCTTGCAGACTTAGGTACACGCTATCCAGAAATGAATGAAAAAATACAGGTAAACTGGGACAACTTGGGCGAAATTCAGCTGCCTGAATTTGTGCTGTATACCGTACTGAAAAATCTGCTTGAAAATGCCCTGCTACATGCACAGGCTGCCCATATCTGGATTTCCATGCAGTCTGATGGCCTGGTGATTGAAGATGATGGGCAACAACTTACAGCCGAAGATATTCAACATTTAGGACAGCGCTTCTGGCGCAAATCTGCTCAGCAGCACGGCCATGGTCTGGGACTGGCATTGACCGCTAACCTGTTAAAACAGTATGGCTATCAGCTCTCTTTCAATGCCCGACAGCCCTATGGGCTTCGCATTGAAATCAATTCAATACAATCGAAAACCCTAGAGATTTTTTGAAATAAAAATTCTTACTTTTCAACATCCAATAAAGATATCACCAATTCAAATCACTTCCTTTGTTTATACAAATAACTTTTTCTTCAACAAAAACCTTCTCTGTATTCTCAAGTTTATAATCAGGCGATCACAACGCACTTTTAATTTTTAGCATAGAAACAGGTATAAAAATAATAAGACCCCTCTATGAAAACAAAAATGCCAGAGAAAAAAGATCACTTGATGCAACTAGGCCTGTCACCAATTAGCTTAAAAAAATCTAATCTGTCCTCATTATTTTTTCATGACTAAACGCTATGCATTAAGAAATGATCAGTGGGAACAGATTAAGGATCTGTTGCCCGGACGAGCAAGTACTGTTTGAGTAACTGCCAAAGACAACAGGGTATTTGTTGAAGCAGTATTGTATCGGTATCGTTCAAGTATTCCGTAGTGAGATTTACCAGAATGCTTTGGGGATTTTAGAGTCGTGCACACTCGCTTTAGCCCTAAAAATCCAGGATAATCACCACCCCACAGTTCTGATTAATTTTTTAAAAATTTCCTTTCGATGGCCGGGCTTGCGCTAAACTCAAAGCATCTTATCGCACCGTAATGCACTGTTATGGAATTCAAGGCCTGGTATAAGCTTCGCAGATTTATTTATGACAATTTGCATAATGAAGAACACGAAAGCATCTTAAGTCGCGTCATCAATATATTTCTGATTATATTGATTATTGGGAATACTGCTGCCGTTTTACTTGAATCAATCAATGACCTCTATCAATCCTATCAGCTGCTGTTTGATGCCTTTGAATTATTCTCGATCTTTATTTTTACCCTGGAATATTTATTAAGATTTTGGGCCATTGCGGAAAAAGACCCTTTTGAAGGTGCATGGAAAAACCGATGGTTATGGATCCGTAGTGGCGGTGCCATTATTGACCTGTTGGCGATTCTCCCGGCCTATATTAACTTCTTTGTGCATCTCGATTTACGCTTCCTGCGAATCCTTCGATTATTCAGATTACTCAAATTAACCCGTTATTTCGTCTCCCTGCAGATTTTATTGCGGGTGATCAAGCGCGAAAAGGGCTCATTTCAGGCGGTTATTTTTATCCTGCTGATCATGATCATCATCGCGGCGGCTGGAGTATATGTGGTTGAAAATAAGGCTCAACCAGAAGTCTTTAGCTCCATCCCTGCATCCATGTGGTGGGCAGTGGTGACACTGACCACGGTCGGCTATGGCGATGTGACACCAATCACCCCCTTAGGCCGCTTTCTAGGGGCTTTAATTACTATTTTAGGGGTGGGTCTGGCAGCGCTTCCTGCGGGTATTCTGGCAAATGGTCTGGCCAATGAGCTGAGACAGCGCAAGCACAAACTGGAATTAAGATTTCGTGAACTGCTCGATGATGCAGAAATTGACTTAATTGAAGATCAAGAAAAAATTGAAATTTTACGTAAAGAAGTCGGACTGAGCAAAGAACAAATGCAGGATATCCTGTTAGAACTTATTCATGAGCGTAAGAAAGAACAACTCGAGCAGGAAAAAAACAAATATTTCTTCTGTCCACATTGTGGGCATAAGTTACCTGATTAAATTCGAACGTCAATGCAAGCGTATCATCACGAGCATCAGACCATCGGGTATGACGCTCGTTGCAGACAGATACTATTCACTCAATCCACTCGACTGAATCAGGATCAAATCCTCTCAGGCCAAAAATGCAGCGATGTCTTCCGCTACTGCCCGAGCTGTCCGGGAAACCCCGACCAGCGTGGCCGAAGCAGCACCGGTCCATTCTCCATAGCCCACCAGCCATAAATTTGGTACCTGAACAGAGCGGCCATTCTGAACCGCAATGGTCTGGTCCGGCTGGATAATTCCGAGGCTGCTGAGGTGATTCAGCGCCGCCTTAAATCCTGTACACCAGATCACCACATCCACATGCGCTGTGCTGCCATCTTCCCAAATCACGCCATGTTCTGTAAAAGCTGAAAATGGACGCCTGCTCTGCAAAATGCCTCGCTCACGTGCATCTTTAACTGAATCAATCATGACAATATCACCCAACCCCCCAATGGGCTGCTCAATCTTTCTACCTTCCTGCTGGGCTTTCAGGCGCTCAGTCGCCCTTAAGAACAGGACACGGCCATCGACATCATCTGCCAGAAACTGCGGCGGTGTCTGGGTGATCCAAAGCGTTTCGGCCACCTGAGATACTTCTGCCAAGATTTGTGCACCAGAGTTACCGCCACCCACCACCATGACTTTCTTGGTTTTAAATAACTCAGCATTTTTATAATCTGCGGAATGCAGTTGTACGCCCTGAAAATGCTCACGGCCGGCATCCTCGGGAATAAATGGTTGGCTCCATGTCCCTGTAGCGCTTACCACAGCTTTGGCTTTCCAGGATTGTTCCCCGGCATAAACCTCTAAATACTGGCCCTTACTTTCCACGCGTTCCACACGCACCGGACGAACTACAGGAAAGTGATAGCGCTGCTCATAGGCGGTCAAATAATCGATCACCTCATTGCGGGTCGGATAGGTCTGTTCGGTCGCCGGCATCATCCAGCCTGACAGCGAACTCCAGCTATTCGGGGAGAAAAGGCGCAAGGACTCCCAGGCATGCTGCCAGGCACCTCCAGGCTGAGGCTGATCATCCAGGATGATAAACGGAATGTTTTTACGCCTTAAGAAATAAGCCGTGGACAAACCGGCCTGTCCACCACCGATGATGATCACATCAACTTCAGCTTGTAATTGAGCCAAAATATTTCCCCCCTTCTTTATTGTCATCAAATAAAAACCCAGCCTGCTTATCAGACTGGGCGTATTTCATAAAATTTTCAAGCGTTTAAATTAGCCTTCCATTGCTCAAGATACTTTTCAGTCTCTCTGATCACCTAGAATTTATAAACTACGCTGATTTACCCGTTTGGAAAGCTCTTCAGCCGATTCCTTGCGTTCCGAATAACGGTTGGTCAAATAAGCATTTTGCCCACGGGTTAGTAAAGTAAACTTATACAGTTCTTCCATCACATCGACAATCCGGTCATAGAATGCTGATGGCTTCATTCGTCCATCTTCTTCAAATTCCAGGAATGCTTTTGGAATTGAAGACTGATTTGGAATCGTGATCATCCGCATCCAACGCCCCAAAACACGCATCTGGTTCAGACTATTAAAGGACTGTGATCCCCCACTGACTTGCATCAAGGCAAGGGTTTTTCCCTGAGTGGCACGAATTGCACCCCCTGCCAGAGGAATCCAGTCAATCTGGGATTTAAAGATGGAACTCATAGAACCATGGCGTTCCGGTGAACACCACACCATACCTTCAGCCCATGCCAGAAGCTCATGCAGTTCTTTTACTTTTGGATGTTCAGTATCAGCATCTTCCGGTAAAGGTAGCCCTTTCGGATGGAAGATTTTTACTTCTGCACCAAAATATTCAAGGATTCGACCAGCTTCAAGAACTGCAAGGCGACTGTAAGAACGTTCCCGATTAGACCCATAGAGCAGTAAAATCCGAGGAGGATGAGCTAGTTCTTTGGCTTGGACTTTTTCAAAGGTGGGTTGTTCAATAAGATTTGGATCTACGTTAGGCAGGTTCATCGGATCAAGCCTCTTTAAAATATTTCTTTCTTAGCCACAGTGAAACACTCACTAAAGCAATTAACACAGGTACTTCAACCAATGGCCCAATAATCGTGGTAAAAGCAACTGGCGAAGCGATACCAAAAGTTGCAATAGCGACTGCAAGTGATAATTCAAAATTATTTCCAGCCGCAGTAAATGAGATTGCAGCAGTTTTTGGATAATCATTGCCCATCCATTTACTCATAAAGAAGCTAATAAAGAACATGGCCACAAAGTAAATGATTAAAGGAATCGCGATGCGTAAAACTTCCAGTGGAAGACTTACGACATCCCCCCCTTTTAAGCTAAACATCGCCAAAATCGTAAACAGCAAAGCCATCAAACTCAGCGGGCTGATTTTTGGAATGAACTTGTTTTGATACCATTCTACGCCTTTTTGTTTCACCAAAATTAAGCGCGTTAAGAAACCCAATAAGAACGGAATTCCAAGATAAACCAGAACAGCATGGGTAATGGTCCAGAAGCTAAGATTGATCACTTGAGCTTCAATACCAAAATATGGCGGAAGGAAGGTCAGGAATAACCAGGCATAGGTACTGAAGAATAAAATCTGGAAAATACTGTTAAACGCCACCAATGCTGCAACATATTGGTTATCACCACAGGCCAGACCATTCCACACCAGTACCATGGCGATACATCGAGCTAAACCAATCAGGATCACGCCTGTCATATACTCTGGATAGCTATGCAAAGAAATCACAGCCAACGCAAACATCAGTACCGGAGCAATCAACCAGTTTTGAATTAAAGATAGCGTCAGGGTTTTCTTATCCTTAAACACTTGCGGCAAGGTCGCATAATCCACTTTTGCCAGGGGTGGATACATCATCAGAATCAGACCAATCGCGATTGGAATATTGACTGAATTAATACTGAATTGATCCAGAGCAACCGATGCTTGAGGAAAAAAGTTTCCTATGGCGATGCCTAACGCCATGGCAATAAAAATCCAGAGCGTCAGGTTGCGATCTAAAAAGGACATGCGTTTTTCAGACATGTGACTTACTCAACATTCGAAATTTGATTAATCGCTGCAATCAATTGCGAGCGAGAAAGCTCATTTACGTTAAGTTTAAACAAAGCATCCAGGCGACGATTGATATGTTCAACAGTGCTCATAAAGGCTTTCATTTTTTCTTCTTTATCCACCTCTAAATGGGACGGATCAGACAGGCCCCAGTGCGCCTTGATCGCTCCGCCAAGATAAAGAGGACACGCTTCCTGTGCTGCCGCATCACAGACGGTAATCACCACGTCTAGCTGATACTGTTCACAGGCATCAATGCTTTTGCTGGATAAGCCTTCAGTCGACAAGCCCAGATTGTGCAGGGTTTCAAGCGTCAAGGGATGCACCTGACCGGAAGGTTTGCTGCCGGCACTGTAAGCGACCCAGCCTTCTGGCGCACGGCTATTGAACAACACTTCAGAGAGAATGCTGCGGCAACTGTTCCCCGTACATAAAAACAAAAATTTCATGAAAACTTACTCGCAATGGCTCTGAATCGATAGAGCGGAAGAATCAAATAAAACCGGAACCTCACTAGCTTTTAGCACGTCCAGAATTTCAAAACACCAGGCCGGCAATTGCTGATTAATGCTGTAGTACACCCACTGGCTTTGCCGGCGATCGTTGAGTAAACCACAAGAACGTAACAAGGCCAGATGACGTGAAATTTTCGGCTGGCTTAACTGCAGTTTATCGGTCAGATCACAGACGCATTGCTCTTTGTTTTGTGCAATTAGCAGGACAATACTGAGACGTGTTTCATCAGATAAACATTTAAAAAACTGAACGTGGTCCATAATTGCTCCCATTTTTTATGCAAATATACACATATCCATATATATGGTAAAGATGACCTGTCAAAAATGATATCCAGATCAGAATATGCCTACCAGAAAGCGCTCGCTTGAACAATTTCCCGCTTTTTCCGATATAGATCATCGTCAATGTGTTTTTCAGATAAAAAAGCTCCAATCAAGTTGAAGCTTTTTCGCATGGGGGGACACTTTATTTTACCCGATTGCCCTGTTCATCCACGATGATTTCACCGTCTTCTTTGGCAAAGGCTTTTAATTGTGGCAAAGGCAGAATATCCAGTACCACTTCCGATGGACGGCATAATCGGGTTCCAAACTCGGTAACCACCAACGGGCGATTGATCAGGATCGGATGTTGCAGCATGGCATCCAGCAGTTTCTCATCGCTCCAGCCGGCATCATCCAGATTCAGCTCGGTGTAGGGATCGACATTTTTACGGAGCACTTCACGAACCGTCAAACCGGCATCCCGAATCATGTTGACCAGCTGATCTTTCGAGGGTGGCGTAAGCAGATATTCGATCACTTCCGGCTCAATTCCCGCATTGCGAATTAACGCCAGCGTATTGCGTGAGGTGCCACAGGCCGGGTTATGATAAATTTGGACTTTTGGCATTTGATTCATGAGCTTCCCTCTTATCAATGAATCATAGTTTTATAGTTTTATAGTTTTATATATGAATATACGCATATTCGCAATATAAAATATATGTGCTTTATGAATAAAATCTGAGATGAGGACTCTAAAACCATTGGAAACAGTTTCAAAATGAGGCTGTCTTATGTCTAGGATACTGGGAGCAGTTCAGTTGATCCGGATGCTTATTACGGAGACATGCAATCTGATGACATTATTATGGTTCGTTACGGTGATGATGCTACTTTCAAAAATTAGTTATTGAGACAAATGGAAAAAGATATCTTCAGGCTCTAAGTCCAGAGTTCAAGCCAAATATTATTGAGTTAAACAACCAATGTATATTTGTAGGTCAGGTAGTTAACTGTATACGCTATGTTTATCGAGCGAGAACAAGATTTAGAAAGAATTAACAAAAGCCAATATATTCAGCGTTGTCTAAATTGATAAAATCGCCGTTTTCTACAGAAAATTTAAGATTGTTAAGGATTGAAGTGAATATTCAAAATGATTTACCAGAACTAAGTAATTACAGTGAGTTAAGCAGTAAAGAGCAATTAACTATCCATCAAATGCTTATTTCGTACGTACGCTCAGATCACCTCTATAATATTATCTTGACCCATAATGTTGAACCTTACGACTTAGTTAAACTTGTAAGTATTAGTTTTGAGAATAGAGATGCTGCTATCTGGGTTCATTTTGAAACTATTACAGCTGAGAGACTGACAATGCCTCTCGATTTTATTTCAAGAATAGAAGTATGTAATTACGAAGTTTTTTAAGACTAGAATCGAGTCCCCCTAGCGTGGGGATTTATGTTAAATAAGATCTAAGACAAAATAGAAATACTCCTGGTAACATACATAAGAAGCCAGCAGCTTTTGCAGCCATATAATTCTTGACCTTTTTATGGGAAATATGTGGTCTAAAAATTATCCCTGTAAAACATCATATAAATCCTATAATTATTAGAAACGATGACATGATTTTAATCTCTTATTTTTCTAAGTTCATATTAAACAATCCGATATGTACGAGTTCTCTTTTATAAGATTCTCTATATAATTCAAAGTTAAATAACAATAAACTTTATATTTTTTCTTATATGTGAAGCTTATCCCAAAAAATTTAAAGGAAACTATATACCAGCTCTTATAAGATTGTCCCCCCCAATGCGTACAATGAAGATAAACTGTTGAATGATTTGGATAAATCACTAAATTAATATAAATATTATTATAATATAAAGGGTTAGACACTTTTCCTTTCGACTTTACAATTTCCTTTCGTTGTTAATAATTAAGATACATTTAAAATGCTTCTTTAGAACTATAATTTTGAAAATTTTTTGGTAGCTTCGATTCATTATGACTTTTTATATATTTCTAATACTTATGAATATCGCAGCTATAATGGCAGTGATTGCATTTTTTCATAAGTAATAAGAAAATTACATCTTGGTATTTCTAACCGCAGGCTAATTTTAAATTTCATTATAAAAATAAATTTCTTTAAGTATTATTTTTAGTATAAATTTCACACATTTCTATATAATACCTATTTTAGGCTCCCGTTTATAAGAATTACTCATATATTGGGTATTTCGCATATATATTCTTACTGTTGCAGTAGGTTCACTTCATGAATAATATTAACTTTAATAACTTTGAAGAAGCTGGCCAAGCCATTTTAAAATTCTTATCTCAACGCTTTGGCTTCAAATTGTGGATGATTACTCGTACTGAGGGTGACGACTGGATTGTATTATTGAGTGAAGATAATGGCTATAACGTTAAGCCCGGACAAGTATTTCATTGGGCAGACTCATTCTGCTCACACATGGTACAAAGTAATATGCCTCGTATTGCTCCCTATTCACCTGATATTCAAGTTTACGCAGATGCACCTATAAATCACCTAGTCTCAATTAAAGCCTATATCGGCCAACCTCTGTATAAAGAAGATGGCTCTCTTTTTGGCACTCTATGTGCAATTGATCCCGAACCTCAACCTAAAATTCTTGTTGAAGATGCTCCATTATTCGAGTTGATAGCAAAGGTACTCAGTTATACGATTCAAGCTGATATGAAAGCTGCTGAGTACATACGTAAAGCTGAGCGTTTTGAAATAGAAGCAATGTCCGACCCAATGACTGGACTTTTCAACCGTCGTGCTTGGGATGAGCTTATTATCAAAGAGGAAGAGCGCTGTAAGCGTTATGGTCACCCTACTGCTATTCTTATGATAGACCTTAATGATCTTAAGATCACAAATGATACTCTGGGTCATGCTGCAGGTGATGAGCTCATTCAAAGAATGGCTTTAGCTCTCAAAAACACGGTACGTAGTAATGATATTATCGCTCGCTTAGGGGGTGATGAGTTTGCTGTGATGACCATTGAAACTAACTTAGAGCATGCGAAGAAGCTTGCATCAAGAATTCAAAATACTTTTACAAAAGTTGGAATTAGTGCTGCAATTGGCTTTGCAATGCGTAATCCAACCTTTGGGTTAGCTGAAGCTATCAAAGAAGCAGATGCAAAGATGTATCAGAATAAAGTTATGGTCAAATCGAGTAGCCATTAATTAAACTACTTACCCGATGCAGTCTTTGTATCTGGTAAGGCCTTATCTACAATCTGAAGATGTACTATTGAAATAATTCAATATAACCGAAAACCCTAGAGATTTTTTGAAATAAAAACTATTATTTTTCATATCATTAAGAGCTTTAATCCGTTTTAATTCTGCACTTAGCCCTATCAAAATTGCGACTTTTCCAACAAAAATCCTGCAGTTTATTCCCAGGTTTTTGATCAAACGGTTAGGATCAACAATTTACTTTTATCATGAAGACTGATTATAAAAATAATAAAAGTCCATGCCAAAAAACCTTAAGTTCGCCAGCGAGCGCCGTAGTGACCAACGTAAAAAAGTCATACAAGCCGAAATGCTGCAGGCCCAAACATTTATACAGATCTATCTGCTCTTACCTTTCTTCTTTAAGGCATATCAGCATCAGCAACATCTTACGATGCGCAAACCCTAGAAGATGTCATCTAGCATGAAGCAAGCGCTGTGCGTGATAAAAAATTGACTGAACCTACACTGCGAATCTGCCTGTGGCTGATCAGCCTATTCCAGCCGAGTACAACGCAAGTGCAGCACTTCAATCAATTTATTAATTTGCGGCACTTTGAGCTGAAATATTTAAGCTAAATGTCATGAATAGACATATCTGCCAGTACACCAAACTTTTCATCAAACGGCGCTAATTGTTCTTTGACGTATTTGGATCCGCGAAGTTTACGGCCATGCTCATCATAGTATTTATGAAAAAGTGTTTTGAAGGGATAGTACTGTTTTATGCTCAAGTCTTCCGCCATCTGATTAACCTTCGCTTCAAGCATCTTTTGAGCTACCCCTTGCTCACATTCTTTTGCGGTATCACGAGTTGCTGAAGAACGTTTTCCATTGATCATTAGTTCAATGTAGTAGGCCGAACCGCGCTTTCTGGGCTTGGGTAATTTCATGACGTAATTTCCAAAATTCTTGACGTAAACTTGACGTAAATTTAACGGCAATAACTGCATAAAATACGGGTTTTGCAGATAGTGCGGATAACGGCTCACTTTACTCAAGGCATTAAAAAAGGGCTTTAAGCTACTGTTTTCGCTTAAAACCCTTATAACATAACGTTTAGAATCTTGGTAGGTATAAGCAGACTCGAACTGCTGACCTCTACGATGTCAATGTAAAGTATTACAAAAATATTCAATTACTTAAACGTAATTGGCGCCCAAATATCGCCTTATATTTTGTTACAAATTAATAAGAAATATGCGATATGATTACGCTTGAATACTAATCTTTGTTAATTCTCAACAAGCCCTAATTCATAAATCATTTTTCACTCAGTTCCAAATTGGAGATTCCAGCAATCAAATTGAATCTCAAGCCAATCTGTTGCCGCGATTGCAATAACATTCAGCAAGGATTTTAAACCTCTTCAAACTGCCAAATACATGTTCAATCCCTACTCTTCATTTATTGATTTCCTAATTATAGATTTTTTAGCTGAGGATCCAATTTAAAGTATCTTTTGGCTTTTGCTGGAAATAAATTATCAACATAAAATGCATAACTCCCCTTACAGCCTTTAACTGCAAGGATAAACCTTAAGCAGGAATTTTCTTTAAATTGTGTTTGAATATTTCAAATAATTTATATTTATACAAAATAACTATATAGACTGGTTTAAATACACATTTAAACCAGCCTAATTAATTAAATAAAGAAACTAGAAATATAGTCTAAGCTATCTTTATTTTGGCTTTCTGGTATTATTTTTTCAATTCCAGATATCTCATTATAGTTTTTTTTCAAGAAATTAATAATTCTGTCCACCTTTTCTTTATTTCTTGACAAATATCCAATTTTAACTGGAAGACCACCATTTAGTTTTTCATCATAATAACTATATTGAACCATAGCAAATTTACTATTTCCATCGAACAACAATATCTCAACATCCGTAAGTTCTTTATTAATTTTACTTTCGAAATCAAATAAATAAACAGAACTTAAAAAGTTTTTAAATCTATTTTTATAATCTTTTTTATCTCTTCTCTCAATATTTGGCAAGCATAAAGACAATTCAACATTATCCTGCTCACTTAGTTTTTCAACTAAATCATTAAAATATTTTAAATCCTTACTTGCACCCCAAAAATCTTCATTACTTGGTTTCCATATAAAAGGTTTATTATTACCTTCTTCATCAAAATCTATATCAGAAATATATTCTTGAAATAATTTTATATTTCTTTCAAGATATATAGGCCCTATTATTGATAATTCATCTGGGCTAGATTTTATATTATTGTTAAGCATATCATTAGCATAACTATTAAAATTAAACCCATCTTTATACATATATTCTTTCAAAAAATCATCTTTAAAATAATTTATAAAAGACTCAATATTCATACTTGCACTCGGTGATTGTCTATTACCTAGATAATCAATAACTTTAAGCATTAAACCACTAGTTTTGACTAATCTATTGGCATAAGAATTTGAATCATTTAGATCACAATCAACTTTAACTTTTGAACCATCCATATCATGTTTTAAAGAAAAACTTATAGAAACTGGAAGGTATTCTATTCTATCGTACTCACACCTATTTATTTTATAAATGCGTGATGCCCCACTTTGTAATACAGCACGATTAACAGAGTCTTTATAACGTTGAAATTGTTCAACAAATATATCCTGTGGAATAACATCCTTAACTTCTATATCAAGTACTTTAAGGCCTCTTGTAAGGAAACTATTGTCTCTATCAATTGCGTGAATAGAATAAGTCACACAGTCAATAAATAAATTTCCAAAATGGTTTTCAAATTCATCTAATAAAATTCGATTATGAATATTTTTTTTAGATTCATGATACTTACTAGTGACTGACAGACTTCCTTCACTATTAAAAGATACATATCCTGTTTTTATAGTATCATTAATAAGAACATCACATTCTCTACTATTTAATCCAAAATAAGTTATTATTTCATCTCTATTAACTTCACCTAAAATTCCTGCTAGATTAATTGTTGTTTCAATTATAGCAGGCACAGTAGTTTTTGTAGTAAATTCAAAATCTATTTTAAATTTTTTAACTGGTACCAAAATTGTAATAACATCAAATAAAATAGATGTGTTTACATCATTAATCATTAAACTCATAACATACACCTATTTAAATATCTTTACTATTCAGAATTTGGTAACCATTAGGTCGCTCTGGGTCAACTTCAGTTCTCTTGTTATCAATTATTCTATAAATTTTTGCTAGTGGATCTGTATTATTTTCAGACTCCCACATTTTTGCAGCTCCAATAAATATCAAGCGTTCTTTTGCTCTTGATATAGCTACATTTATGCGAGATATATCATTCATAAAACCTGTTTTTAACTCTGCGTTATGTCTAACTAAACTCAGAATAATGATTCTATTTTCAGAACCTTGATAAGCATCAATGGTATCAACTCGTACATATTTTTTTAACCTAGACATTTCCGGATTAGTATCAAATTTCGTGTTTATTGCTGCTACTTGACCAGCATAACCTGTGATTATTCCAATTGGAGGATTACCATTATCTACCTTTAACCATGTATCCATTAACTCATAGATACCCTCATTATTTTTGAACAAATTGATCAATAACTTACAAATAAGATCCACTTCAAAGGCATTAGAAATCTTTTTATTCTCATTGTTCTCTAATATATTCTTATCGCTTGTGTCAATCCAACTTACGACTTTATTCCAAGGTTTAGCAAAGCTCAACAATTTTTCATCAGCATCACCCCTAGCCGTCTTTAACTTTTTATGGAAAAGCTCTTCATAAAATACTTTCGATACAATTGCTCCAATTTCTGGTGCCATCCTAAATTGATCTTCCAACATTATCCCATCTGTAGCAATTAGTGCTCTTTCAAAATCGGTCTTTTTGACTTCTTTAAGTGGCAATTCAAGATTCCTTGCTACTTTACTTAACATTTTTTTATCATATAAAGGTGGCAATTGAAGGTGATCACCTACTAATACAACTTTTTTGGCAGATTGCATTGCCATTGCCAATTCACTTGCTGATGCCCTACCAGCTTCATCAATAATGACTAAATCATACTGCTTATCTACTATCTGATATGACGGTTTACCAATACCAACTAAAGTGCCTACTATCCAATTCCTACTGTTAGCCATAAAGGAAGCAAAACCACCAAAATCACTAGACAAACGGTTTAACCAATCATGAGTTAATTCTAAAATATCTATAAATTTTGCAATCAACATTGGATCGTTGATTCGATAGGAAAAGGCTAATTGCTCATAGAGTTTTTGAATAGGTTTTGGATTTACTAACAGAGATTCCGGATCATCATCATACGCTGTTAACTTGTTTAATAAGATTGCTTTAACTCGTTCTTGTTGTTTGGCAACTAATTTATGCTTTTCAATGATCTGATTGCTTACATTACTACTGGTATCAATAATATTTTGAAGTTCAATACTAATTTTTTTGCATTCATTATATTCAAAAATTTCTCTTCCAACTTTGTAATAAATATCTAATGCATCTAGAACAAAATCTTGTGACAAGTATAAACGTTTAGAAAAAGCTAATAACCGTCTATCAAACTCTCTATGAAACTTCGTACGATATTGACTTTGCAAAGAATCAACATGGATATCTAATAGATCTTCAGAAACTTTATCTTTCTGTCCAAGTCGCACAATTGTTGGATCTTTAATGTTATTATCTTCACCTAATAATATAGATATTTCACGTATTACTTTTCTTGCTTTGACAGCTAGTTCATCTACAGCAACGTTAGATTGACTAACAATTAGAATTCTTGAAACCCCCTCGATTCTGTTTAAATAATCCAACAAGTGACCTAAAAGAGTAGTTTTCCCCGTACCTGGAGGGCCCATAACTACACTGAATTTATTTTTTAAAATAAAGTTCAATGCTTCAAGTTGTTTAGGCATTAACCTTTTTTCATATAAAGCTAAAATTTCACCACTTGGTAAGGGTATAGTAGAATCATTATTGAAATTTTCATGTGGATCAATTTGACTGAAAAATTCAAGTAAATTTGGAATTACAGCTTCATTTTTTAAAACCCTATCTAATGCTTTTTTTCTTCTAAATTGGCTTGAACTCTCTTGTCGCGAAGTGAAGCGTAATAATCTAGGTAAATTTTTATTTAGTAGTCTTTTATTTAGTTTTGATTCAATAAATAATTTACCTTTCGAAAAATCTGAATCATTTATATTTAGTTGTCCATAGTTAAAATTATTTTCCGCATTAACTACTTCAATTATATCATCTTCATAATCTGAAACATCTATTCCATTAGCTACAACTTCAAATATCAGAATTCTTTTATATTCATCATATTCTGAACTTATTACTTCGATTGATGGTTTTATCTCAGACTCTGAGTCCAATAACTTTTTCCAAAGAGTTTTAAGTGACTTTACATCTAAATTAGCACTACTAACTATAGAGTTATTCTCTACCACACTTTCATCTTCAATATTAACTAAATCAAAATTTTCAGATATAAAAGTAGAATAACTAGGTAAACCTTGAATATATTCTAACAAATCCTCTTCAGTAGAATTATCAATTCTGATTTCTACATTTACTTCCTGTGCTGTTAAGTCTCTATTGTTATTTGCTTTATTAGCCTTAAAAACAACCTCATCAACTCTTAATTTTTTTAATTCACAATTAATTAATTTATTATTTCCAGCTGAATACTTAAATCTTAGGATCAATTCAGCATCTTTACCTGTAATCGTTATTGAATAGCCCTTACTATTATTTCTTGAATTAGATTCTTTAAAGAAACAAATGTAATACTTACCTTGATCCGATAAAAATTCTTGCTCCTGCTTTAGGTTAAAGTTCCAAAATTTTAAAATTTTAACTGTATTTTCTATTTTTTCTGCTTCTATAAAAAATTCTTTTAACTTTACTAAAGATAATGGCAAGTTATTCTCTTCATTAAAAATTGAACTTTCAATTCTATCTTTAACATATGAATAAACTGGTTCATCCTTAATTAATTCGTAAGAAATTTTATAACAAGCATATATATCTCTTTCAACTGAAGTACTATTTATATCTTTTGCATATTCATTATTATAATTTTCACCATCACCAAGATCTAAATCAAAGAGATCTATCAATATAGTTGAAAAAACACCCTCATCATTTGAAATTAAAATATTATCTGGTTTCAAGTCGCCATGATAATAATTAAGTTCCTGAATCTTAATAATATTATTAATTAAAGATATAATGATTTGATATTTAATCTCTGAACTTAATTCACATAGTGGAATTTCACTTAGTTTGCGCAAATCAACTAATTCTGTGACTATGTATGCACCAAAACTAGGACTCCATCCATAATTTTCTATTTTAGGTATAGCTAGATTACTATTTGACAAATCTCTACATTTCCGCATTAATGATAATAATTTTAAGGAAATTGATTTTTCTTTTATAGAGTTTAGACTCGGATACGTATTGACAAAATAAATATTCCCTTCAATAGAGCTTCTATATTCAAGAGATCCATTCTTGTGTTTATGTGAATTAGGTAGTGGAGTCCACTCTATCATAGGAATCAAATTTTCATTTTTGAATATATCTAATTGTCCAGCAACCCCTTCTTCTTCCTCTTTTTTAACATTACTATTTAGCATGTCATTAAACATAAGTAACATTTCACTAACATTTTTGTACCTATCATCAGGTACAAGCTCAATTGATTTTTTTAACCAATCATTAACTTTTTCATCAGTTTCTGTATCATGAGGATCAATCCACTCTATATAATCATCTTCTTTATTTGCTACATATAGCTTTTCACCAAATAATACTTCATAACTTATTACCCCTAATTGAAAAACATCGATTTTATATGGATCTATATCAGCATTTAAATTATCTTTTACTTCAAAGGGCATTATGGACGTAGAAATAAAATCTTTATAAACATCTGATACACTTTTATTACCCTCAACTTCAGCAAATTTTGCTGTTATAAATCCTGAAATCAAAACACACTGTGAAATTTTATCATACCAAAGTCTTTCTAATGAAATATCACGATGTGCAACCTGAATAGTATGCAAACTTGAGAATGGTGTTAATATTTTTTGTATTAAATCTACCTTTTCTTTAAAATTTAAATTATTTTTATACAAATATTTATCTAATCTCTCATAATTCGGTGTTAATTTATAAACCTCAATTAAATCTTCGGTACATATGTCTGGATCAAAACTATGCACTGGATTTAATAGGTAATTTTGTTTGATAAAATTATATTGATTTTCAATATAGGCTTGTGTTCTATATTCTCTTAAAGCTAAATTCGCCCTATTTTCTGTTATTAAAGCATATTCAGATTCATTATTCCTAAAATCCCATATCCTCAATAATGCATTATGATTTACATGTTCCTTATGCTCTCCCATATATTCAGAATATATTGGATTTTCGAATCTTTGCTTAAAAATAGGTTCATATTCTTTTAAACTAAAATTATAGGCAGATATAATTTTTTTTGAAACTTTTGTATTTGTACCAGTAAACCACTTATGTAATACTTTTAAACTATTCGGATTATTTGGTCTATTATTTTTTGAATAAAAATCTTTACTTAAATTTAAATCAGGTAATTTTTCTTGATAAAACTTTGGCTGTTTAACTATCTTGATAAAATCATCTAATGTTACAACAGATTGTTTTTCACTTGATTTAAGTTCAAATTTTGCACTTCCTGTCATAATTACCATGCAATTTATATTGTACCAACACCCCCATTCTCGTTGTAATTCTCTACTTAAAAGTTGCTGTAATCTTTCAGCATGAGTTCTTTTTGTTCCTACGGGAGATGCATGCTGTTTAATAACTTTACCATTTATTATCTGATTCCAATTCGTGCCATCTGATTCAATAGTTCCTGCCCAATTTTTTAATTCACATAAAATAAGTCTATCTGAAGTCACTAGGAGTAAATCTATTTCCATGCCTCTTTTTTTACCATCATTTACGAAAAATGATGCATATCCTCTCCACGTATCAGGCATTGCATTTTCTATTTCGTTAATTGCTACCGCTTCTGTCGGTAACAAACCTGAGGGAGACAATATAGTAATTTTTCGCATTCTTTACTCTTAGATAACTTTTATTGCAAACCTTTAAATAATATAAAATTTTTAACAATCTTATCATAAATTATAGTTTTTTATTATATTCCTTTTATTTATGATTAATCTAAGCCATCTATAAATTTCACCAATAGATCTAAATCTTTTTTATTGATATTTCTCTTGGTATTTCTCTGCCAAAATTTTTATAGACCTCTCTCCTTATTTCATACTCTTCAAAGGAATCAGCATATGTTTTATAGCGTGGTACAAAATATAATTTCAAAATAGGTAAATTTGAATCATCCCATCTTTGCTTACCACGACTATACAGAAATAATTTCCCCAATGCGTAAAGCCGTCCTACCTGTTGTCTCATCCCTCTAAAAACAGCAAAGGATTGAAAATAAGACTGCCATGCAATGAGATCTTCAATGGATTTAGTTTTGTTTGTCTGTGACACATAGCGATTAATAATATTAACTAAATCTGTTTTCTTTTTTGCTATGACATCTTTCTTCCATCTCCATGTCCAACTAAAGGGCTTACTAGGAGTTCTATAAAATTTATCTGAATTTGATTTGTACTTCTTGTGAGTCATACGTACAAGTTCCGCTGAACATCCAGCAAAATCCAACTCTAGATAAGGTTTAGACATGACGAACTTCAAGGCTTCATCATCATTAAAATAGCTATGGATTAGATCAGTCTCAGCAAGAATATGCTCTCTAGAAAAGGCCAATTCGTCCATTTCAAAGATTTTATCTTTGCCGATTTGCTTTTGCTGTTCAGTAGAGTGAATTGGCTGTTTACTGTGTTTATGACTGTTAGGCGTAGTGATCAATAAAATAAATTGCCATCTGTTCTCATAAATCACATCTTGAACAATCAGGTCTGCAATTGGCTTACCTGTTTTAAGGCGGTAATTTCTCTGACGACTGGTTAAATTCAGGTCATATCTAAGCGTCAGTTTCTCAATTAATTTCTTAATATTGGTTGTTGAGCCAATGCCATCATCAATACTGAATAACGAATAGAAGTATGCTCCACGAGTGACTTTATCTTGAATTTTTTGTGCTGCGTACTTGGTATGGGGGCTGTAATCAATCATTTTTTATCATCCAACAATACAGTTTTGCTGTAAATCAACAATCCACTTTTTCCCTGTGGAATCTCGTCTCTGCGTTTGTGTCAGGCAACAATAGAAATCATCAAAATTAAGGTACTTTTTACTTTTGAGCTTTGCTCAAAACCGCTATGGCAAAGCCATAGCTTTAAGAATAGTCACCTCACTTTGTAAGGTGGCAATTAAGTAGTTCCTAATGACGACACAAACTTCATTAGTTAAATTTATAATATTTTATACTTAATATCAATATTATTGATATTTAAAATTAGATGTACTAATATGAACTTATCAATCGAATAGTGGACTGACCATCCATCCTTAATTTTCTTCTTTGAAGTTTTGGATGGGTTTAAGACCACCATTCAAAACTTTGATACATATTGCCGTGAGTACCTGAACTAACCATTCTTGTACTGCCGATGTAGCGGACTGCTGGGGAAACCTCGCTCGGTACGTTGCAACGGGGGCTGGAGAGCTGCAATGCTCTTCTTCTATCCGTTCATTCAACTTGGATTTAAGAGTTCCTATATGCTTTGCATATAAAGTTGTTGGGCGACAAGGACACGGGAGCCTATAAGGAATTTATTCCGAAATGGTCATTTGGTTAAGAATAACCAAATTAGATTTAAAACTTGTTTTGAATTGAAACCCTGTTCAAGGTGATACAGTCAGGAGTAGCACAGGAAGTGCAATAGTCTCCGTTAATAGCTGAGTGTGTATGCTTGATCGAGGTAAGTGAATAACTTGCGAAAAGTATGCTCATTTCCAATCACGATGGCTGCTGAGAGTACCGTGAGGTACTAGGACTTCGAGCCTAACGGTGGAGAAGTTGGCACCATTTAGCGCAAGCTGAATGGGTCGCTGGATAGCTTAAACGTGTAACGGCATTAATCGATAGATGCTGATTGGAGTGTAAGAGTTTTACCCTTTATAAAGTTGTGTATACATCATATCCCGATAAAACTAAGGAACTACGGTTGGGGGAAACAGGAAGTATGTATGCAAGCGAGAGGATAAACGGTCTGCACATTAAGACACTTTGAAATAACTTGGGAAGCACTGTATGAAGGACTTAAATTGGTTAAAGGTCTGTCAATTTATACAGTGTGGGAGCGATGGCAAGTAGCGCATATAAAACAGGTTTCACCTGTGGAAGTTGTGATACAGATCTTCATAGCAAGATTTGTATTAAGTGAGATAGCTAGCTTAAAGCGAATCCTAAAACAGTCTGATTTATCAGATTGCTCACTGCGAAAGCTTGAGTCGGCACATATGAAAATATGTTCGGCAATATGTTAGAAGAAGGTTAATGGAGTGCTTGGTCGTATTCCTATGTTTGAGCTTGGTCGCTCAAACTAGACCATGATTGATAAAGCATAAGTATTCTGAAGTTTGGTCACTGAAGAAATATTTCTTATGCGGAGTTGCTAGGTTCTTTCTAATCTAGCTAATGTTCACACGGACATGAAAAATATAAGTGTCTCGCTCTTCCATCTTAGGTGAGAAAAAGCTGAGTCTACGACAGCAATTTGAAGTGGAATATGGCTTAAGTCGGCATGAAAAAATTGATCAGCCAATAAAGGCGTTAAAATTGAACAGCATAGTTCTAAAAACATTTAAGGCTACATTCATTTAGAATGTAGCCTTTCCTTTAATGCTAAACATTTAATATTTAATGAATTATAATTTTGTAAAACCTAATAACACTTAAATTAATTCTATCAATTTAATAGGACTAATAATATTAATACCAAATTTATCTTTCAGTTTCCTTCTGTTTTCAATAGAAAAAACTGAATTAGAACCAGCACCTCTTGCATTATCATTTGTACAAAAATATTTAATGCCATAACCATAGTGAGCAGACAATGCATCCCCATCTACCCATTCAGCAACTCCTATAGCAAATTTTTTATCACTAAGAACTTCATCACTATATGTTTTGTGAATTAAATGCTGATTACCGGTCATATTCAATGTATTTTTTAAATATTGATACCCAGCACCAAGTTCATTTTCAATAAAATGAGCACATTCAAAAGAACGATCCTGTCGTTCTTTCATATTTGCATCACCTAATGTAGACATATATTTTTGATCAACTGATGGCAGTCCGTTTCTAGGTATACGAATAAATTTAAAACCCAGCTCTAAAGCTAAAGGCAAATTATTTTTCAAATAATCAGATAAGTCATAAGGTAAGGTTCCTTGTTGAGTAACAACCTCATCTTCAATTTGAATTTTATAACTTGGTTTAAAATTTCCTATGTAATTCTTTCGTTTATCTTTTGGAATAGTCTCCAATATCGCTAAACCTTCAAAAAAAAATGGTTCAATTTTATTAGAGTGAATTGCATCATAAATCTTTATATAGATCTCATCCTCATGACGTTTAGATGGATCAACTATATTTTCCCAAACGTTAGAGTCAAAAGTTATAGTAAGCACTTCATGTAAATTTAATTGACTCATAAAGCTACCATCACAATAAATTTAAAAAACATTTCAAATCCCTTTAGTTTTTTTGAATAACAACCTAAAACGCAACATTCCAAGATGCCTATACTAGACATAAAATAGACTCACCATAATTCTTCAGGGCAACTATTGCAACACAGGCAACAGCATTGGTAACACAATCTTTCAGGCTGTTGCACCTACTGCCCTCATTTAGGCAACATATACCAATATTAGTACACTGTTGCCTTCTTCTTATATTTGGGTAACAAAGGCAACTCTTTCAATGCTTTTGATTATAAGGGTGTTGCCTTTGTTGCAATAGTTGCCCAGTAGTTCTATCCCCAGCTAAAGATTTCATCTTTAAGCATATATACTCTTATGGATTTTGTACGATTCGGTAAGCGAACCGTTTTAGTACTCTTTTCATTATCATGTTCAAGTAGACCTTGAGACATTAATGCTTGAGTTACCTTACGACTATCAAGCCCTTTACATACCTCTTTCTTAAATTGCTCTGGCAATATTAGAAATAACTTTTCATCATTTTCAATTTTCCAATAACCAACCCGATTATTAGTTTTTTCGATATAATCAGGTTCATGTCCAACTGCTTCAAAGCGACTAGATTCGTTAGCTTCCAAGAATGCTTTAACACGTAAAATTAATTCTCGAGTTTCATAATCACCGACATATTCAAAATCTCTAACCCAATTATTAAATATAGCTTTCACAGAATGAAAAGCTGTACCTGATTCCCATCCAGTAATTTTTGCTTTCGTTGCTAATTCCCCTGCCACAGCAATTAAAGCAAAAGTATTTGCTACTCGCATGATATGTCCTTCAGTATGTCCCACTATCAGCTCTTGATGATATTTTTCTAATAACTCTTTGGCCTGTTCAATAATCTTTCTTTTATTGTCTGTCAAATACTTTAGCCATTCTATACCTGCAATTCCAAAAAATTGATTGGAACGCTCTACAAGTATTCTTGATTGTTTTGCTCCATCTTCAGCAAAATCTATCTGATCGAATAATCCATAAGCTGATTGATCAATATCGATATCAATTAAACGGATTTCTTGACCTAGTTTGGTCTTTTGTCCATTTTCATTCATAATATCTTTTAAACTCATTTCCCCAGAAGAAAGAAAAATAATTTTCCATTCTAATGATGGTTTAGGAGTAATTTGTTTCGTTAAACGTGCTTTCCCTTTACCATTGGTAAGCATATAAGAAATTGCGCCTATCTCTTTAGGATTAGAAACCTCACCAATTTCATCCAATGCTAAAAATCCATCATTATGTAGATAGGCTGTATATTCCAAAGCATTACCTGTAGACCTCCAAGTCTTGCAATAATTACTAGGTTTACCCCATACACTACCGCCCACAAATAATGCCGTAGTTTTCCCAGTAGATGATTTACCTTTGAGATGGATTCCAGCTCCCGTTTGGTACTCAAGCGGAGTAAGTAATTGTCCTGCAAAAGCTGAACTTAAGGCTAAAACTAGCTTACTATGACCAGAAGAAGGAATAGAAATACCATTCTTCCATTGTTCTAATAAGCCTTTGCTTTGATAATTGTTATCTAGGCCATCTGTAGTTTGATAAACTATTAAATCACTTGTCTCATGTTGACCAATCTGCCCTCCAGGCAATACAAATACATCTTCGTACCAACCTACATGATCAACACATAATGCCCTAGAATCAGTAGGATAACTCATTAAATAACATTGCAATAAGTTTCTCGCTTTATTATCTGGTGCAATTATTACACCCTGATAAGCTAAAGCCTTTCGCAATTCAGCACCATCCGTTTGAAATAGTTCCAAAGAGATTGCTTGATAATGTTTCACACCATCTGGATCATACCACTCCAATAAGCGGCCCCATGCATTATTATTCGTATCTCTTGTTTGTGCTAATACTCTAATTGGGCTAGAAATATAACGTCTATAAT
Source organism: Acinetobacter sp. WY4 (assembly GCF_018438165.1). Lineage (GTDB taxonomy): Bacteria > Pseudomonadota > Gammaproteobacteria > Pseudomonadales > Moraxellaceae > Acinetobacter. The sequence goes on along the minus strand of NZ_CP053947.1, from coordinate 72,855 downwards.
CATCACCTTTTGTTTGCTCAATATAATACAAACCAGATTCTAGAAGCTGAAATACCCCCTCCCCATATTTGAAAGATTTCGCCAAATATCCTTTGGGTAATTCATCTTTTATCAATAACTGCTCTATAGCTTCATCAATAAATAGCTTAACTTCTTCGAGTGATTCATCTTTTGATAAATCAATAAAAAATTCATTTTGTTCCACCTGTAAATATTGATTAAGTAAATTTACACAAGTATTTTTTTTCAATTTTTGAAAGCTTTCAAGCTGTATATGCTCAGGTCTGACAGGAATATAAAGTTGTTGATAATTTGCCTTGACAAGCTGATTAATCACAAAATTTATTTGTTCAAAATCATTCTCTTTTAACTCTATTGGATTCTGATTACAAAGAGATGGTAATACAACCAAAACTACAGGATAATCTGTTTCAGCTATTTTAAAAAAAGCTTCTAATCCATAAGTGATTATTAGTGGTCTATCTTTTTTTAATTGTCCGCAATACGCGAAACCTCTAGCAATGCTGCCTGTTGAAAAACGTACAAGTTTGCCATCCTGTACAATAGCTAGTTGAATAACTTCTAAATCAGCATTATATAAAGGAAATACTATCGGTTTTTGATACGATAAATCATTAATTAAGATATCTTCCTTAAACATAAAAATCGGTTGTAGTGGGTTTCCAAAACGTTGAATAACAGCGTGATTTAGTATCTCTTTATCTTGAGGCTGCAGGACTACACAGTCCTCTAAAATCTCACAAACCTCTAAGGATCCAGGTCTTTCATTACACTTAAACATCACTCTCTCAATTTAGAAATACTATATTTAATAATTAAACATCATGTTTCCCCAAAGAATCAACCAAAAAAAGAAATATAAAATTTAATTTACCAATATCATGTATAATAAATTTGAGTATTTGAAATATGGAACTGCTATGAATCCAAAAGAACAAGAGACTAATGCTCTCATTGAGAGAATTCAAAAAACAATTGATTTATATAAAAAAAATAATAAAATTAAATTTTCATGGTCTCGTTTAGCATCAAATATAGGATTAACCCCTCAAGCTGCTACAAATTGGAAACGTGGTATCATTAGTAAAGATGCTCTTCAAAAAATTGCCGATTTTACAGGTGTAGATTATTACTGGTTATTAACAGGCAAAGGTACAGCTAATGCTCAGACTGTTAAAAACTTTGGAATAGTTGCTTCAACAGGCTTAGCGGCTGCAACGTTTGGCCCAATTGGTGCGGGAGCAGCAGCCCTAACTGTAAATTTGATAGACAATAGAATCCAAAAAAAGGAAGCCGAAGAAATATCTAAAATAAATATTGATAAATTTCAAACAATTAGATTGATACCAAAAATAGATTTTGAGATACTTTCCAACAATTTAACTACTCTAATTCAAAATCAAAACTTAGACTTCGCAGTTACAAAGTTAAATGAATTAGGTGAAAACTCATTTGCAACAACTATTGTAGACAATGCAATGTCACCAATATTCGAAATTGGTGATGAGATTATCATTGATTCCCATGCTATCCCGACTCCAGAATGTTACGTATTGGCTATTTATAATGATTCAAAACCCATCTTAAGAAAATTTTACGAGCTAACTCCAACGAAATTTAAATTGATTGCTCTAAAAGAAGGACACGCTGATTACGAAGAACAAGATAAGATAAATATCTTAGGTAAGGTTGTCCAACACACAAAAAAAATTAAATAATATATTTAAAATACTTGCCAATAAATTAAATATAATATTTAATAAAAAAGTGTTTACATAGCTGACCCTCTGTAAACACTTTTTTTTAATTTAATAATTAGTGGATTCTACCAACATGATCAAAAAATATATCTTAACCATTGAATCAGAGTATCCACCACAAGTGTGGTTAAATGATCATATCCCTAAAGTTGGAACAGTAATTGAGTTAAAAACTGAAAAAATGCCAAACCGTGTCACAGCAGCATGGTTAGCTGATCGATTCAATCTATCTCGCAAAAGTATTATTAATAAAGTTGGCCCTTTCAATAAAGGTGATGAGAACAAACATCTATACGACCCAAAAGAAGTTTTACCAATTTTAGAAAACTTAAATCTAAACGTTGCTAAACGTGGTGCTAGACGTAAAAATTAGAAAGGGCTTATTGCCCTTTAACTATTTATTTTCTTGGTAAATTTTTAATAAGTTTAAGAAACTCATCAGCATATTTTTCAGCTTGGTCTCTTTGCTCAATCACCGCTATATTTTCATTATTGAAGGAAGCCTTTACAGTCCAATTAAAAGATCCTGTAATAACTTTTTTCAAGTCAATAATACAAAACTTATGATGCATCAAATTAGCATAATTGCCATTTTTAGGTGATATTTTATAATACTCAATTTCTGTATTCTCAATTTTTATTCCATTTTTCCTTGTTAATTCATCATCATTCACTACTACACGAATATTGATTCCTTTTTGATGTTGTCTAAACAAAGCTTCCGCAATAGGTCGAGAAGTTATCCAAGCTACCGCAACCCAAACAGAGTATTTTGCAGACTGAATGTGATCAATAACCTGCTTTTCAATATCCTCAAACACAGGCGTAAGCAAAATATTTTCTGGAAAATCAGCACCCGAAATTTTATATATGCCTTCTAAATTTTTGACTAGCTCATACTTATCATGTTTTAAAATATTATTTAATAACGTCGCTGTTTTATCTGGTTCATGATTTTGTCGGTCATCTACCAACATTTCAATAAACTCTTTTAATTGGCTCTTTCCATTTATTTCTAATAATTTATTTTTTACAAAGTCTTTTCTTGAACCAAAAAGCCCTTTTCTATTTAAAATCCAATAATCATCTCTAAATCCTACAGCATTAAACAACTCTACAATTTTAGGTCCACCTTTATAACTAGGTGTATTATCAACACCTAGAACAAAAGGAACTATCGATATAATAGATAGATCTGATATTTTCATAAAGTAAAAAGACCCCATAGAATGGGCTATATTTTAAGCAGCATTTAGCATTTTTGCTATCTCAGAAGCTGTTGGATTGTAATAAGTATTCACCAAAACACTAATCGTTTTGTGCCCAGTAACTTTTGCTAATATTTCTACAGGCAACTTTAGAGTATGTACAAACCGTGTTATAGCTTCGTGACGTGTATCATGGAAAGTAAACTGCCCACTCAAGCCTATACGCTTCAAATTACGTTGCCAAATCAATCTAAATGAGTTCGAATTATGAGGAATCAAAAAACCATTTTTTTCTGGCAGCAAATCTAATAATGCTCGTGCTTTATTTGATAAGGGTACATCACGTGAAGTACCATTTTTTGTATCAGGCAAATGTATATAATCCCCTCTATCATGTTCTTTGCAAATACCTAATATTTCAGCCTTACGCATTGCTGTTTCTATAGCAAATAAAAAGGACCAGCCAATAAAATGTGCTGGAGTTTGAGGAACCATAGTTTCATTGTAATTATCCAATCCTACTAAAACCTTATCAATTTGATCTTGATAAATCCGATTTTTCCTTGGTGAAGGTTTTGTTGGTTTTTTAACTAGATTAAATGGGTTGGATACAACAAAAAATACCTCTCTAACAGCATAAGTAAATACTGAAGATCCGAGGCTCATTTCTCTATGTACAGTTGCAGGTTTAACAGATTTTAATCTTTTTTCACGATTCTCAGTTATTAATTTAGGTGTAATGTCATGAATTGAAATATCAGTTAAATCACCATAATATCGATCAAGATATCTAATATGATTTTTAATATAATCTTTTCCCTTTTTGAATTGCCCTACTTTTTCATAGTACAAATTAAAAAGTTCTCGTAATGTACATTTGGGTTTATCTAAATTTTTTAGTTCTTTTTCATACTCTAGTTGCATTTCCATGAGCCTTTTATGGGCCCACTGAATACACTCCTCAGGAGTATCACGTGTTGCTGCATCACGAAGGTGTTTATATTTGGCTTGTATGCGCCATGCGTTGCCACGTTTGACAGGTTTTTGCATAATTAAGAACTCTAAATATTTGGTGCCGTAATTCAGGCGCCAAATATTTAGAAGACACATATGTCCTTCAAAAATGGCGCCCAAAAACTAAATATAAAGCAGTTTTTAATGCAAATTTTGAGTATTTTGATTACTCAAAGCTGACCTATTTGACATAAAAAACAGGGGGGAATTACTAAAATTACACCCTATATTATTGATTAAAATCAATAAAATCTTGGTAGGTATATCCAGACTCGAACTGGAGACCTCTACGATGTCAACGTAGCGCTCTAACCAACTGAGCTATACACCTAGAATGTTTGGCATATTATAAATTTTTTCTCATGAAGACAAGCCTTTTCATTTATTTTTCAAAGCGTCCGAACAAGTTTTAAGCAAATCCTTGAATTTTTTCATTTCTTGCTCCGTCATTGTCATTCCTGAATACAGATTTTTTTCAAAAACTTGTATAGCTTGAATAAAGGCAGTCTGGTTTTCAATCTGAACCTGTTGAGATAAACGCTGCATCCAGTGATGAAAAGTTTCTGCAGGCTGTTTTTTGAGATGATCAGCTAAAGATTGATTCAGCTGTTGAATCGCTCGATCAAATGGAGGTTGCGCCTGTCGGGCTTTTAGATAAATTCTGAAGATATAGGCCAAAATCAGTATCGCAATACTGCCCAGCAAAATTATGACACTCGAATAAACTGAGCCGAGGCCTAATTTTGACAACCAGTTCTGTTGTGATTCTGCATTATAACCCACCACCTTACTTTGCCATTGGTAGCTGGCATAATCACTCCAAACGCGTAGTTTGGTGATCCATAGATTATGCTGCGAGTTCCAGGTCGACTGATTTGCCGATACCCATGCATCCTGAGAAAGCAGGTTTTGCATACCATCATCTATACGCTGTGGAGCGATCATTGCGGTTGGATCAAAGCGTTGCCATTTCTGGTCAATCCAGACTTCTGTCCAGGCGTGCGCATCGAGCTGCCGGACTTCCCAGCTCATGCGATCTGGTGCCAACTCCCCACCCTGATAGCCGGTGACCACCCGTGCAGGAATCCCAACGTAACGCATCAGCATCACGAAACTCGAGGCATAGTGTTCACAAAACCCTTGCCGGGAATTAAACAGGAACTCATCAATCCGGTTTTGCCCCAATTGGCCCGGCTTCAGGGTATAAATAAAGTTATTCTGCTGATACCAATTCAAGACTTGCTGCACATAACGCCGAGGATCTTCCGCACTTTGCGCATATAGACGTTGTGCTAATTGTTGCGCTCTCGGGTCAAGTCGGCGCTGCACCTGAGTATTCGTTCTTTCGATATATTGCGTTGGCAAAGCCTGAGGATCATATGCTGTCCCGACCCATTGTAACGAAATCGGTTCAACACGTTGCGTGAGCCGTCTCGGCACAATGCTCCAATCCTGACGGTTATAATAACGGCGTTCTACAGGTATCGATTTTTCCAACCCCATGATCCAGAACACCGAAGGATCCGCAGCCAGATATTGGTAGTTCCAGCCTGTAGGTACGGGTGAGGTATCCATCGGTTGTCGCATTAAAGGCTGCTGATTGACGAAACTGCTGGTCCAGCGTTGCCCATCATATTCATCTAACACCAAGGCTCGCCAATAGAGTTCTGAACGCGGCGGAAGCTTGCTGACATCACCAATAATCCGGAAAGCTAGTGAACTAGATTGGGATAATTCAGCAATATCCCCAGGTGACATACTGTCGCCAATGCCGGTCACGCCCTTATTTTCAGGAATGGGAATATGCCAAAGTGGCGGCAAGCGCGGAAAGAAAATAAATAGCAAAATGAAAAATGGAACGGCGTACAAGATAAACTTGCCCACATGCTTGGCATCCTGTTGCAATGCTGCGCGCTGAGTAGTCTGCTCCTGTTCAAACTCACTGGTCTGAATCCGGTACATGCCAATCAGACAGCTGATTAAACACAGCACAATCACGATCGCCATCCCAAAAGATTGGCTATATAGGAATGAACTGGCAGCGACAAACAGGGCAAAATTAAACAGAATAATCAGGTCACGTTTATTTTTACTTTCCAGTGATTTGGCAAATAAAAAAGTAGATAAAACTGCTACCCCAGCCTCAACACCAATAAAACTCTGATGGCTCAAATAAATACTGCCGAGTGCCAAAGCCGTCAGCAGGAAAGTGCCCGTTTTAGGAAATGGCTGCTGACGTTTCAGGAAAATCCAGATACATACAATACTAATCGCAAAAATAATACTGAGTAGAACCGGAATAAATGCCATCTGGGCGATGAGAATCAGGCCCAAAGTCAGCACAATTGAGGTACGGATTTTTGCATTGATCATGAATTTATCCGCCTTAAGCCTGCGCCAACAATTGTTTGGCTTTCCGCAGTTGTTCTTCACCTGCGCCCTGAGGCAATTCGGCCTGTGGCAAATGCAGACTATACGCACATTGCTGCTGCTCGCACTGCTCCACCAGACCCATCACAAATTCAAGTTTTTCTTCATGTGACTGGCTCGGCATATGTGCATAATGAATCTCGATACTGTGCTCATCCTCATATTGCTCAAAGACTTTGACATACAGGCCTTGTCCACGCGCAAACTGCTTCCAGGACACCGCCTGCAAGGAATCACCTGACTGGTAATTGCGCAATTCACGGAACTCATCCATATCCGGTTCAAAACGGTTAAAGTGATATTTATTTTCTGTGCTAAAAACTTCAGCTTTAGGCGCGACCCAGGCCGAATGCTGATGATAAAGATAGGTCCAGGCTCGAACTAACCCGAAGGGATAAACCGAATAAATCTGAATCACCGGGTAATCAAACTTGCCACGTTGCTCTGCATAAAATGGCAGAATAAATTGCTGCTTTGCTGCATTCAGATAAACTTTCGCTAGCTGATTCCCTGCTTTGATATACAAATAACGGGGGCGAAGTTGCTGTTGTTGAAAATAAAGATGCAAATTCACGCTATGACCGACCTGCCCGACATCATCCGCGATCAACTCAATTTTCAGGTCATGCAATTGTTTGAAAGTCAGATAAAAACTGATACATAGCACCGCACTGATTAAAAAGCAGAAACCTAAAATCAGGTTATTGGCATAGTTTACCCCGGCTACAAAGGTGATGCAGATCAACACCAGATACAGATAGCCCTGCTGATAAATAAATACCAAGACATCTTTCTGCGAGAGCTGTTTCTGCTGTGAGAATTGAAAGCGCTTGGCCAGCCATTTTTGCCAGGTTTTATCCAAGAGAGGACTCCTTTAGCTGACCGCAACCTGTTGCATCACATTAAACGTTTCAGCTTCACTTAACCCCAGACGATGCGAAGTCACCGCGACAAATACAGCCTGCACATCATCTGGTGTGACAAAAGCACGTTGCTGAATCAAAGCATACGCTTGTGCTGCGCACTTCAAGGCCAGAAGGCCACGCGTAGAAAGTCCATGACGGCTTTTACGGGTTTCTTCTGCCAGATCAAGCAAATATTCCTGAATCGCTTCACTGATAAATATCTGATGCGTCAGACTTTGCAGATCCAGAATTTCATCTTCGGTAAAAATATGCGCCAGACTTGCAATCAGGGCAAAACGGGATTCCTGCTGTAATAACAGTTTTTCTGCATGGCGTGATGGATACCCCAAAGATAAACGCATCAGGAAACGGTCTAGCTGGGATTCCGGCAAAGCGTAAGTACCACTTTGGAATAGCGGGTTTTGTGTCGCAATCACCCAGAAAGGTTTCGGTAAGGCATAGCGTACGCCATCAATGGTGGCATAGCCTTCTTCCATGGCTTCGAGTAAGGCACTTTGGGTTTTGGGACTACAACGGTTGATTTCATCTGCCAGTAAAATCTGAGTAAAAATCGGGCCTTGTTTAAACTCGAACTGATGTTCTTTCTGGTTAAACATGTTAATACCGATGACATCACTGGCCAGCATGTCATTGGTAAATTGGATCCGCTGGAACTTTAACCCAGCCAGATGTGCCAGACTGCTGGCTAATGTAGTTTTACCCAATCCGGGTAAATCTTCAAATAAGACATGTCCGCCTGCAATCAAACAACAGAGTGCCAGTGTGGTCTGGGCCTGCTTATCCAACACAATGGCATTAACTTCTTCAAAAAAACGCTGGATCTTGGGTGCATAACTTGCAATTTTTTGTTCAAGCACAGTATTGATGTGTGCAATGTCGTTATTTTCCTTTTGTTTCATGCCCCAGATCACAATAATTTCCTTAATAAAACATGGCCTAAGATTAACATACACTGAAATTTAAATTTTCCCAAAAGATCAATCATCTTTCTGTGTAACTGAATAAAAATACTGATTAGAAAATGGCGAGGATTTAAATAATAGAAGAGTCAAAATGATCAGGTTGAAAAGAAGTAAGAAGCGCAGAAAACAAATAAAATGATCGACACAAATAGAGATCATTTTTCTTTTCGCTCAAATCTCAAAATACCAATCTGAGCTCATCCATCTATTTGAAAAGAATCATACTTAAAAGGTATAGAGACTTAAGCGATTTCATGGATTTTTATAATAAAACTTTTCTACGCTAGCTCAATCAATGACCTCAGATTTAACGCGATCGTCTATTCCTCATATTAATTTTTAACGATAAAAAAAAGCGCCCCGAAAGGCGCTTGCTATGAATTAATGATTAACACGGACACTTCTTCATATCACCGCCCGCAGATGGATAACGGGAATCCACACAGTGACGATAAAATGTTTTCGGGTCCATGGCTTCCAGATCGGGATGATGCTTGCGCATATGCTCCACATAGGTCTGGTAATCAGGTACACCGACCATCAGACGGAAACTTTGCTGCAAACGTTGCCACAAGGTCGCAATCCGCGACCAGTTTTTCGGATTCAGTATTAAATCCTTTTGTGACATTACGGTCATCTTGATGATTTTATAAATCATCGTTTTCCCGCTTTTGGCAAACTTCAGATTCATAATATTCCCCTTAATGACCTTTCGCTGGCTGAATCTCTTCAGGATCGCGATAAATCGCTTCTGCTTCATGCACAGATGGCTCAGGATTTGCCAATGCACGACGGATCACCCGAATCGCGGCAAACAACATGACAAAGGCCACAATCATGAAGAAAGCACAAAGTGCAGCATTGATCTGGTTTGACATCGCTACCGTCTGCATTTCTGCCACAGTTTTCGCTGGTGCCAGGATTTCATTATTGGCAATCGCCGTGTTGAAACGGTCAGCCTGCGCAAGGAAACCAATCTTCGGATTTTCGTGGAAAATCTTCTGCCAGCCCGCAGTCATGGAAGTGATAAACAGGAACACTGTCGGGATAATCGTGACCCAGACATATTTCTGTTTTTTCATCTTGAACAGAATGACAGTACCGAGAATGAGCGCCATCGCAGCCAGAATCTGGTTACCAATACCGAAGAGTGGCCATAAACTGTTAATACCGCCTAATGGATCGACGACGCCCTGATAGACGAAGAATCCCCAGCCTGCAACTGCAACCGCAGTACCTAACAGGTTTCCGAAGAAGTTATGCGACTGTTTCACCGCAGGAATCACGATACCCACGGTATCCTGAACCATAAAGCGACAGGCACGGGTACCAGCATCTACAGCAGTCAGGATGAATAATGCTTCAAACAGAATCGCAAAGTGATACCAGAACGCCATCATTTCACGGCTGTTGAAAATTTCGGTGATGATATGTGCCATACCAATTGCAAAAGTAGGCGCACCACCAGTACGCGATAGAATCGAGTTCTCACCCACTTCCTGTGCCAGTAAAGTCAAGGCTTCAGGCGTTACCACAAAACCAAGGGTTCGCACTGCTTCTGCTGCGCTTTCTGCGGTAGTACCGAGCAAGGCTGCTGGTGAGTTAATCGCAAAATAAATTCCTGGATCCAGAATTGCAGCACAGATCAAAGCCATGATCGCTACAAAAGATTCCATCAACATACCGCCATAACCGATCATACGGATATCGCGTTCGTTGTTGACCAGTTTCGGTGTGGTCCCCGAAGATACCAAGGCGTGGAAACCGGAAATCGCACCACAGGCAATGGTAATAAACAGGAATGGGAACATAGAACCTGCGAATACAGGACCAGTACCATCCACGAATTCGGTAATCGCTGGCAGTTTCATTTCAGGCATGGCAAACAGGATACCAACGGCCAAACCTGCAATCACACCAATTTTCAGGAAAGTCGACAGATAATCACGTGGTGCAAGCAATAGCCAGACTGGCAGTACCGATGCAATGAAGCCATAAATGATCAGCGCCCAGGTCAGCTCAGTGCCAGAAAGCGTAAAGAACGGACCCCAATATGGATGTTGTGCGATGTTTTCACCGTAGATAATGCCCAGCATCATCAACACAAAACCGATAATCGAGACTTCAGCAATTTTACCCGGACGGATAAAACGCATATAGATGCCCATAAAGATCGCAATCGGAATGGTGGCTGCAATACTGAACACACCCCAAGGGCTGTTAGTTAATGCTTTCACCACTACTAGTGCCAATACCGCAAGAATAATGATCATCACGCCCAAGGCACCGAGCATCACGATAATACCGGCAAAGGTTCCGAGTTCCTGCTTAGCCATCTCACCAAGTGATCGACCGTCACGACGGGTGGAAATAAACAGTACCAGGAAGTCTTGTACCGCACCTGCCAGCACCACACCGACCAGTAGCCAGATCGTCCCAGGTAAATAGCCCATCTGCGCTGCCAGGATCGGACCGACTAAAGGACCTGCACCGGCAATCGCTGCAAAGTGATGGCCAAATAGAACGCTTTTATTGGTCGGCACATAGTCCAGACCATCGGCCAGACGATGCGCAGGCGTTAAACGGCGTTCATTCAGCTCAAATACTTTGGTGGCAATAAATAAACTGTAGAAACGGTAAGCAATGCTATAGACACAGGCGGCGGCAAGTACCAGCCAGACTGCATTGACATGCTCACCCCGACTCAGTGCCAGAACTCCAAAAGAGACTGCACCCACAATGGCTACCAAAAGCCAAATCATTTTCGAAGTCAGCGTCGACTTCTTTTGTAAAGTTTCCATTCAATCCCTCATATTGTGATGCATACAAATCAGCGTGATTGTTGTTGTTCGAGGTACTGCTGTTTTCCCTTGCGACTTTACGCCTGTTCTTTTGCTTTTCCTCTAAGACTTTGGCATAAAAAAAGGGATGATTTAAATCATCCCTCTCGATAATAGTCTATTTTCAAACCATTATGCACGTTCTAAATAATCACCAGTACGGGTATCTACACGAACGCTTTCTTCTTGCTGTACGAATAATGGAACACGTACCACAGCACCTGTTTCAAGTTTCGCTGGCTTACCGCCACCGCCAGAAGTATCACCACGAACACCTGGATCAGTTTCAACGATTTTAAGTACGACGAAGTTCGGTGGAGTCACGTTTAAAGGCACGCCATTGAACAACATGATGGTACATTTTTCATTTGAATCGTCTTTTAACCATTTTGCAGCATCGCTCATCGCTGTTTTATCAGCTGCGATCTGTTCAAAAGTAACAGGATCCATGAAGTTCCACATTTCGCCATCGTTGTACAAGTATTCCATTTCTACTTCAACGATATCAGCCGCTTCTAGGTTCTCGCCTGATTTGAAAGTTTTTTCCAGAACTTTACCTGATTTAAGGTTACGTAATTTTACGCGGTTAAAAGCTTGGCCTTTACCTGGTTTTACGTATTCGTTTTCCATGATTGAACATGGGTTGCCATCAAGCATAACCTTAAGGCCTGACTTGAAATCATTCGTAGAATAATAGGCCATGACTGGCGCACTCCAAACTTACTAACTTTAATCTATTGATGCTATGGGCTGTTGCGATGTCATTTAGCAAGTCTGACACGAACATTGAGTTGCCACATGCACATTCATTTGATGTTGCGTATTCTAAATGAGCAATACACTTTGCCGCAATGAAAAAATCCGCTTTCACCCGCTCAGGCTGTTTAAGTTACAATCAGACATGAAAATCCTTTGTTTATTCATGTCTTGCTCAACGTTAAAATAGCATCAGGCGAGCACGAAGATCAGCATAGCTTAATCACTCTTTATTTTACAGCGCAGTGGATTATTGCGCTTGCGCACAACCTGTTAAACTGCGCCCATCAGGCTTTGTCCTCTCACTTATTATTGTTAATCTTCCGGCATGACGAACTATTTATATCAAGAACAAAACTGGCAATCACAGCTCAGCGACCTGATCACCGATCCCCGCGAACTGCTTGAAGTACTGCAACTTGCACCAGAGCAACTGCTCTCAGGTGCCATCTTGGCATCTGAGCAGTTTAAATTGCGCGTGCCACGCGCTTTTTTGGGAAAAATGCAGACCGGAAACCCTTTAGACCCATTGCTTTTACAAGTGCTGCCCCATCATCTGGAACTGGAAGAACATCCAGGATTTGTTACTGACCCCTTGGGCGAAGAACAGGCCAATCAGCAACCCGGCGTACTGCATAAATATAAATCCCGTTTCTTGCTGACACTGACTGGTGCCTGTGCTGTACATTGCCGTTATTGTTTCCGCCGGCATTTCCCCTATCAGAAAAATCTGCCTAAAAATGAAGACTGGATAAATATCAAGCAATATCTGGAAAGCCAGCCTGATATTAATGAAGTGATTCTGAGTGGCGGTGATCCACTAACCTTATCGAACCGGAAATTAAAAACCTGGATTGAACGATTAGAATCAGTACCACATCTCAAATTCTTAAGAATACATTCACGAGTTCCTATTGTGATCCCCAACCGAGTCGACGAAGAGCTACTTAGCATGTTAAAAAACAGTAGGCTACGTATTATTCTGGTGGTACACTCAAACCATGCATCGGAGCTGGATGACTTCACTTGCAAGCGTTTAAACCAACTGGTTCAACAGCAGATCACCGTTCTGAATCAGGCGGTTTTATTAAACGGGGTGAATGATTCTGCTCAGGTTTTAGTAGATTTAAGCTATCGCTTGTTTGATGCCGGGGTCATGCCTTATTATTTACATGTACTTGATAAAGTAAAAGGTGCGCATCATTTTGATTTAGCGCCTGACCATATTAATGAGATTTATACAGAAGTTTTAGCGAACCTGCCGGGGTATTTGGTTCCTAAACTGGTTCGAGAAATAGCGGGCGAGAAGAATAAGACACCGCTTTTTGGGGTTTCAACATTTTTGAGTTAAATAATAAAGATGAGCACGCATACTTTAGACATTTTTCAGACACCGACGGAACTTAAACGAGAGCAGTTGAGCTTTTGCCCAACCACTGCCAAGGCTTTGCAGGAATGGGTTGCGGGGATTTCGATTCTACAGCTGGGGAATTCATCCAAATCCCTGTTTAATGCCTTATTGGAAGTTTCTGAGCTGAAATGTACAGAAACCCTGCGCTTTGACCTGATTCAGGTCTTGCATCCTACCCTTGAAAATGTCCTGACCAGTCTGGAAAAGCATTTCGTCAATCAGGGCCTGATCACTTCCGATAGAAATGACCAGATCATTGAACTGGCCATGCTGCTGCGCAGTCATTGTGCCAAAATTTATATCGATATCGTCAAACGCTGCAATCATCAGCTGACCCATCAGAAGTTTTCGCTATTTTCTCTAGGCAAAAAGAAGAGTATTCAAACTGCCCGGATGGTGTCGATTTATTATGCCCTGCAACAACTCAGCCTTCTGTTATATCAACAGCATATGTTGTATAGCACGCCAGGTCTGGGGCAATGGCTAGCTGCCCATCAATTGCTGGAATGTGCAATAGACAACAATTTCTATCAAAGTAATATCAATCAGGTATTAGGTACTCAGCATGAAATCCAGAATATTGCGCATGCTTACGCACAGCTAATTTTATTGGATATCTTCAATACTCATCAGATCCGGCCTGCAGAAATTCAGGGCCTGTATCTATGCAGTTTTGACTGGGCCAAACTGGTACAGATCCTGCCGAAGGAAACCACGCTGTCCCGTTATGTGGTCGATGCCAGCAAAGATCATCCGCCGATTTTTAATACCCACCAAGAGCCACAGTTTCAGCCGAGCTTCTATATTTCCACCCAGAATCTGATGGATCATTTAACGGGCACTCAAAGTAAAAATGCCCAGTATCTGTCGCGGAATGAAAAACTGTTCCTGACCCCTGCACTGCATTTTCATATCTACAATCTGCTCTCGAACAATGTCGAGCGTCGTCATGAACGTTATGAATATTCAGCACAGATCAATATCTGCTTTGGCTTAAGCGTGGCGCATTTTTACCTGTCTAAAGGGAAAAACTTCAACGAAACCCTGGAACTCGAGGCCAATTATAATTTCCAGAGCGAAAGCCGTTTTGTCAGCTCGATGGAAAACGCCATTCCAAGTAGTTTTAGCAGCATCAAGGCGCTCGATCGAGAAACCAAACAGATCCATAGCGCTGAAGTTCTGGATATCAGTGTCAATGGTTACCGGATTAAATGGACTGGTATTACCCCGGCTAACCTGAAAACCGGTGAATTCATTCTGGTTCAGGAAAAAACCCAGAGTCAGTGGCGTGGCGGTGTGATTCGCTGGATCAAGCAGTCAACGGATAAGGGCCTAGAAATCGGGCTGGAAATTCTGGCACAAGAACTCTTTCCTTGCGCGGCCTATGCACGTACTGAACGTCATCATGTCAATTATCAACCCGCACTCTTGGTGAAAATGACGCAACTTGATCAGGTTTCGACCAGTCTCATCGTGTCTGGCTCCCAGATGTTTAGGGAAAAACAAACGATTCATTTACGTCTCGGTCAGGAAGAACTCAAAATCTATCTAACCAAAGCACAACTGATTACGCAGAGTTTCATCCGTTTTGATTATGAATTATTGAATGATCAGGAAGAAGAGATGATCGAAAACTTTATCGATCAGCATATGAATGAAAGCAGAAATCATGATTTATGGGAAGCATTGAAGTGAGAAATCCATTATTGTCTAAAAAGTTAAAACGTACTGAAACACGTTTACTGATTATTGATGATAATCAAATTAGATATAACCAAATCCGTGATCTGCTGACCAGTAATGATTATCAGGTGGATGCTGTTCTGCTAGATGATCTGCAATCTTTTGAAAAACAATTAAATTTCAACTGGGATCTGATTATTTTTGGACGTGCCTACGACCTGAAATATGAACAGGCCTTAAGTTTGGTGCGCCTTTCGCAGCAGCCTAATCTGCCGATGATTTTGCTTAAACCGGATGATTACCAGGCTGAACAATATGCGCAATATATCCGTAAAGGGGTATATGACATTCTCAATTTTGACTACCTGGAACGGTTTTATGTGGGACTGGTTCGAGCATTGTCATTTAGCCGTTTGTCACAGTCTCAGCAACATTTAATGACTGAGCTGGAAACAGCACAAATTCAGGCACAATCTTTGGTAGACGACAGCAACCGTGCTGTTGCCACCATTCAGGAAGGGATTCACATTCAGGTCAATGCGGACTACCTGAAACTGTTTGGCTTGCAAAATGAAGATGAGATCATTGGTCTACCTTTACTAGATCTGCTCCAGCCTTCAGATTTGAATGATTTTAAAACCCGTTTCAAAAAGATCTCTCAGGGTCAATTTGATTTAGGTCGAGTCGAGATTCAGTCTCTGAATCCGCATGTGTCCGCATCTAACCCATTAAAACTGGAATTCTTGCCTTCAACTGCTGAAGAAGATGCAGTACAAATTAGCATTGATACTCAATCTCAAACAGTTTTTTCCGAGAAAACTCCTGGAAAACCAAGTGTTTTTCAGTCACTTAAACGTGAACTGAACAAGCAGTCTGCACCGGTGAATGCCTTAGTCACTTTCTCTTTAAGTGCATATGACCCGGAAGTTCTACAATCTGACTGGGCCACTTTTAATGGGTACTTTGATGCAGTCAAAGAATTCCTCAAGGAACAGACCCATATTCCCCTGTTTAAACTGGAATATGATGTCGTTGTCGGTCTGTTCCAGGCAGACTCTAAAGCAATTCTTGAATCCAAACTGATCAGTTTAAATGCCTTAAGCAAACCGCAACTCATTACAGTGGGACAAAAGTCATTCCCTCTAAATTTGCGCTTAGGCTATGTCACGCTTGAACAGGGTTTACAGGATGAAATGCACTGCAATACGCTGATTGGACAAGCATTCTCGACATCTTTACCTCAAGCAGAAGCTGTACCTGAATTTAAACTCGACATTCCAGCCTCACTGAGCAGTCCGGCCATGGTAGAAATACCAAGTATAGATTTCAGTGTTGCTGAAACACCAGTTGCCAGCTCAACAGTGGCAACGATCAGTCCAGCAGTCACGTCTATTCCTAGCGCTACACCTTCTATTTTGAAAGCCTTAAGTGAATGTCTGGAACGTGGCGAGATCCATTTAAAGTATCAGCAACTCTATGATAAAGAAGATACGCGTTTATATACCTATGAAGTGACCAGTGGCTTTATTTTTGAGAATAAATGGCAGGATATTTCTAGCCTTTTAGAACTTCATGAAGATGATGAACTGTCCATTAAACTGGATCGCTGGATTCTGGTTGAGGCCAGTAAACAGTTACACAACTTTATTACCCAGTATCCTGATGCAAGCTTAATTGTCAATTTGAACCGTGCCGTGCTATTTAAAGACCGTACCTTCCCGGAATTTATTTCCAAGCTGATTACGATTATTCGCAGTAAAGTGAAGCATCCGCTAATCTTGCAATTCTCAGAAGAAGATATTTTACTGAATCAGCAAGATGCACAAAAATATCTACGCGTGCTGTATGAACATGGCGCGCTGATTGCACTGCGTGATTTTGGTCAATCCATGTACAGTCAAAATTTACTGCGCGAACTTGAACTGGATGGTGTCAGCTTACATTCAAACTTAACCAATATGCTCAATAAAGATACCGAGATTGAGCAACTACAGGAAAAAATTACCAGCTACAATGAAATCAAGCCACTCAATATTCTGATCCGTGAATTAAATGATATGACACTGTTCGCGAATGCCTGGAACGTGGATGCCCGCTTTATTCAGGGGAATTATTTCCAGAAAAAACTTGATCATTTGATTGATGTACAAGATCACTAAGATCTTGTACAAGCCTGTGCATTTAGGAAATCGAATGATAATTTTCTAAATTGCAGGCACAAAAAAAACGGGCTTAAAGCCCGTTTTTTCATTTTGGGTATTAACGTTTAACAGAACGTGACATACCAGCAAAACGTTGTTTGAACTTGTCGATACGACCGCCAGTGTCAACGTTCTTTTGCTTACCAGTGTAGAATGGGTGGCAAGCTGAACATACGTCTAGATAAAGAGTTTCTTTACCAAGAGCTGAACGAGTTTCGATTACGTTACCACATGAACAAGTAGCAACTAAAGTTTCATATTTTGGGTGAATATCGGCGCGCATCGTCGATTACTCCATTAGATTCAAGAAGGTTTAGCTGTCATCGCTATTGATCACTCTCAAATGAGGAAGCAGGAACATCGTTCATGCAGATCAACACCACAACAGACCATTCTTTTGGCCCACCGAGACGGATACCGTCAGAGCTAAGCACAACAAGTGGGCATTATTATACGTGAAACGAATTCAATATGCGAATTATTCTTCAGCTTCTGATTCACTCTCTTTGGCCCACAGATTGGCAATAATCCCGCAGACCATTAACTGAATCTGATGAAAAATCATGATCGGCAGGACAATCATGCCCAGCGGCTGGCCAATAAATAAAATTTGCGCCATCGGCACTCCACTGGCCAAGGTTTTCTTGGAACCACAAAAGAATGCCGTTTTTTGGTCAGCGCGGCTAAAGCCCAGCCAGCATGGAATATAAAGTGATAATA
Source organism: Acinetobacter sp. WY4 (assembly GCF_018438165.1). GTDB lineage: Bacteria > Pseudomonadota > Gammaproteobacteria > Pseudomonadales > Moraxellaceae > Acinetobacter. The sequence continues at coordinate 54,923 of NZ_CP053947.1, read as the reverse complement.
ACATCACAATCGTGAGTAACACCGAGCAAGCCAGCAATAGCAACAACAAGGTACTCAGGCTTACTTCATTCCACAGACCAGCCACTACGGCGCTACTAAAAGCGCCATACACCACCAGTAAAATCGAACCTTGATCGAAAACCTTGACGATTTTTGGCATTTTCATCATTTGCGGATAGATCCATGGACGCAGAATCTGTCCTAAAATAAACGGCACCAAGAGCAGCAGTGTAATCTGGATAATCGATGAAGTCGGATCAAAACCATGATCAGATTGACCGAGAATAAAAAATGCTACCAATAATGGGGTAATAAACATACCAATCAGATTGGAAAAAGAGGCACTGCACACCGCACCTGCAACATTGCCCTGTGCGACCGAAGTAAAGGCGATCGAGGATTGCACCGTGGAGGGCAAGAAACACATAAACAGGAAACCCCAATACAGTTCCTGTCCGAGCATTGGCAATAAAATCGGCTTGGCCAAAAGTCCGAGAATTGGAAACAAAGCAAAAGTTAGCGCAAAAACCAAAGTATGCAATTTCCAGTGCATAATGCCTTGCAGCACAGCTTCACGAGACAGTTTGGCGCCGTGCAGGAAAAACAGGATGGCGATCGCTCCTGTCGTCACCCAGCCAAAGACTTCAGCCGCCTTCCCCGAAACTGGCAACACACTGGCCAGCAAAACCATCACAAACAACAGTATCGTAAACCGATCCAATGCCAAGAACTTAAGCATATCCCTATAATCCCTCAGATTTTATTATTTGATATAAAAATGCCCGGCTATCTTAACAGATGCCGGGCCCATGCTACGCATTCAGCTTGATGTAATATTTTCATCTATACATGAATGCATTTCATATATCTCGCCACATCACACTTAGTTATTACGTGCATTGTTGTCTTGCTGGATCAGCTCGATCTTGTAGCCATCTGGATCTTCTACAAATGCAATTACAGTCACGCCACCTTTCATCGGACCGGCTTCACGCACCACATTACCGCCACGCGCTTTAATCTCTTCGCAAGCCTTGTAAGCATCATCAACTGCAATCGCGATATGACCATAAGCATTGCCCAGTTCATAGCTGTCTGTATCCCAGTTATGCGTCAATTCCAGTACGGTGTGATTTTCTTCATCGCCATAACCGACAAAAGCCAAGGTAAAACGGCCCTCTTCGTAATCACGCTTACGAAGCAAAGTCATGCCAAGTACTTCAGTATAGAACTTGAGAGATTGTTCTAAATTGCCTACACGTAACATGGTATGCAGCATGCGCATATTAATCATCCTTCTGTACAGATTGTTGTTGGTGTTCACCGAGCAGTTTTGCGACCCAAACCACCAGAATCAGGATCGGAATCCCGATTAGAGTAGTCATCAGGAAGAAATTCGGATAACCGATATTGGTGACTATAGTACCCGAATATCCGCCTAAAATCTTAGGGGTCAAAGTCATGAGTGAGCTAAAAATCGCATATTGAACAGCGGTAAAAGACACACTGGTCAAGCTCGACAAGAATGCAATAAACGCAGCACCAGCCAGCCCAGCAGCCAGATTGTCGACAATAATAGCAAAATAAAGCCACTTGTCGCTATAAGGTTTAATTACCTTACCACTGACTTCGACTGTATCTGAACTGTTGCCATCCACCACTGCCAAGGGCTGAATATCGACATCCAGATTCTGGGTATTGCTCAGCTGATCATTGACCTGATAAACATGGGTGGTTTGCTGAAGTGCCTGATCATCTTGCATCAAAACTGCACTGATAATATGTGCAGGTGACTGAATCAGTTGCTGTGCAGGAATCGCTGCAGTAAATACGCCTTCACTTTCGAGTTTTGCCTCAATATTCTGATCATTGATTTGCAAAACAATTATTTGATTCTCTTGTAGTGCTTCCCCTACATACTGGCCGCGCACCACAATGGTCTTCTCCTGTTCAGCTACAGTGATGGTATTGTCACTGGTGATCGGCAGGATCTGTAACTGGGTGCTGCCCTGTTGTGCGGTCAAATATGGCATATTGACCTGCACAGGCGCTTGATTGGTATTATCTGTATTAAGATAAGCGGCTGAGACTTGCAACTGTTTACTCTGCGCCAGCACTGCACTCGGTACATCTAGCTTCCAGTAACCCACTTCATCGGTCTCTGCCTGATAAACCTGATTACCGGCTTTAACTTCCACAGCTGCCAGTTTTTCACCAGACTTGACCAGGCCGATAAAAATCAGGTTGGTAGAACAGGCCAGTACGGCACCGACAAACATCAGTTTCATGATGTTCATCTTCTGGGCCAAGAGCCCGCCAAGGAAACCACCGACTAAAGAGAAAATCACCCCATAGACTTTAACGGCCTCGGCAATCTGTTCTTTACTGAAATTCAGGTCCTGATAGAACACATTGGAAATGACGCCGGCAATAATATCGGAAACCCGATAAAAACCGATCAGCAATAACAACACCAATGCCAGTTTCAAGCCATAACGTTTAAAGAAATCTGCAACCGGATTGACCCAGGTTTCATAGGCCATTTGCTTGTTAACCGCACCCATTTTTACCAAGCTTGCACCAATCGCAAAGGCCACTGCACCCGAGCCAACAAAGCGCAAAGCTTCAAAACAGAACAAGGCAAAGGTATCTTGAATGGCGAATTGTTCGGTGATGCTGGCCACCAGATTGCCCGAATAGATATAGCTCAAGACAAAACTGATCACCGCCACAAAAAATACGGCGACTAAACGGAAATAATCACTGCGCACATAGTGTTTTCGCACACGGTCAACCTGCGGCTCCCGAATGGACAGTGTGGTGATAATACCGACCAGCATGACAGCAGCCATCGCCAGATAGGTCCATTTCCAGGCATCATAGATATAGTTGCCTTTCGCAGTTCCCAAATAGGCCGCCAGAAACAAGGCACCAGCACCGGCCACAATCATCCCGATCCGGTAACCTGCATTATAGGTGGAAGCCAATACGGTCTGCATCTGGGTTTCCGCCAGCTCAATCCGGTAGGCATCAATCACAATATCCTGCGTTGCTGCGGAGAAACCAAGCAGGACTGCACCGAGCGCCATTTGCTGTAAATGTGTGGCACCCAAAGCCGGATCAGAAAAGGCCATAATGGAAATGGCACAGACAATCAGAATCTGCGCAATCAGCAACCAGGCACGACGACGTCCCAGAGCCTTGGTCAGAAATGGGACAGGAAGTTCATCAATGAGCGGTGCCCAGACGAATTTAAATGAATAGCCCAATGCGGCCCAGCTAAAGAAAGTTACTGCACTTTTGCTGATTCCGGCCTCACCTAACCATAAAGACAGACTGGAAAAAATCAGAAGAATCGGCACACCAGCCGAAAATCCCAAGAACAGCATGATCAATGCACGTCGATCTAAAAATGCTGTAAATGCGGATTTCCAACCCGTCGTTTGTGTTGTCATTGCTTTATTATTTTCCGCAGAAAAACCAATTGCTGCTATTCAATCCTGTAATAGCGTATCTTTCAACAAGATTTATATATTTATCACATTTCCGGTTTTTTATTTTCTGGCAAAAGCGACATGTTGGCTTGAATTTTTCAAGTAAATCTGTATACCTTAACTCTCATCAACGTAATATTTCGTTTTGGATTTTCAACAGTGACCCAGAGACTCGATCAAATTAATTCTTCTATTGCCAGCAACACCAGCACAACTCCACAAAAAATCCGCTCAGATTTACTTATCTCTGCATTTGAACAAAGCGAAATTAAAAATACTCTGGACCATACCCGGTTAACATCCACCCAGCTGACGCACATTCCAAACTTAGAAAAAATTCCTGCGTCAACCAAACGGATCAAGCCCCTGAATAACTTTTTGGGCCAAGATCGCGCACGCGCCTCAGTTGAGGCCGGGATTGCCCTGCCTTATTCCGGCTATAACATTTTTGCTGTCGGTACCGCAGGTCTCGGTAAACGCACCATGGTGAAGCGTTTGCTGCAACAGCACGCCAAAACTATGGAAACCCCGAATGACTGGGTGTACGTCAATAACTTTCAGAACCAGCGTCAGCCGATTGCGCTAGAACTGCCCTCAGGTCAGGGCCCAAAATTCCAAGCCATGTTGAATCAAAGCTGGCAAACGATCCTCAAGCAGCTTGAGCGCCGTTTTACTGCAGAGACCTATCACAACCGCATTGAAATGATTCGCCAGGAAACCGGGGATGAGCAGCAGCAGGCACTGATCGAACTGACCAAAGAAGGCGCAGAACTGGATCTGAAGCTAATCTCGCGACATGATGAGCACTGTTTTGTTCCTGTGCATCTGATTGATGACGAATTGCAGGAAATGTCTCAAGAAGATCTAAATGCCTTAAGCAATAAAGATCGTGCCGAACTGGCGTCCAATATGCGCTATATGGACAAGAAACTGGAACGTCTGGGTTTGCATCTGGGTGATCTGGAAGATGATGCACGCGATCGCGTACAGATCCTGAACCGTGATATCGCCAAACAGGTAGTCTTACCGCGAGTTGAACAGATTCTGGCGAAATTCAAACATGTGAAAGGTCTGGAACATTACCTGAAATACTATGCCGAAGACATCATCAACAATGTCGAAATTGTGCTGGAACAGGAAGAAGATGATTTCACTCCGGCACTGTTCAGTCGCGTTCCTGCACGTTATCAGGCCAATGTGATTATCACACACAAGCCGAACAGTGGTGCACCAGTGATCTTTGAAGATTTTCCAACGCATTACAACCTTTTGGGTCATGTGGAACAACTGACTCAAAATGGTACGATTACCACGGACTTTACTTTGATTCGTCCAGGTACCTTGCATAAAGCTAATGGCGGCTTCCTGATGCTGGAAGCGGAACAATTGCTGGAACAGCCGTATGCATGGCAAGGCTTGAAGCGCGCGCTTAAATCGGGGCATTTAAAACTGTCTTCACTTGAGCATATGATCACGCTGACCGGCAGTATTTCGATTGAACCTGCTTCGATTCCATTGAATATCAAGGTTATCTTGCTGGCTGAGCCTGAAATTTATTATGAAATTTTAGAGCTTGAACCTGAACTGGGCAGCATCTTTAAAATCCGTGCCGATTTTACCGATACATTACAACGTAATGACGATAACGAGCAGGCCTATATGCAGCTGATTGCCGACTATGTGCAATCGGATAAATTATTACCTTTTGACCGTTCTGCTTTGGCTGCATTGCTCACAGATTCCAGCCGTCAGGCCGAAGATCAAAGTTCATTGTCATTACATGCCCTGACGCTGGGTGATCTGATCCGTGAAGCACATCATCATGCCTTCCAGGCTGGCGACAAGATGGTGTCAGAAAAACATATCAATACTGCCCTGGATCATCGCAAATATCGTCTCGGCTATTTACGTGAACTGTATTGGCAAGATCTGACTCGTGGTACTCAACTGATCGAAACCCGCGGCCATCGTCTGGGTCAAATCAATGCCCTGTCCGTCATTCATTATGCTGATGTTGAATTTGGTCTGCCTTCACGACTGACTGCTTCGGTTTATCAAGGTGGTGGTGATATTCTGGATATCGAACGCAGTGTCGAACTCGGTGGCTCTTTACATGCTAAAGGCGTGTTGCTGATGTCGTCTTTCCTGAAAGCACATTTTGGTCGTGAACAGACCTTGCATTTCTCTGCTGCACTGGCCTTTGAACAAAGTTATGGCCAGGTCGATGGTGACAGTGCCACAGTCGCGGAACTGTCTGCCTTACTGTCTGCCATAAGTCAGTTACCGATTGATCAATCCTGGGCCATTACCGGTTCCATGAACCAGCTGGGACAAGTACAACCGGTAGGTGGTGTGAATGCCAAAATTGAAGGTTTCTTTGATGCTTGCAAGTTACAAGGTCTGACCGGAAAACAAGGTGTGATTATTCCGCGTCAAAATATGCAACATCTAATGCTGCGTAAAGATGTCACCATTGCTGTGGAAGAAGGTCAGTTCCATATTCACGCGATTGATACCATTGATCAGGCGCTGGAAATTCTGATGGCACGTCCTGTCGGCACCTTGGATAAAAAAGGTCGTTATAGCAAAAATTCAATCTATGCCGCAGTGATGGCACAGCTGGATTATTGGCAAGCGATTGAAGATGGTGCCGAGCTGGTCGAAGTGCCGAAGAAAAAGAAAAAAAAGAAGAAGAAAAAAGACAAGAAGCAAATCGTCGAGCCACAAACTGAAGTTGAAGCTGATGCTTCGACAGCTGAAAAGCCGGATGCAGCGACAGAGGATTAACTCTGACCTTAACCTGAGCAAAAATAGAGATAAAAAAAGCGCTTCTGGATGAAGCGCTTTTTCACATCTGAACTTAATTTAATACAAAATTAAGCATCAGCTGCCGGGCTGTACTGTTCAACTAAAGGCTTTAATTCACCTTTTTGGAACATGTCGAGCATGATATCACTACCACCGATCAACTCACCATTGATCCAAAGCTGTGGAAATGTCGGCCAGTTGGCGATTTGTGGTAACATCGCACGAATGTCCTGGTTTTCCAGAATGTTTACATAAGCAAACGGACGACCAATTTGACTGAGTGCTTCTACTGCACGTGCAGAAAAACCACATTGTGGAAATTGCGGTGTGCCTTTCATGTAAAGAAGTACTGCGTGTTTTGCAATTTGGTCACGAATTAACGCTTCGGTATCGCGTGCTTGTTCAGTCATTGATAAATCCTCAACTCATCTGTCTCGCATTATACCCAAATCCAGGCAAAACAGTATGTCTAAAGCAATAATTCCAATTTTATTTACAATTACCCTTTAAATCTGAGCGGGTTTTTGCTTATATAAGTTTATCTTTCCACCTAACAGTTAAGAGTTAGTCATGAATAATATTACCCTCGCACCGGTACAAACTGATCAACCGTCTCATTTGATGCCTGTTTTTGGCCGTCAACCGATCAGCTTTGTCCGAGGACGAGGTGCATATCTTTATACCGAAGATGGTACAGAGTATTTAGATGCATTAACCGGCATTGCAGTATGTGGTTTGGGCCATGCGCATCCAGTCATTGCCGAAGCGATTGCTGAACAGGCAGCGACCCTGATTCATACCAGCAACCTGTTTGAAGTGCCTTGGCAAACTGCTGCCGCACAAAAACTGGCTGAAGTTGCAGGCATGGAAGAAGTATTCTTCTCAAACAGTGGTGCAGAATCCAATGAAGGTGCAATCAAAATTGCACGTAAATTTGGTCATATGCAAGGTATTGCTTCACCAAAAATTATTGTCGCTGACCAGTCTTTCCATGGTCGTACCATGGCCACCTTGTCTGCTACAGGCAATAAAAAAGTTCAGGAAGGCTTTGGCCCCCTGGTTGAAGGTTTTGTCCGTGTACCTTTTGGTGATATCGAAGCGATTGAAGAGGCTGCGATTAATCACCCGGATATCGTAGCGATTTTGATTGAGCCTATTCAGGGTGAAGGCGGCGTGAATACTGCTCCTCAAGGTTTCAGCTACTTAGAAGAAATCCGCCAAATCTGTAACCAGCACAACTGGCTGATGATGCTGGACGAAGTACAAACTGGTAATGGCCGTACCGGTAAATACTTTGCTTATCAGCACACCAATATTATTCCGGATGTACTGACCACAGCCAAAGGCTTAGGAAATGGCTTCCCGATTGGTGCGGTAATGACTCAAGGTCGTGGCGTAGGCGTATTAACTGCTGGAAATCACGGTTCTACCTATAGCGGTACAGCACTGGGTTCGCGTGTGGTCTATACCATTCTCGATATTATGCAAAAAGAAAATATCGTCGCGAATGCTGCTGAAAAAGGTGCTTACATCGTTGACCAACTGCGTAACAAGCTGGCAGATCAAAATGTTATCGTACGTGGTTTTGGTCTGATGATCGGGATTGAATTACCAAAAGAATGCGGTGATCTGGTTGCGATTGCACGCGATGAATATAAGATGATTATCAATGTCACTGCAGGCAATGTCGTTCGTCTGTTACCTACCCTGAATATTACTCAGGAGCAAGCAGACCAGTTGATCGAACGTCTGGTGAAAATGATCAAAGCTTATTTGGCCTAAAGCCCTAGCCTAAAAATTAAAAAAGCCGCTCTAAAGCGGCTTTTTTATTATTCTGCATTCTATGATGCGTTTTGTAACATACGTCCGCCAGAGATCTGGCTAAAATATTGTTTCAAGGTATCAAGACAACGAAGGATTTTTGTCGGTTGTTGTTCACGTTTCGGAATAACCGCATACAGTGTAATCGGTGGTAGTCTCCATTCAGGCAGAACTTCAACTAAGGTACCGTTAAGCAAATCTTTTTTAGCATCAAGATATAAAACCTTGGCAATCCCATTACCCTGCAAGCACATCGATTTTGCAACCAAACCGTTATTGGTACTGAAACGGGATTTCAGTTCAAACTCGGCTTTTTCTGCAGTATTCACATGTTGAAAATGATAATACTGATGGTTTTTAAGATGCGTTAAAGGCAAGACCTCATGATTTTTAAGATCATCAGGTCTCGAAATAATGGTGCTTTGATTAATATAACTCGGTGTCGCCACCAGAATTTGCTCAATCTGCATCAATGGCACAACCTGAAGATTATGCTCATCATTTTTCTGTTCAAATCTTAGGGCGATATCAACCCGCCCATCCAACAAATCAACCTCATGATTGTTTGTTTCTAAATGTACTGCCAAGCCGCGATGTGCAGCCATCCAATGAGAAAGTGCAGGAATCACATGATTCGCGCACAATTCTGGCAAAGAAACGATACGCAGCTCGCCCACGAGATCATCACGTAACTCATTGATCCGGACTTTACCGCGTTCAGCAGCAGATAACATTTCTTGACAGCTATGGAAAAAAGCTTGTCCCGCTTCGGTCAGACTTAATTTTCTCGTCGAACGATTTAGAAGTACGACTTCCATATCGTGTTCTAACGAGCGAATTTGTTGACTGACGGCGCTGGTCGTAATCCCTAATTCACGGGCAGCACCGCTAAACGAGTTTTTCTCCACAACGCAAGCAAAGACACCCATTGCTCGAAGTTGATCTAACATAAATTTCCCTCTAAACTTATGAGGTGCTTCATCATTTGATAAAAGCAACTTATTGTATTATACGGCGAAATTTACACTTTGCATTATTTATTTAATTGTTTGGTAAAACTGCAGTAGGATTAATAGGTTTGCCGTCTAAACGCACCTGAAACTCCAGCATGGTGCGGGTTGTACCAGTCGACCCCATTTCTGCAATTTTTTGACCAGCCGTTACATTTTGGCCACTTTTCACGTTCAATTTACTGTTATGTGCATAAGCCGTGATATAGCCATTGATATGCTTTACCAACACCAGATTGCCATATTCTTTCAGACCATCAGCGGCATACACCACCTGCCCGTCTGCTGCTGCAAATACCGGATCGCCGACATTGCCACTATAGCGGGTGCCCTTGATATTAGAAGCTAAATTGTATTGCTGAAGAATCGCACCATTCGATGGTTTTACCCAACGTAAACCTGCAGCCGTAGATACTGGCGTAACCGGTGCAGATGTATTGACGCGTGGTGTGGTTTGTACTGTGGTTGCTGGTGTCACCGGTGCCGGTGTAGGCACTGCAATTGTTTGACGCTGGATTGGCGCTGCCTGAGTCATAGCCTGAGTACTGGTGCTACGGCGCGCAGTATTGCTTTTCAGGCGGATTGATTGTCCGACATAAATCCGGTAAGGCGCACTGATATCATTCATCTCGGCAACACTGATATAGTTCAGTCCATAACGTGCTGCAATCCCACTCAATGTATCTCCTGAACGCACCGTATAGAAATCAGGAGCTGTTGCATAACGCGTTGCATTATTCACCTGGGGTTTGGTGGCACAACCGGTAATTACTCCTGTAGAAATAACAACGGTCGATAAAACGAGGGTTTTAATCAGGGTTGCAGGCGAAGCTACGACACATTTCGGTAACACCAAGAACATTATCTTCCTCTCTAATGCTATACGGTTGCAAAATTCCGTTAAGATTAGCAAAGTTTTACGGCAATATACTTGCAATCGCGAGTTTTTCACAAAGTTATAACACTAAGGACGCATTTTCTGCCAATTGTGTTTGTAAATTCCGCAGACTCTCATAATTGGTAGCATCCATCTGAATCGGGGTAATACTGACATAGCCATTGGCGACCGCAGAGAAGTCCGAATCAATTTCGTTAAATCCTGGCTTAGGGTCTGCGACTGCTTCTCCTGAGAGTCCAATCCAGAATACCTGACGACCACGCGGATCTATATGACTCGTCACCGGTTTAGACTGACGGCGGCGACTTTGATATGTCACTTTTTCACCCTGCAATTCAGTTACATCTGGAATATTGATATTAAAAATATGTCGCTCAGGCAGAACAGGCAAACCACGAGCAATAAAATCATGCACCCATTCGGCGGCCAACTGATAATCCTGAGGCTGCTGATAGCCACGTACATTCGGCCCACTCAGTGATACGGCAATCGCAGGATGTTTAGTTAAACGACCTTCAAAGGCCGCCCCGACTGTACCGGAATACAAGATATCATCTCCCAGATTTGCGCCGCTATTTATCCCGCTAACCACCAGGTCAAATTCAAAATCAAATAGCCCGTTCATAGCCAAGTAAACGCAATCTGCCGGCGTCCCATTAACCGCCCAGACATCAGGAGAAATCTGGATTGGGCGTAAAGGGCGGTCCAAAGTTAAGGCACTAGAAAAGCCACTGCGTTCACTTTCCGGTGCCACAATCACCACTCGCCCCAAAGGCTTTAGCGCTTGCGCCAAAGCCTGAATACCGGGTGCAAACACCCCATCATCATTTGAAACTAAAATATTCACTAAAAAATCTCGTTACGCTAAAAAATGACTGACTAGGACATTTCATTGTATTAGTGCACGAATTATATATATTTATTGCTCGACATCCATCTTTATAATATGTGGCTCAAGATGATTAAAAAATTCTCTTTATTTAGCGCTCTCACTTTAAGCTTGGCAGCATTTATTTCCCCTTCAGTCATGGCAAACGATCTGACTGTTGAAGAAAACAATACCATTGTAAAAGAAGATATTGCATCAGCACAGGTTATGGCTGAAGTTTGCCCGGCAATCATTGGTCAAAATCCAAAATTTAACAGCACCGTTGAACAATTGATCCAGTCTTATCTTGCAGACTACTCAGATAAAGGCATGAGCTATCAAAAGCTACAGGCAGACAGTGAATATAAATCTTTACTTGAAGAAGCACGTCAGGGTGCAAAGCAAACCAGCTCAGACGAGCAGAAAACTGTCTGTGAAGAAATGCTGAACTACCAAGGCTAAGCCAGCTAAATTTTCAAATAAGACGGTGTAAACATCGTCTTATTTTCTCTTACAGATTTATTCATAATTCTACAGCTTCGCTACATTTTCCCACTTTTCAATTTCAAAAATAAGTTTAAGCTAGGCAAATTATTGTTCTAAATCCATTTTTTGAGTTTTCAATGAAAAATCCAATATTCCAAGCTTTAACATTCTGCGCAATTTCTGCCGCCACTCTTTTGGGAACTTCTGCATTTGCAGCCGATGAAAACATTAATGTTACCCCAACTCAGCAAGTGACCAAACAGGAACTGGCAGCCATTTATGTTCTTTCAGAAATCTGTCCAAGCATGGTCAAAGACAAGTCACAGTTTAATCAGGGTTATACCAAGCTGGTGACTGAGTATATGCCGGGCCAGCGTAATCCGGTTGAAAGCTTAAACCAGATGGCTAAACAGAACGATTTCCGCAATATTCTGGCCGAAGCACAATCGGATGCCAAGAAAGCCGGCAAGAAAAAAAATCAGGTGATTTGTAATGAATTAACCACCTATAACAATTAAGCTGCTTTTCTGCCGATAACTTACAATACTTTTGAAATAAGACCGGGTTTCCCATAGAAGTCAGCCTAGCTTTGTCCTAAAATGCTAGGCTCTTCGTGCTTACATCAAGATATAGGAACCCACTAGAAATGACCCAAAAAACTGCCCTTGCTGCATTATTATTAGTTCCTAGTTTTAGCTTTGCAGCAACTGTCCTATCTGCACCACCAGAATTGAATAATAAATCCTACGTGCTAATGGACTACGAGACAGGGCAACTTCTCGCTTCAAAAAATGAAAATGAAAAATTAGCCCCTGCTTCAATGACCAAGATGATGACCAGTTACATCATCGAACAAAAACTATTGAGCGGTGAACTCACTGAAGATGAACAAGTGCGCATGAACGAGTCAGCATGGTGTCGCGGCAGTAGCGCGGAATCATGTATGTATGTACCTTTAAATGGTACGGCAACTGCACTTGAAATGCTTCGCGGGATTATTATTCAATCAGGGAATGATGCATCGAAAGCCATGGCTGAACATATTGCAGGGAACGAGGGTACCTTTGCACATATGATGAACCAGGAAGCTAAACGTATTGGCATGACCAATACCAGCTTTATCAATTCAACCGGTATGCCGGCTGAAGGTCATTATTCAACTGCCAAAGATATGGCAACGCTGGCACAACACATCATTAAAGACAGTTCTAAGTATTATCCGATTTATGCGGAAAAAGAATTTACCTTTAATGGCATCAAGCAAGGTAACCGTAATGCCCTGCTATATACTGATCCGAGTGTAGATGGTTTAAAAACTGGCCACACTGATGAAGCTGGTTATTGTTTGACTACCTCATCAAAACGCGGTCCTACGCGTTTGATTTCAGTGATTTTTGGTGCACCAACCATGCAGGAACGTGCGACACAAACACGTGAATTGTTGGCTTGGGGTTATGCAAACTTCGAAACCAAAAATGTTCAACCGGCTAAACAGGTACTTGCTAAAGCCAAAGTCTGGTTTGGTAAGGAAGATGAAGTTCAGATCGGTCTTGCTGAAAACTTTAATGTGACTATGCCGAAAGGTCAGGCCAACGCGATTAAAACCCAGCTGGTGGTTCAGCCTAAACTGACTGCACCTTTACAGCCTGGTCAGGTCGTAGGTAAATACGTAGCGACTCTGGATGGTAAAGTAATTTCAGAAAAACCGTTGGTGGCTTTAAACGCGGTTGAAGAAGCTGGTTTCTTCGCACGTATGCTCGACCACATTAAACAATTCTTCTCAAACTTGTTCTAAGTTTAAATAGACTGTTTTAGTCTAGCACTAAGACCAAAGCACTCATTCAGATGGGTGCTTTTTATTTTATACTATGCACATGATCCTTAAACTTTTAATGAGCAGATCACCATGAGCCAAAACATTCGTTCTTATTTAGACACAACTCCACAAATTGATGAATCGTGTTATATCGATCCGATGGGAATCGTGGTCGGCGATGTGGTCTTGGCTGAAAATGTCTCTGTCTGGCCTTTTGCCGTGATTCGTGGTGATGTTAATTCGATCCGGATTGGTAAAAACTCGAATGTTCAGGATCATGCCATGTTGCATGTCAGTCATAAAAAAGCCGATAAACCGAATGGTTCGCCTTTGATCATTGGTGAAGATGTCACGATTGGCCATCATGTGACATTGCATGGTTGTACGATTGGTAATCGCGTATTAATCGGGATTAACAGCATTATTCTGGATGATGTCATCATTCCGGATGATGTGATGATTGGTGCAGGTACACTAGTTCCACCGGGCAAAGTTTTGGAAAGTGGTTGGCTCTATGTGGGCAGCCCTGCCAAAAAAGCGCGTCCGCTCACTGAAAAAGAAATGGCATTCTTGCCATATTCTGCACAAAATTATGTGAAAGTTTCAAATAACTATAAATAATGCTCAGTTTCGCATAAGAGATTTCATGTTAAATGAATTTCAGAACGTGTCGATGCGGTGCGTGAATCATAATCTCAGTCGGCTTTGTTGCACAAAGATTTGAAATGCAAAGCGCCCCTAATTGAGCCAAATTTAAGGCGTAACTTGGGTAACTGGTCGACCTAATTCCGTAAATCTGTTAAGGACTGCTACACGTGCATGGATCTCATTCACTTGGCTTTGAAAGCTCCTTGCACTCAGTTTATCGCCCAATAATTTAATGCAATGCATCTTGATTTCTACCAAACTTCGCCGATGATAGCCTGACCATTTTTTCCATAGTGTCCTGCCTAAACGTTTAACTGTTCGAAGTAATTCATTTCGTTCTAGCGAGCTACTCTTTGTATCTTTCCATGGTTTCGCATTTTTCTAGGTGGAATCACCGCATGCCCTTGCCGATCTGCAATGACCTGACGGCATTGCTTGGTGTCATAAGCTCCATCGGTATAAACAGAGTCAATCTGCTCATCTTGTGGAATCTGATTAAGTAAATCACCAAGCACCTGTGAATCACTGACATTATTGGTTGTAAGCTGAACTGCTCGTATTTGTAGGGTTTTAGCATCTATACCAATATGAAGTTTACGCCATTGGCGACGATATTCAGGTCCATGTTTCTTGCGCTTCCATTCGCCCTCACCTAGAAACTTCATGCCTGTAGAGTCCATGAGTAGATGCAGCCCATCGCTACTTTTTTGGTAGCTGATTGCAATATCAATATGCTTTTGTCTTCTACAAAGCGTGGTGTAATCTGGAGCTATCCAATTTAATCCGCAAAGTTTAATCAGACTTTGCACAAAGCCAGTAACCATACGTAAAGATAGACGGAATAAGGATTTAATCATTAAGCAGCATTGGATGGCTGCGTCGGAGTAGGTTTGATTTCGCCCTTGTTTGCCTTTTGATGGCGCATACCATTGCGTAGCAGGATCAAACCAAATGGCAATATTTCCGCGACTCATGAGTGCTCGGTTATATGCGGGCCAATTGGTTGTGCGGTAGATTTTGTGTGTAGGCTTCTTCATTTGAAAATTATATCGCTGAAAAAGCCTTTACAGATAGGTTTGTGCAACAAAGCCGTTAATCTTTAAAAGAACTCCTTTAAAGAATTCCCCATTCAACATAGCCACACACCCTAAAATTTTATACAATAGTGCATCCTTTTCCATGGTGCTGCTTTATGACCGCTTGGACTGCTCATGTCACTGTCGCAACTATCGTTGAAAAAGACGGAAAATTCTTGTTTGTAGAAGAACATACAGAAGGTGTGACACACACGGTATTTAATCAGCCAGCAGGTCATGTGGAATGCGGTGAAACCATTATCGAAGCCGCAATTCGTGAAACCATGGAAGAGACCGGACATACGGTTGAAGTAACTCATCTTTTAGGGATATATACTTATACCCCACCGATGTTCCCGGATCGTACATATTTTCGTTTCTGCTTTTTAGCCAAATCCATTGACTATGACCCAAATGCCACTTTAGATACAGATATTGTCGGCGCAGTCTGGATGACGCTCGATGAACTGATTGGATCTGCTCGCGCGCGTAGTCCATTGGTGATTAAAGCCGTGCAAGATGCGCTTTCAGGTCAAAAATATCCTTTATCGCTCATTTACGAGCACCAGAATTCTCCCTTACTTTCAAATTTGGATGCCTAATCCTATGCAACAACGTGTCATCGTCGGTATGTCAGGTGGTGTAGATTCATCTGTTTCTGCCGCCCTTTTACTTCAACAAGGTTATCAGGTTGAAGGTCTTTTCATGAAAAACTGGGAAGAAGATGACGGCACAGAATATTGCACGGCGATGGATGACCTTGCCGATGCTCAGGCCGTTTGCGACAAAATCGGCATTAAACTGCATACCGCAAACTTTGCCATGGAATATTGGGATCGTGTCTTTGAACATTTCTTGGCGGAATATGCGGCTGGCCGTACACCAAACCCAGATATTTTATGTAATAAAGAAATTAAATTCCGTGCCTTTTTGGATCACGCAGTGAATCTGGGTGCAGACTTTATTGCCACAGGTCACTACTGCCGTCGTGGTGAAACCATGACCAACTCACGTGGTGAAGAATATGCACCTTTATTGCGTGGTGTGGACAATAACAAAGACCAGACTTATTTCCTGCATGCTGTCCATGGTCGTGAAATTAACAAGACCCTGTTCCCTGTCGGTGAAATTGAAAAGACTCAAGTCCGTAAAATTGCAGAAGAATTAGATCTGGTTACTGCCAAGAAAAAAGACTCGACTGGCATCTGTTTTATTGGTGAACGTCGTTTTAATGACTTCTTAAAGCAATATTTACCCGCTCAACCCGGAAAAATCGTACTGGAAGACGGTAAAGAGGTTGGTGATCATCACGGCTTAATGTACTATACGCTCGGTCAACGCGGTGGTATTGGTATTGGCGGTATGAAAGGCGTTGCTGAAGGTGCCTGGTTCGTATTGCATAAAGATATCGAAGGCAATCGTCTGGTGGTCGGTCAAGGCCATGAACACCCACTCATGCAGAGCACGATGCTCTGGTCTGAGGCAATTGACTGGGTGGCAGGTGAGCAGGATATTCCTGAAACAGGTTTCCGCTGTACGGCCAAAACCCGTTACCGTCAGACTGATCAAGCATGTACTGTGTATCAAGATTCAGAATCACCGAATGGTGTTTGTGTTGAGTTTGATGAACCTCAACGTGCAGTGACCCCAGGTCAAAGCGTGGTGTTCTATTCAGGTGAAGTTTGTTTAGGGGGTGGTGTGATTCATCATACCAATGCGCCTAAACCTGATTTTATAAAAGGATGAATTCGGCATGACGGAGTTACCATTTCAACCAGCCACAACGTTGAATACTCGTCAAAATCGTGCTTTGGCATTAGCGGGTGTGTTTCAGGCCACCCAGCTAACCCATATGACAGCATTGACGGGTCAGCAAAGCATTGGTGAAAGTGGTAACTTTTATTTTGAACAGTTGATTAGAGCCAGTCTTAATATCCGTCCCGGCAGCAATCAGAATGCCCAGACGCTTGACTTTTTTAATCAACTGGCCGATATTTCCTTAGGTTTAAAAACATTAGAAAGCAGCATTATTCAACCCTTCAATACTTCTCCAAAATCCAGAATTCCAAAACTTTCCAGCACCAAACTTCCCATGAGCTATGCAATGGCACTTCTTCAATTAGAAAAGAAGGTCTATAGCAACCCCAAATTTGTTGAAATTATTGAACAGTCCCAACAGAAAATTCTCAGACAGCTTTCTTTCTTTGATAATAATTACCTGCACCCCAGCATCATTGCCAATCTCGCTCAAACCTATGTCGATACGGCCGGACAGATTAATCCGCGCATTATGGTACGTGGTAATGCTGAAGCCTTTAAAGATGCCGGACACACCAACCGCATTCGTGCGTCCTTATTTACCGGTTTGCAAATGGCGCACTTGTGGCGTCAGCTCGGTGGCAGCTCTTGGGGCATGGTATTTGGCAAGCGCAAGTTGCTACAAGATATTCAGAATCTAGCGCGTTTACAGTTTCAGGTGGTTTAACTGATGCTGCACGTGTTTCGTTTTACGTTTAATTCCAAAATCTAAGGAATCGATATGAACGCTTTAACTGCACTTTCTCCATTAGATGGACGTTATGCGAGCAAATGTGATGCTCTACGTCCTTTTCTTTCTGAGTTTGGTTTAATCCATGCTCGTGTGACTGTTGAAGTGCGTTGGTTACAAGCGCTTGCAAACCACCCGGAAATTACTGAAGTACCGGCGTTTTCAGGCGAAACTAATGCAGCGCTTGATGCGATTGTGAGCGATTTTTCTGAAGATGATGCCAATCGCATCAAAGAGATCGAACGCACCACTAACCACGACGTTAAAGCGGTTGAGTATTTCCTGAAAGAAAAAATCGCTGGTATCGAAGAACTTAAAAATGCCGGTGAATTCATTCACTTTGCATGTACGTCTGAAGATATTAACAACCTGTCACATGCCTTGATGCTGAAAAGCGGTCGTGATGTACTGGTTGCATCTATGCAGCAAATCATCGATTCAATCGTTGCGCTTTCTGAAAAGCATGCAGACCAGCCAATGTTGTCTCGTACTCATGGTCAAACTGCAAGCCCGACAACTTTGGGTAAAGAAATGGCGAACGTGGCTTACCGCCTTGCACGCCAAATCAAACAGTTCAAAAATGTTGAGCTACTGGGCAAAATCAATGGTGCAGTCGGTAACTACAATGCGCACTACTCTGCTTACCCAGACATCAACTGGCCTGCGCATTCACAAGCATTTGTAGAGTCTTTGGGTCTAGACTTCAACCCGTACACCACTCAAATCGAGCCACATGACTATATGGCTGAACTGTTTGATGCGCTACGTCGTTTCAACACTATTCTGATCGATTTTAACCGTGACATTTGGGGCTATATCTCTCTTGGTTTCTTCAAGCAAAAACTAAAAGAAGGCGAAGTTGGTTCTTCAACCATGCCACACAAAGTTAACCCAATTGACTTTGAAAACTCTGAAGGTAACTTGGGTATTGCCAATGCTGTACTTGCACACCTTGGCGAAAAACTGCCAATTTCTCGCTGGCAGCGTGACCTGACTGACTCGACTGTGCTTCGCAACATGGGTGTTGGTTTTGCGCAAAGCTTAATTGCTTTTGAAGCTTGCTCTAAAGGTATTGGCAAACTTGAGTTGAACGCTGCGCGTATTAATGAAGATTTGGATAATGCCCAAGAAGTATTGGCTGAGCCTATTCAAACTGTAATGCGTCGTTACAACGTTGAAAAACCGTACGAAAAACTGAAAGCCCTGACTCGTGGTCAAGCCATGACTCGCGACATGATGGTTGATTTCGTAAATGGTAACGAGTTGGAAGCTGTTCCTACTGCTGACCGTGCGCGTTTAGCGGAAATGACGCCTGCATCATATACAGGTAATGCTGCTGACCAGGCCAAACAAGTGGCTGAGCTGATTGCTAAAATCTAATTTGCAATAAGACGAAAAGGCGAAGCTCAGGCTTCGCCTTTTTATTTATAATGTGTTTTATTCTAAAAAAGATATTTTATAATAACGACATGATTGATCATCGACTTTCCGCCAAACATTACACAAGCCTGAGCATTTTAATTCTGGCCATTTTGCTTGCCAGTATTCGTCCTTTAGAACTGGAAGCTTATCTCTTGCATCAGGCAGGCACAGTTTTCATGACCATCATGCTGCTCATCTGCCTGTATAAAATCGGCCTGAATTTTTTAAGTTTTAATTTATATATTCTTTTTCTGATTGTTCATGTGATTGCTGCACACTATCTATATTCTTATGTGCCTTATAACCAGTGGATTGAACAGATTTTTGGCTTTAATCTGAATGAAGCGATGCACTGGTCACGTAATATGTTCGACCGATTTGTCCATCTGGCCTACGGATTATTACTTTATCCAATTTTCCATCGCCTGTTTCAGGTCTGGTTGCCACAGCAAAAACCTGTGGTCATTTTCCTGCTGGTGATTCAGTTCGTGGTGGCCAGCAGTATGATCTATGAGTGGCTGGAATGGCTGATTGCCATTGGTTTATCTCCCGAGGAAGCTGAAAACTATAATGGACAACAAGGTGACATGTGGGATGCACACAAAGACGTCTTGCTTGCTACGATTGGTGCAGCGGTAACAGGCGGTCTGCAGTTGATACCGAAAAATCAAAAAATCCCACTGAAGTGAGCTTTAAAATTCATTCAAGATCAATTGAATTAAAGTTTTGGATCACGCATTTAATTACATTCATATTTTTCAATTATGAATGTGGGCAATATCGCATCCAATCATCTTTCATTTTTTGCAGTTCATTATCCGTCAACATCTCACTGTAATAAATGAAATAGATTGCATCAGGATATTGAATCTCATGACGGAACATCATGCCACGCAGTGACACAGATAACTCCTCAGGAAAATCATCCTCTAAATAAAGTTCTTCAAATTCATAATTAAAATAACAATTTTGCGTCGCAAGAAATGCTTCAGCTATAGCCATGTTTCTGCTCTAACAATGAAATATGCTTTATATTATCTGATTAGTTTCAATGATGGTTTACATTTCATTCGGTTCAATCCATTGAACAAACTTAGATTCTGACAAATGTGGATATTTGAACTTATCTAGATATTCAAAACAGGCCTTTTGGCCTTGAGGAATTTTATCCAGATGCTTATCGAAAAATAAATGCCGACTATATTGAGCGCCATCAAAGCGAATACTCACACGTTCAAATTCATTACCACCTCGAACTTTATGCATCTGATAAAACTGCACAACACCACATTCCTTCGATGGAATAACAGGTGGATCATTGGGCTTTAGAAAGCTATACAGCAGAAAGATACAAACGCCGGGTAGAAAACTCAGCCAAAACAAAACCTTCTTAGAATCATCCTGAGTTAATTTTGCTTCAGAACAAAGCATACATAACATCGGAATAAATACGATACTAAAAAACCCAAGCAACAAAATAAACGTGAGCATATGAGCCTAGACTCAATCAGAGTACTCCACTTATATCATAACAATATGATTTCAAAAAATAAAAAAGCCCACCGAAGTGAGCTTTAAAATTCATTCAAGATCAATTGGATTAAAGTTTTGGATCACGTATTTGCACCAGATTTGCGTTGGCTTTACTTAAGCTTTCCATAACTTTATTCATGACAGTGGGTATCAGTGAATCAGCAATTTGCGCTGCTTGCAGGCCGAGTTTTTCACCCAAAGTTGGTTTCTTGCGGGTCTGGATGGAATAGATATCATGTTGGGTCAACAAGTTGAGCAGGTATTCATCTGAGGTTTGCAGTTTATCCAACAGATTTAGATCCAGCGCATCCCGACCATACCAATGCTCACCAGTGGCCACTTTTTCAATATTCAGCTGTGGGCGATACTTTTCAACGAAATGTTTGAATAAAGCATGGGTTTGCTGTAGTTCTTCTTCAAACTTAGCCTTACCCTCTTCGGTATTTTCACCAAACATGGTCACGGTACGTTTGTATTGACCTGCGGTATAGAGTTCAAAGTCGATTTTATTGTCTTTCAGCAGACGGTTAAAATTGGGTACTTGAGCAACTACACCAATTGAACCAACAATCGCGAATGGTGCAGAAATAATTTCATTGGCGATACACGCCATCATATAACCGCCACTAGCGGCTACTTTATCGACACAGATGGTCAGATGAAAACCTGCCTCGCGTAAACGTACCAGTTGAGCTGCTGCAAGTCCATAACCATGGACCATGCCGCCCGGGCTTTCCAGACGCACCACCACACGGTCACGGCCGGCTTTAGCTGTGGCCAGAATCAGAGTGATTTCTTCACGCAAGCCTTCTACCGCAGAAGCCGCCATATCGCCTTTAAAATCGAGTACATAGATTTTTTGATTGGTTTTCTTACGCGCACGCGCTTCTTTCGACAGTTGTTGCGACAACTGTAAAAGTTCCAGTTTAGAGCCAGTAGTTTGCGCTATTTTTTTTCGTTGTTCATTGATACGCGCATTGAGATGACTAATACGGATTTCAGCGGACAGTTTCGGAGTATGAAATAACATAAAAAATCTATTCTCTATTTAATTCGGATTTATTCCTTTAGATTAGGTCAATTTCGGTTTTTTTCAACTTTATTTCGAGAATTATTACGATTATCACCATCTATTTCACCTATAAAAAAAGAGCCTTACGGCTCTTATTCTAGATATCGGATTAACCAAAACGCCCAGTAATATAGGCTTCAGTCAACTGATGATCTGGCTGGGTAAAGACTTTCTCGGTCGAGTTGACTTCAATCAAATCACCCAAATGGAAATATGCAGTACGATCCGATACACGTGCTGCCTGTTGCATAGAGTGAGTTACAATCGCAATCGTGTATTGGGTAGAAAGCTCAGAAATCAGCTCTTCTACTTTGGCGGTTGCAATGGGATCAAGTGCTGAACACGGTTCATCCATCAGGATCACTTCCGGGCTGACTGCAATGGTACGCGCGATACACAGACGTTGCTGCTGACCACCTGACAAACCTGTTCCTGGTTGATTCAAACGATCTTTCACTTCTTCCCACAAACCAGCTTTACGCAAGCTGCCTTCTACAATTTCTTCAAGATCGTACTTGTCACGCGCCAAACCATGCAGCTTCGGACCATAGGAAACATTATCGAAGATTGATTTCGGAAATGGGTTCGGCTTCTGGAAAACCATACCAACCTGTGCACGTAGCAAGACCACATCTAGGTTTGGATCATAAATATCCTGATTGTCCAGCATGACTTTACCGGTCACACGGCAGCTATCAATGGTATCGTTCATGCGGTTTAAGGTACGCAGAAAGGTCGATTTACCACAGCCTGATGGCCCAATAAAAGCAATCACTTCATTTTCATAAATGTTCAGGTCAATGCCTTTAATCGCTTCCGCTTCACCATAGTACACATGCACATCAGAAGTACTAAGTTTCACATTCGTCGACTTCGCATCTTTTTTGCTGCTGCTTTGCGTATCGAACTGGGAAACAAACGGAGTTGCCGGCTTTTGAGTCGCCTCATCCGAGGTGAATTGTGTCTGTTGTGGATTCACGATTTGATCCTTTTTTAAGGAATTTTGAATAACAGTTGTGTTCATGATTCTGCCCCTATTACCAACGGACTTCAAATTTCTTACGTAACCAGATGGCCAGACTGTTCAAGCTGATCATCATGGCCAGAAGTACAATAATTGCTGCTGCGGTACGCCCTTCAAAGAAGTTACGTAATTCATTGCCTTGCCATAAGAAAATCTGCACCGGTAAAGCCGTTGACTGATCAAATGGTGTGGCTGGAACGCTGGCAACAAAAGCACTCATCCCGATTAATAACAATGGTGCAGTTTCACCCAAAGCCTGTGCGACCCCAATGATTGCGCCCGTCAAAATACCCGGCAAAGCCAAAGGCAAGACGTGATGAAATACTGTCTGGATGCGGGAAGCACCGAGGCCCAAAGCTGCCTGACGAATCGAAGGTGGAACCGCTTTAAGTGATGCGCGTGTGGTGATGATCACAGTCGGTAAGGTCATCAGACTCAGTACCAGACCACCCACCAATGGGGCTGACAGTGGCAAATGCATCCAGCCAATGAAGATCGCTGCACCCAATAGACCGAAGACAATCGATGGTACGGCTGCCAGGTTGTTGATATTGACTTCGACCACATCGGTAATCCAGTTTTTCGGAGCAAATTCTTCCAGGTAGATCGCGGAGGCCACCCCGATTGGAATCGAGATAAAGATCACAATCATCATCATGAACAGCGAGCCCATAAAGGCGCCTGCCAAGCCAGAAGTTGCTGGTGAACTGCGCGAGTCAGGACTGGTGAAAATATTGGTATTGAAACTATTTTCAATCACACCAGAGGCTTTCATCTCGTCCGCCACCTGACGTACTTCAGGACTGAGCTGCTGCTGTTCATCGGGAAGATCACGGTCAATATTTCCTGCCAGCCAGACATCGACATTGGCATCCGCCAGAATTTTCACTTCCTTGCTTTGACCGACCAGACTCGGATCATTCATGACCATGTCTCGCAAGCGGTACGCCTCAGAACTGGTATATAAAGAACCCAGTTCATCACGCTGGCTTTCCAGCTTGCTGTCTTTGGCAATCATGCCGTTGATAATCAGCGCATCCCAATCCACCATTCCGACTTCGGTCTGCCATGCGATAAAGCGATCTTCAAACTGTGCTGGAGATTCTCCTGCAGCTGGCTTCGGTTTTGGACCAATATCCACAATGGCAGGATCGAAATGAATCGGCAAACTCATGCTGCTCTGCCAGAATGCAGGCAAACCTTTGGATAAAATACTCCCGAACAGCAATACCACAAAGAACAGACCTGCCAGTACCGCAGAGAAACCAAATAAACGAAAGGTTTTTTCTTTACGATGACGTCGTGCCAAAGAGCTTTGAATGGTCTTCTTACGCTTTTCACGCAGCTCGGCGGCGATGGATGGATCAATACGCTGATCCACAGGCGTTGTATTTGAAGTACTCATTAGTCGTATTGCTCACGATATTTACGCACGATGATCAGTGCAACAATGTTCAAACCTAAGGTAATGACGAATAGCGTCAGTCCTAGTGCAAAGGCCACCAGTGCTTGTGGACTAGCAAAGTCAGTATCCCCAGTTAGCTGATTCACGATGGTAATCGTGACCGTAGACACGGCTTCAAGTGGATTGGCATGCAACTGTGGGCTGTTCCCGGCTGCAAGAACCACGATCATGGTCTCACCAATCGCACGTGACGCCGCCAACAGGAACGCACCAATAATACCCGGCAAGGCTGCGGGTAAAACTACCTGACGGATCGTTTCAGATTTGGTGGCACCCAAACCCAAAGAGCCATCACGTAAGGCACGCGGCACCTGAGTGATGATGTCATCTGACAGAGAAGATACGAACGGAATAATCATGATGCCCATGACCAGACCGGCGGTCAGCGCGCTGGTGGCATTAATTTCGAGTCCGACCAGAGCACCCATGCTTTTAAGGAATGGGCCGATGATCATCAAAGCAAAGACACCATAGACAATCGTAGGAATACCCGCCAACACTTCAATTGTAGGTTTTGCCCAAGAGCGGAATCGCGGTGAAGCGTATTCGGCCAGATAGATCGCAATCATCAGGCCTACTGGAACCGCGACCAGAAGCGCGATCCCGCTGACCATGAGCGTGCCCCAGAGCAGTGGCAATAAACCATAACTGCCTTCAGCACTGCCAGAGGTGCTAAACCCTGGGTTCCATTGGGTACCAAAGAAGAAATCGAGTGGGCTAACGAAGCTGAAGAAACGCATCGCCTCGCCAAACATCGACATCACAATCCCGAGAGTGGTCAGAATCGCCACACCTGAACACAATGCCAGGCCGATATTAATCATTTTTTCGACTTGGTTACGTGCACGGAATTCCTGGCTAATATGTTTCTTGGCCCAGACCAGACCGGCCAGCGCAGCCGAAATCACGACTGCCAATTTGGCAAAGGTACCAATGGTCGAGAATTTAGCCAACTGTTCTGCTGCTGCAACTTCATAAGCTGCAGGTGTATCACTGACCCCGAAACCTGAGGCAAGTGCCTGAACGCGATCAATCACAACACTCAGACTTGCCGGATCCAGACTAGCAGAAACATTTTCTGGCAAATGGTTGAGTACCACCTGCTCCAGAAAAGTGGGTTCTACCATATTCCAAACAATCAAAATTAAAAACGCAGGGATACCACACCATAGTGCAACCAGGGCACCATAATATCCGGGACGCGAGTGTAAGTTTGCAGAATTGTTTCCCTTACCTGCTAAGCTACGGCTTTTACTTAATCCGATTTGATAGGCTATGGCCATGATGGCCAATAACACACCTATAAGTAGCAGATTCATGTATTCTCCACTGTTTTTTCAATTTTCATGGTTTGAAAAAACTTGTTTATCGCAAAAAGCCGATGGTAGGTTGACCCTACCACCAGCGTTTTCAAAATCATTTATTACTTCACAACAACCGCTTTACCAGCCTTGAAATTTGCCAGGACTGCTGCACGTTCTTTATCAGACATTGAAATCAGACCTGCTTTTTCCAGCTTAGAGCCTTTGCCAGATACTTTCTTGTTCAGGAAGTATTCTGTGAACTGCGGTAAGCCTTTGATCGATTTCAAATGCTCGCCTTTTACGTAGAAGAACAATGGGCGTGATACCGGATAAGCACCATTCAAGATGGTCTTTTCAGAAGGCGCTACATTGTTCACTGTGGCAACACGTAGACGGTCACGGTTCTGGTCATAGAAACCTAGCCCAAACACACCTACGGCACTTGGAGAAGTTTTTAAACGTGCCAATGTTTCGGTATAGTCACCGGCAATCTCAACCACACGGCCATCTTTACGGAATGTCGTACAGGCTTTTTTCTTGGCATCTTTGTCTAGAGACTTAATTGCAGCGTACGTTTCACAACCTGCATCCACCATTTTCTCCTGGAAGACTTCGCGCGTACCATGATTCGAAGCAGGAATTACCAGGGTGATCGGTTCATTTGGAAGTGCTTTGTCAATTTGGTTCCAACGCGTGTACGGGTTAGCGACCATTTTGCCATTTGATGGAAGTTGTGCAGCAAGCGCAGCGAAGACATGTTGTGGACGCAGTTTATACGCAGCCTTGTTAGCATTCGATGCAAATACAATACCGTCATAACCAATTTTGATTTCTAGGACTTGGTTAACGCCATTCTTTTTACATTCTGCCAGTTCGGTACTTTTGATTTGACGCGAAGAGTTTGCGATATCAATCGTGTTATCACCCACGCCATTACAGAACTGCTTTAAACCACCTGAAGAACCGCCAGAACCGACAACTGGTGTTTTAAACTGTGGAAAAGTATTACCGAATTCTTCTGCCACGATACTGGCATATGGAAGTACAGTTGAAGAACCTGCAATTTGGATGGTGTCACGTGCTGCGTGTGCAGTCGTTACAGCAGTTGCCCCGGTTACTGCTAATGCTAAAGCTATATTTGTAAAGCGCATTCTAGTATCTCTCTCATTTATGCAAATTTGGAGTACACCACTTTTTATTCAGTTTTGTACTTCTTTCGATACCTGCATTTTGATTTTAGAATATGACAGATAAGTTACAGCTTTATTACGATTTAGTGATTTTTAATCTAGCGGTTTTTTCTTGATTAAATTTTTATGGATTTCAATGATTAAGTTCTTTATATCATCTAGTTCAATAAAAAATTTTAGACCAATGACATGTAACAATTTTTATAAACCTGAACTCAGGATAAATCCTGCTCCCCAGTTTTACATAAGCCTATGACAAATAAATAACAGGCCAAACGGGATTCAGACCTTCCGTGTTTTTGTGAGGAATTTCGATCTGGGAAAGGACCTTTTTTTATTTTTAAGCGCACAAAAAAGGAGATCATTTCGATCTCCTTTTTTTTCACACCACCATCACTTATGCAATGGGTGGCGTATAAGTACCGTCAGCGATTGAATCTTTGATACGATCCGCTTCTACAAGCACTAATGCCAGCAAGTTCTTCACGTTATCAAGCGTTGCAACCGGGCTTAAAGTAGTCATTTTCAGAGACTGAACCTGACCGACTTTCGTCACACCAATGTTCGCTTCACCACGCGCAAACAGTTCGTCTGCTACGTTTTGATTGAGCGTATCGAGTAATTCAACCGGATATCCCGCTGGAACCACACGGAACAAGACAGACGCGAATTGAGGCTCAAGCAGAAGCTCCAGACCATCAGTCGCTTTAATGTAGTCTGCCACATCACGGGTTAATTTCACGCCATGATCGATCATCGAACCATAAAGCTCTTCACCTAATGCTTCTACAGTCATCCACAATTTCAAGGCATCAAAACGACGCGTCGTTTGTAGTGATTTCGACACCAAGTTAGGAACACCATGCTCTTCATCATAAGCAGAGTTCAGATACTCAGCTTCATAATGCATGAAACGATAGTTCGCTTCATCTTTGAGCAGGAACGCGCCACAAGAAATGGCCTGGAAGTAATGCTTATGGAAATCAAGCGTGATTGAATCTGACAGCTCAATCCCGTCCAGCATAGAACGATAGTCATTCGAAAGAATCAGTGCACCACCCCATGCCGCATCGATGTGCATCCACGCGCCATATTTATTGGTGATTTCACGAATTGCTTTCAATGGATCAATCGCGCCAGCATCCGTTGTACCCGCAGTCGCTACCACACATGCCACTATCTTGCCTTCAGACTGAAGGTGCGCCATGGTTTTTTCGAGTGCATCTACGTCCATCTGTGCATTCTCATTCACAGGAACAGTGACCACTGACTGGAAGCCCATGCCCATCATCGCCATGTTCTTTTGCACAGAGAAATGTGCATTTTCAGAACAGATGACTTTGACATTACGCATCGCATCCACAGGAATACCATCACGCTGAACCGACCACGGATTACCGTTTTCGTCTTTCCAGTTTTTCGCGATGCAAGCATCACGCGCAAGCAATACGCCCATCAAGTTAGACTGCGTACCACCAGAAGTGAACACACCGGCCTGACCCGCACCATAGCCGACTTTTTGACGTAACCAGTCAATTAACTGAACTTCCATCAATGAACCGGCCGGGCTTTGATCCCATGAGTCCATTGACTGGTTGGTTGCGTTAATCAGCACTTCCGCGATCTGGCTAGTCACCATTGTTGGACAGTGAAGATGTGCAAGTGAATGCGGATGATGAACTTTTAAGCTCTTGTTGAGAAAAAGCTCAACCATACGCTCAAGAGATTTTTCTACACCCAGACCTTCTTTTGAAGGGTTAAATGCAATCGCACTGCGTAGCTCTTTAATGCTACCACCAGTGTACATTTTGTCATTTTGCAACCATGCCGCAACCGCTTTGGTCGCTTGGTCCATGCCAGCCTGATAGTCAGCAATGGATGCAGCATCATTGCAGAGTAACGCTTTACGATGTTCTGCGAAATCTACCATGAATTATGCGCCTCGAACTGCAACTAGTGCTTCAGCAACCGATTTTTTGAAACGAGCAATCACTTCAACACATTCGTCTTGAGTAATGATCAACGGACAAAGTAAACGAATCACTGTACCGTTACGACCACCTTTCTCAAGCAATAATTTATTGTTGAAACAAGCGGTTTGGATCGCTGCAGCCAACTGACCATCAGCAGGTAAAGAACCCATATGATCCGCATCTTTGCGCTCATCTACGATTTCAACGCCGATCATCAGACCACGGCCACGCACGTTACCGATACATGGGAATTCAGCAGCCAGTTTTTTCAATTCAGCTTGCAGGAAATCACCACGCTCTTGTGCATTTTGCGCCAGGTTCTGTTCTTTAATGGTATTGATCGTTGCAAGGCCTGTACCCATCGCCAATTGGTTACCACGGAAAGTACCGGTATGACCTGCTGGCTGCCAAGCATCAAACTTACGTTTAATACCAAGTACGGCAAGCGGCAAGCTACCACCTACGGCTTTAGACATCACTACAACATCAGGTTCAATCCCTGCGTGTTCGAATGCAAACATTTTGCCTGAACGTGCAAAACCAGCCTGAACTTCATCAAGAATCAATACGATGTTGTGTTTTTCAGTCACTTCACGGATTTTTTGCAACCATTTTACTGGCGCCGTTACCACACCGCCTTCACCTTGAATCGCTTCAAGAATTACAGCTGCAGGTTTGGTCACACCACTTTCTACATCTTCAATGAAGTTTTCAAAGTAGTAAGTCAGGGCATCAACACCGGCTTCACCACCAAGACCCAATGGGCAACGGTATTCATGCGGGTATGGCATGAACTGTACACCCGGCATCAAGCCGTTCACTGCATTTTTCGCAGACAGGTTACCTGTCATTGCCAATGCACCGTGAGTCATACCGTGATAACCGCCAGAGAAGCTGATCACTGAGCTACGACCAGTAAAGGTTTTCGCCAGTTTAATCGCGGCTTCGGTTGCATCTGCACCGGATGGACCACAGAACTGCAAGCAGTATTCTTCTTGGCCACCTGGAAGATAAGAAAGAAGTGCTTCAGTAAAAGCATCTTTTAAAGGAGTAGTAAGATCCAGGGTATGCAATGGTAAACCGCTTGCAATCGTATCCTGGATACTTTGAATGACCGCAGGATGATTATGGCCTAATGCCAACGTCCCTGCCCCAGCTAAACAATCAAGGTACTCAGTACCTTCAACATCGGTAACCCAGCAACCTTGTGCTTTCGCTATCGCTAACGGTAATTTACGTGGATAACTACGCACATTCGATTCCATCTGACTTTGGCGAGTCAAGTAGTATTCGTTTGTGGAATTGGTGGCAGGGTTTACAGAAGTAACGCTCATATCGAATTACCATCTCTGATATGGGTGAAAGAAATAAGTCTGGTGACGTTTGGTCCTTTGACTCGGCGCTTTATAAAGGTTCTAGCTAGCAGTTTTGTATTCGAATAACTAGGAGGCGGATGATACCGAATTTTTCAGGAAAATAAACAACTTTCAGTCACATTTTGTCCTAATCTTTATCGAAAAAAAACATCATGCTAATCCATCCCCTAAATCATCATCTTACAGTGTGACAGCAGAAAGAAAAGCGTGTTCTTTTATGGTTTTTGTAGCGCAGGCGGCATTCAGGTAACCAATCTTAAAATTATTCATTAAGTATTTAATTATTAAAAATAAATATAAATTAAATAATGAGATAAAATTAAAGAGAATTTAACACTCTTACGACAAATATTTCGTAAAAAGATCACAATTGAGATTTAATATTTTAACAACGGCTTAGATGGCCAATTTTAAGAAAAACAGGACAATTTCATGCGTCTCTTAGCACTTACCAGTTTGATCCTTGCCAGCACCCTCGCCACAGGCGCATTTGCAGCTCCTGCTGAATCTCTGAATTATAATGTTGTTAATCTTTCAGCAGAGGCTAGCCGTGAAATCTCAAATGATGAAATGCATGCTGTGCTTTATATTGAAAAATCCAACAAACAGCCGGCTGAACTAGCCACTCAAATTAACCAGCTGATGAATCAGGCGATCGCCACAGCACGCAAATATCCTACTGTGAAAATCGAGACGGGCGCACAAAGCACTTATCCTATTTATGACAATGACAACCGTAAATTGAAAGAATGGCGTGGTCGTGCCCAGATTCGTCTGGAATCG
The DNA here is from genome assembly GCF_018438165.1 of Acinetobacter sp. WY4. Lineage (GTDB taxonomy): Bacteria > Pseudomonadota > Gammaproteobacteria > Pseudomonadales > Moraxellaceae > Acinetobacter. The sequence goes on along the minus strand of NZ_CP053947.1, from coordinate 24,308 downwards.
AAAGATTTTAAAGCAACGTCTCAACTGATTGCCGAATTACAACAGCACTTCCAGACCCAGTCGATTAACTTTAAAGTATCAGATGAAAAGCGTAAAAAAGTTGAAAGCGAGCTGATGATTGAAGCCACCAAAAACTTCCAGCAACGCGCACAGGCACTCACCCAGACCTGGAACAAACCGAGTTATCAACTGGTGAACTTAAACCTGAATACTAACAATTATTCACCACAGCCAGTACCGCGTATGGCCATGATGAAATCTGCATCGGCTGATATGGCGGTTCCTGAGCAGGAAGTTGCGGCGGGTGAATCGCAAATGACGGTCAGCGCGAATGGGGCTATTCAGTTTAAATAAGACTTCATTATATTATTCGCACTTTTAAGAACCACCCTTTTGGGTGGTTTTTTATCATGTGAATATTCTTTAAAAAGCGAGGCTACAAATTCATACAAACTCAGGTAGGAATTGAGGTTTGACCGGTTTAGAGTAACGGACATTTATTCCAGTCTTCTCTGCTCATGTCCCTTGACCAATTGAATCTTTACCTGTTTCATATCTTAAATGTACCCGACCAAGCCTCGATCTGGATAATCAACTATGCCTCCCTGATTGCGCATGACCTGGTTTATCTCTTTTTGCTGATTTTTTCTATTGCCTGGTTCCGTGGTAGTTACCAAGTAAAAATGGGGATTATCAAAGCATTTATTTTTACAGCTATTACCTTGTCGATCAGCGAGATATTGTCTGCGATCCTTAATACCCCACGCCCGTTTGTGATGGATGTTGGTCGCACCCTGATTGAACATGCGTCGACTGGTTCTTTTCCCAGCAACCATATGAGTATTTTTAGCGGGATTGCCTTCGCCTATTATTTTTCACCGCAGCGAGACTTGGGAAGAATTCTAATCTGGACAGCTTGGCTGGTAGCGTGGTCGCGTGTTTATGTCGGTGTGCATTTTCCGATTGATATGCTGGGTGCGTTTCTGATGGCAATAACAGTAAATTTAGCTGGATTACCATTGTGGTGGAAATATGAGAATCAAATCATGAACTTTATTTTGGGTATTCATTATTGGTTATTTTCGCCTTTAATTCGAATGGGCTGGATTAAATAAATATAATTAAAATGTCATAAAAAATCCCGCTCGAAAGCGGGACTTTTTGAATCTCTAAACTTGAATCTGAATAACTCAATAAATCGCCATATGATTGCGATGAATCATTTCTAGTGAACGTGCTTCACCTAACACCTGATGTACTTTATCCGATGCCAGACCACGAACGATATCTGCTGAACGCGAACTGAAATTGACACGCCCTACAGCAATTCGGTGACCTTGTGTATCAACACATTCCACCACATCACCACGTTCGAAGTGACCTTCAACAGCTTTGACGCCTACAGGCAACAAGCTACGATGATTGTCTTTAATAGCTTTTACTGCACCATCATCAATCACCAAACGACCTGCGGTTTGCAAGTGAGCCGCCAACCATTGCTGATGCGCTGTCATCCGGTCTTTGTCAGTGACAAATAAGGTGCCTAACAATTCGCCAGACATTAGACGTGATAGAACACCATCACTATCACCACTTGCAATTAAGGTCGGACAGCCCGACTTTGCAGCCAGACGTGCAGCACGAACTTTGGTCAGCATGCCACCACGACCAAATTTACCGCCTCCACCGGCCATATCAAACAGACTTTCATCCATCGCACGTACGGTATGGAACAGTTTGGCATCTGGATTAGACCGTGGGTCTGAGTCAAACATCCCTTCCTGATCCGTTAAGATAATCAGAAGGTCTGCATGAACCTGACCTGCCACCATGGCCGCAAGCGTGTCGTTGTCACCAAAGCGAATTTCGTCAGTCGAAACCGTGTCATTTTCATTGATCACCGGAATCACGCGCCAATCAATCAGGTTCTGCAAGGCATCACATGAGTTGAGGTAGCGACGACGATCTGCCAGATCATCATGGGTTAACAATACTTGCGCAGTTCGAATCTGATGCTTCTCAAGTACGCTTGACCAAGTATGAATCAGGCCCATCTGACCGATGGCAGCACAAGCCTGAAGACTGGGTAGATCAGTGGGTCGATTCTCAAGTTTCATTCGCACCATACCTTCAGCCACAGCACCGGAAGACACCAGAATAATCTCGTGTCCTGCATTGTGTAGATCTGCGATTTGTCCCGCCCAATGCGAGATAGCATCTAAATCTAAACCTTGTCCATTTGCTGTGAGTAAAGATGATCCGATTTTAACAACGATTCGTTTACAACCCTTGAGCTGACGCTGCCCATCTACCACTTCTATCATCTTGTCCTCAGACTCTTTTCTCAGAGATTAGCGTACGTAGTACACTTCCACATCACTATCATCATCGCCATCTTCATCATCTTCGTCATCGCCCAGAATACCGGCAAGACGTTGCTGACGACGCATCTCACGATACGCTTCTTTTGCAGCGATGGTTTGTTCACGTGTTTCAGCTTCAAGCTGATCACGGAATGCTTTCATTTCTGCTGCATATTCTTGATCTTCAGCTTCGCGTTCACGTTGCTCTTCGATCTGATCCATCAGGTAGTAAACTACGTCTTTGGTGCCTTCAGCCGTTAAGCCAGAAGTCTCAAAAACTGGGCCTTCCCACTGCAATTCTTCAAGAATATGGGTGCACCATTCTTCACGTGTTTCTTCAGCCAACTGATCGACTTTGTTCAGCACCAATACGATCGGCAGTTTTGAAAGCGTTGGGGAGAAATTTTCTAACTCTTTCATAATTGCTTTAGCATTATGTGCCGGATCTGAGCCATCAATCGGCTGTACGTCAACGATGTGTAACAAGATACGGGTACGCGCCAAGTGCTTCAGGAAGCGAATCCCAAGACCTGCACCTTCAGATGCGCCTTCGATCAGGCCCGGAATATCCGCCATCACGAATGAACGGTGACTATCGGCATCGACCACACCCAGGTTTGGCACCATGGTGGTAAATGGATAATCTGCAACTTTTGGTTTTGCTGCCGAGACTGCACGAATGAAGGTTGATTTACCCGCATTTGGCATACCTAGCAAGCCGACATCTGCCAGAACTTTAAGCTCTAGACGGATTTCACGGAATTCACCTTTTTGACCATGCGTACATTTACGTGGTGAACGGTTGGTCGATGATTTAAAGTGGGTATTACCTAAACCACCATCACCGCCTGCTGCAACTTTCACGCGTTGACCGTCTTCGATCAAGTCGCCAATAATGTCACCAGACTCTACATCTACAATTGTTGTTCCTACCGGAACTTTTAATACGGTATCTTCACCGCCACGACCAGCACAGTTCGCCCCACGGCCATTTTTTGCTCGTTCTGCACGATATTTACGTGTATAACGATAATCAACTAGCGTACTGGTGTCGTCGTCAGCCTGAATATAAATGCTGCCGCCACGACCACCATCACCACCATCTGGACCACCAAATGGCACGAATTTTTCACGGCGAAAACTGGCTACGCCATTGCCACCGTCGCCAGCCTCTACGGTAATGACTGCTTCATCAACAAAGCGCATATTGCCAATCCTCTAAAAACTTTAAAACCCCATATTCTGCCATATTTTAAAGAATTTCTCGAATAGAATTATGCAGCAATCCCATAAATCTTAGTTAGTCGTTTTCTCACCAAGCCTATTTGACCTATCTAAGGCATAGATTTAGAAACAGAATGCTTAAAAGATGGAAAAGAAGTGGTAGGAAATCAAGCGCTTTTGCCCTAATACTATCCCCTATTTTGGAAATTCTTTTTGTGAATTTCTTAATGATTTTTAAAATAATTTATAGAGGAGTAAATTTTTCAAAAGCCGTGTTCACAAGAAGATTTTCTGATGCAGACACCTTTTAAAATCAGTATTTTATATAAACCAAGATAAGTCCAAATTTTGTATTTTCACAAACACTGCATTCCTGCCATTTAATGAAAACTATTTAATAACATTTTGTTTATGTTCTAAAATATCTGACAGACTTTTTTCAATCCAGCCAATTAAATACATGATTTTTTCAGCCGCTTGTGAACCGGTAATCGTCAATTGATATTCCACTTTTGGCGGCACCACCGGATAAACTGTTCTGAGAATAAAACCATCCTGCTCCAGCATTTTTAAAGTCTGGGACAACATCTTTTCACTTACCCCTTCAATGCGCTGTTTCAGTTCACTGAAACGATGCACCCCTTCACTTAAACAACGCAAAACCAAGACCGACCATTTATTGGCAAGGTGTTCCAATATTTCACGTGATGGACATTCAGTTGATAAAACCTGACCTAATAATGGGCTGATTGCATAATTTGTCATACTATTTCTCGCAATATTTTTTATTACTTACTCATTTTAATATACTTACTCTTTGTAAGTTATCAGATTAATATTTTGCCAGCAAGCAGATTTATCCATTCTTATTAGATTAAAAAGTCTGCTTTAAATAAAAAAATCATAAAAAAAGAGCCTCAAATGAGGCTCTTTTTTAGCTAAATACTAATTATGCATTAGTTTCAGCAGGAACTTTTGGATAGCTTACGCCGCCCATTTGTTCAGCAATACGCAATACCTGGCAGCTATAACCCACTTCGTTATCGTACCAAACATAAGCAGTTAAACGGTTGCCTGAAGTGATCGTTGCTTGCGCGTCAAATACACCTGCAGTGCGTGAACCGATAAAGTCAGAAGATACCACTTCAGTCGAGTTGGTATAACCGATTTGACCTTGCAGGCTAGAACCGATTGAAATCTGACGAATGTATTCGTTCACTTCATCACGATCAACATCTTGATCTAAAGTCAGGTTAAGAATCGCAAGAGATACGTTTGGTGTAGGTACACGTACAGAGTTACCTGTCAATTTACCTTGAAGAGCTGGAAGCGCTTTCGCTACTGCTTTCGCTGCACCAGTTTCAGTAATGACCATGTTCAATGTTGCAGCACGACCACGACGGTCAGCTTTATGGTAGTTGTCGATCAAGTTCTGGTCGTTCGTGAACGAGTGAACTGTTTCAACATGCCCATTCAACACTGTGTATTTGTCATGCAATACTTTCAGTGTAGGTGTAATCGCGTTAGTCGTACAGCTTGCAGCAGAGATGATCGTATCTTCATCAAGGATATCCGCTTGGTTTACACCGTAAACTACGTTCTTCATGTCACCTTTACCAGGTGCAGTCAAAATCACACGAGCAGCGCCCGGGCATTTAAGGTGTTGAGCAAGGCCTTCAGCATCACGCCATTTACCCGTGTTGTCGATCACAAGTGCATTGTTGATACCGTATGCAGTGTAATCTACTTCAGAAGGATTAGAAGCATAAATCACTTTGATGAAGTTACCGTTGGCAATGATTGCTTCGTTTTCTTCATCTACAGAAATTGTGCCTGCAAATGGACCGTGAATAGAGTCACGACGAAGTAAAGAAGCACGTTTTTCCAAATCACCATCAGATGATTTACGAACAACGATTGCTTTCAGGCTAAGACCACGACCCAGACCTGATTGACCAATCATCAAACGTGCCAGGATACGACCGATACGACCGAAACCATAAAGAACTACATCTTTATGTTCTACAGCAGCAGCATTGCCTTCGATCGATTTAACAGCGTCTGCAACAAATGCATCGATGTCGCCGCCTTTTTCTTTAAATTCAACAGCAAGTTTACCCAGATCAACTTCAGCAGAACCGATGTTTTCTACTTTCACCAATGCTTCAAGAATTGGGAAAGTATCAACTACAGAAAGTTCAACGTCCAGTACGCGAGTACGGCGGTGTGCTTTCAAAATCTGAATCACAGAGCGGTTAATTAAAGAGCGACCATAAACTGTAGCTACAATATTTTTTTCACGATATAACTGGCCAACAAGGGCAATCATACGTTCCGCAAGTTCTTCACGGTTTTTCCAGCGACCTTGGTGTTCTGCATGGAGGGCAACAATAGTGTCTTTGCTCACAGATACGTCCTCTAATTAATTGTAAATCTAAGCATAAATTTCTAAACCCGACAATTGTAATGGAATTGGCCGCAAGTTTGAATCAAAAGCTCGTTGAGACGGGTGGTTTTTAACGTATATTCACTATAAATTTCAAAAATAGTTGTAATTAGCTGAATGATTTTGCATCCGAAAATGCTAAAGACCACTATTTTTCAGTACCTGACACAAATTTGTTAAATGTTGTTTATTCAAACAAATCTAAATTTCAAAATTCAGCGTCCCGCCCTGTTCAGGCTGGATTCTACTCCCTGCTGAAAAATTCATGTCCAGACTCATGGAGGCATTGAAGTTTTCTACATCGAAATCATCATAGGTTTCGGGCAAGTGAATAAGCAAAGGTAAACGGGTCAGGCCATTATCCCCAGAGGGAAAAGCATAGTGGCGATCAACCTGCTGCAAATGCTGCAAACTTTCAAATTCCAGAAATACACTACAGTTTTCATGTGTTCTTGGCACCTGAATAATTTCCAGAAACATACTGCGCTTTAACTGCTGTAATTGGTTGAGCGCGGTGTCAATTGCCTCATCGAAATTATTTTTACGCCATAACTTTTTAAATACGGATTTTTTCTCTTCATCCGCTTTTTGCCGCTGCAGTGTATTAATATATTTTTTCAGATCCCGGTATTGCTGTACATTTTCAGAAATCGTATTTTGAATATCCAAAACAGCCTGCTGTGAACGCTGATGCATGACTTGCCATTCATTGCGATATGTAGGAATAAAGGTTTCCGCTTTACGCTTTTCCAGTAAACGGATAAAAGCCAGCAGCTTATATTCAAAATTCTGGATGTACTGATTAAACATGAAACCCGGCTGGGACTTGAAATCGCGGTAATAAGCCAGAATTTCTGTAAATATTTTATGGACATGCAGATACAGATAATCAAACTCTTCAATATGCGATAAATGATCACGAATGGCATCCCGCATCGGCAAAAGCAATTCACGCGTCATAATTTCTTCAAACTGTTTCAAGTGACGTTGTGCCACCACATCGGCATTTTTCTCTACGACTTGAATGGGCTCAACCAGTAAAGGCAATAACTTCTGTTCAGACACCTGTTCCAGCGTATGCACGATATCGATTACATCCAAATGAATCTGACTCTGTAAAGTCACCATCCGCTGCATCTGTGATTTCAGGGTTTCTACCACCGCTTCATCCATGTCATCCTGCAGGTCCAGAATCAGGATATTCAGATAGACCTGATCTTCAAGTGCACCTTTTTCTTCAATCAGGAAACGACGAATAGAATACGGGTTTTGCTGCACATCCATCACCGGCGCAACGATAAATAGAAATTGCGAGGTACGGACAAGATCAAAATGACGAATCTACTGCTCTTTAATCAGGAAATAACGGAAAAGTGGATGCGTCATTTCTGCAGTCTGTTTTTTAATAGCGGCTTATACCAATAACCCAACAATTGCTGCTTGATAAAAACTTCAATAATAAAGCATTTGATTTGCTGTTCAGTGAGCTGACGCACCCCCTCAACCGGTTGTAAGCGAAGACCACGAATAATCTCAGCAGCATTTAATAAAAATGTACGACGCAGTTCCAGCTTTTCACGCTGCATCTGAAAATTTTCATTGACGTCAATTTTATCGATTTGTTCTAGTACGTTTTCTAAGTAGTCCGCGATTTGCAAACTATCATTCAAACCCTGCAAACTTTTCAGTGACAGGCCAAAGGTACTGGCATAGTAACGCATCCGGTCATTGAGAAATTTTTGACTGAGACGTTCTACCGAATGTTGAGCCTGATAACGATATTGATCCATTTCCTGATCCCAAAGAATTTTTTTGGGCTTTAAAATCTGAAAATCAATACTTTCTTTTAATTCTGGTGAAACTTCTGCCAGAACAGTACGAAGCTCTCGCTCCCAATTTAAATCCAGACTTGGTTCCAGTTGTGATAAACGTGCACGTAACTGATATGGAATCGCAATTTGTGACATGTTTATCCCCTTAAAATATAGAAAACATTCTTTTAAACAAAATGGTAGACGATTTTGAAAATAATCAGGTCAATATTGTCTGACGAATATAACGCTTATGCAAATCACATTATTCATTATTCTTTCTGATTTTTTCTAGCTGTGCGGCTTTATTTGCCAGCTCATATTTTTTCAGCTTCTGCTGTTTTAAATGCAATATTCCTTCCACAATCAACAGTAAAACAGCCAACCAGATTGGAATATAGGTCAGCCATTCACCTGATTCCACACGCTCACCCAGTGCCATCGAGGCAAAAGCGAGCAGTACCGGCTCCAGATAACTCAACAGCCCAAAGATGACAAAGGGTAAATATCGGCTAGCCAAAATATAGCTACCTAAACCGAGCGCACTTAAAAAGCCCAATCCAAGAACTGCCAGGATCAAATGAGAATGACTCAACATAAGCGACATAGACTCGCTATAGATAAAGCCCAAATAAAATGCCACAGGCAAAATCAGAAATAGATCCCACCAGAATCCACCAAGATGATCGGTCGCGAATTTACGCCGCATAAAGAAATAAAGTGGATAAGCTAAAGCGACATAGACCGTTTCCCATGCGATTGAACCGATCCGCCAGATTTCATGCCCTACCCCCAACATTGCCAGAGCAACGGCGACCATCTGGAAAGATGACAATTTTTCTTTATAAAGCACACAGCCGACCAGCACCATCACCAGAGGTAGCAGAAAATAACCGAGCGAGACTTCGAGGCCACGGCCATTGATAGGTCCCCATAGAAATAACCACAATTGCGTGGTACACAACAGTGAACTGATCAGCAACCAGATCAAGAATGAAGGCTGTTGCAACACCCGCTTAAAGATATTGCTAATATGTTTCAGATCACCCGACCACCACATAAAGGCTGTGAGGAATGGTAAAGTCGCCAGCATGCGCCATGCAAAAGTCTGTTCACTATCTAAAGGCTGTAAAAAAGGCGTAAATACATACAGCACTCCAAAAACCACAGAGGCCAAGACAGATAACGCGATGCCTTTATACATAGTTAAACTCTACTTTCATTCGCCGGCATTATAACGATTAGTACAATAGAAAGCTTAATACTTCATCTATTTAAAATGTAGTTATCTCTCGATTTTAGATTGTCTTTCGACTCATAAAATAAAAAACCATGCCATAGCATGGTTCCCATTAAGACGATATTTTTATCTTTGAGTTTGTTTAGTATGAATTACATCACTCAGGTCATAGCCCACCGACTGTGCATATCGTAAATATTCATTTACCACATTTTTATCCAATTGCGGATCACGTGAGAGTATCCACATATATTTACGTTTTGGCTCACCGACCAGAACAGTTTGATAATTTTCATCCAGTTTTAAGACCCAATAATCGCCACGAGCGACCGGAATCCAACGAATAAAGTCTGGTAAGAAACTGACTTTTAACTTGGTATTCTGCGGTGGATTTTGCACAAATGCCTCGCCCAATGACTGGGTTTGTCCACCATCTTTTTTAATGCAGCGGTTATCCACCACGATATTGCCATTTTCATTTAAAGTATAGGTCGCTGTGACATCGCGATCACACTTGTTTTGAAAATACAAAGGTTTGCGTGCCACTTCGTACCATGTTCCCAGATAACGGTCCAGTTCAACTTTCTCAATGGTCGGTAATGGCTCGTCTTTCGCATAAGCCATGGTAGCGGCGCCCAAACCAAGAAGAACCGCACTACCCACCGCAATTTTTGCCAGCTTTAATCCAGTACGTGAAAATTTTTGAGTTGTCATAAAGATACCTATTGCATGTTCACAAAATATTTATTTAAAAATTTCTGTTCATACAATAGCTTTATCCAATTCCTAAATTTGTTACATTATGTTTTCTTTGTGATTGATTTTACGTCATTTAAATAAGATTTAATGCAACAACAATCAATCAAACATCTGGGCTTTTAAACGCACAATTTCATCACGCATACGCGCAGCCTGCTCAAACTGAAGCTCTTTGGAAGCTTTCAGCATTTCCTTTTCAAGCTTGTTAATGTGTTTCGCAAACATTTTCGGATCTGCCATGATATGCCGCTCATCGGCACTGATGGCACGTGCCTGATCCGAGGCTTTCAATTCAATTGAATCATCATCCAATACTTCACCGGTATCAATTTCCTTGATCACCTGACGCACTGCACTGCGCGGCGTAATGCCATGTTCTTCATTAAATTGAATCTGCTTGGCACGACGACGATCTGTCTCATCAATGGCTTTCTGCATCGAATCAGTGATTCGGTCTGCATACAGAATCGCCTTACCTTTCAGGTTACGCGCAGCGCGGCCAATGGTCTGAATGAGAGAGCGCTCAGAACGCAGGAAACCTTCTTTATCCGCATCCAGAATAGCAACCAGTGACACTTCCGGCATATCCAGCCCTTCACGCAGCAGGTTAATCCCGACCAGTACATCATGCACCCCAGTACGCAGTTCATGAATGATTTTGACCCGCTCGACGGTATCGATATCCGAGTGTAAATAAGCAACCTTAATCCCATACTCTTTCAAATAAGAAGTTAAATCTTCGGCCATACGCTTAGTCAAGGTCGTAACCAGCACCCGCTCATTAATATCTTTACGTAGATTAATTTCTGAAAGCACATCATCGACCTGAGTCAGAACTGGACGAATTTCAATTTCAGGATCGATCAGACCGGTCGGACGTACCACCTGCTCGACAATCTGCTGGGATTTTTCCAGCTCGTAACGTGCGGGCGTTGCGCTGACATAAACAGTCGTCGGCACAATACGTTCCCATTCCTCAAATTTCATCGGCCGGTTATCCAGCGCGCTCGGCAAACGGAATCCGTAATTGACCAGATTTTCCTTACGCGAACGGTCACCCTTATACATGGCGCCAATCTGCGGCACCGTCACATGCGATTCATCAATAATCAGCAAAGCATCATCAGGAATATAATCGAACAAGGTCGGTGGTGCTTCACCTGCAGGACGGCCCGACAAATGCCGTGAATAGTTTTCAATGCCGTTGGTATAACCCAGTTGCTGCATCATTTCCAGATCATAGCGTGTGCGCTGCTCGATGCGCTGGGCTTCCAGCAGTTTGTCATTTTCCCGGAAGAACACCAGGCGCTCTTTAAGTTCTTCCCGAATAGTTTCGATGGCGCGGGACAAATTGTCTTTCGGCGTAACATAATGGCTTTTAGGATAAATGGTCACGCGAGGTACTTTACGAACCATTTTCCCGGTCAGCGGATCAAACCAGCGAATAGAGTCAACTTCATCATCAAACAGTTCAATCCGGATCGCATCCTGATCCGATTCTGCCGGGAAAATATCAATAATTTCGCCGCGAATACGATAAGTACCACGCAGAAATTCCAGTTCGTTACGCGAATACTGCATTTCGACCAGACGGCGAATAATATCATCACGGCCAATGCGGTCACCCTCCACCACATGCAGCAACATGCTCATATAGGCATTCGGATCACCCAAACCATAAATGGCAGACACCGATGCGACAATAATCGCATCACGTCGCTCTAAGAGTGAACGGGTCGCAGAAAGGCGCATCTGGTCAATATGGTCATTAATTGCAGCATCTTTCTCGATAAAAGTATCTGAAGATGGAACATAGGCTTCTGGCTGATAATAATCATAATAACTGACAAAATACTCAACGGCGTTATTCGGGAAAAACGCTTTAAATTCGCCATAGAGCTGCGCAGCCAAGGTTTTGTTATGTGCCATGACTATGGTCGGACGCTGGGTCTGGGCAATGACATTGGCCATGGTATAGGTCTTACCAGAGCCTGTTACCCCCAGTAAAAGCTGATCATGAAAACCCTGTTCAATGCCTTTGACCAGCTTTGCAATGGCCTGTGGCTGATCGCCTGCTGGTTGATAACTGGTCACTAATTCAAAGGGCTTTTTATCACTCATAGCTTTCGCTGACTTCGCTGCGGATATAGATTTGATTTATTATGAGGGTAAATTGGAATTACTCAATCCCTGCTTAGGTTTCTGTTTGGTAAAATAAAACAATATTACTATTCATTATTTGTTAGCGCTTTAATCGCTATCTGCTTTGAAAAATCATTAATAAAATATACAGTTACAAAGGGAATAAATACAGAACAAACTAATCATTTTCAGCCAGCAGCTTTATTTGGGCGTACTCGGTATCCTGTTTTGGCTTATGGGTGAAATACTCTATCTGTTTGGCTAGTCCGGCACAATTTTGCCTTGACCCCTTTTCATTTCAAAGGCAACATGAAGATCAGGATGGCCTAGAATCGACAATTATGACTTACCACTATCACGATGAAAGTATTGTTAAATCCCTTCCGGAAAATACGGTTTTTGTTTTTGGCAGCAACTTGGCTGGACAACACGGTGGTGGAGCAGCCAGAACGGCACTTGAGCATTTTGGTGCAGTCATGGGCGTGGGTCGTGGCTGGGCGGGTCAGAGCTATGCCATTCCCACCATGAACGAGCATTTGCAACAAATGCCGCTCTCACAAATCCAGCACTATATTGATGACTTTAAGATTTACACCAAAAATCATCCTAAAAATAAATATTTTATTACTTCCTTGGGCTGTGGGATCGCAGGTTATAAGGTCGAGGAAATTGCACCGATGTTTAAAGGCATCTCACGCAATGTCATTTTCCCGCAATCTTTCCGTCCTTTTGTCGAAAAGCCGCTGCCAAAATTAAGCGCAAATTTTTTACACACCATATTCCGTGATTCGGTCATTTTAACTCCGGCCAGTGATGAGTTGATTGAAGAACTGCCTTTGACCGAAAATGAAAAAAGCCTGGCGAGAATTATTTTAAATACCCAGATCTATCCGACCGACAGCAATGGACGGGAACGTGTCTTTGAAATTGAAGATATCCTGCACAATCTGAATACCAAGCTGGTCGATTTTCAAAGCCATTCAGAAGGTGCCATGCTGTTTGGAGGCGTGATTTTAGCGCTACTGGAACTTTATAATATTAACGAGAAAGATTTTATCGATGTCTGGCAAGGCGAGCGAGAAATCGCGCCACCGAAGCCGGAAAATAAAGCGCGTAAAAGCATTCGTTAGTGCTATCAAAATATCTTTCAAAAAAAGCCAATGTTTGAATTGGCTTTTTTTTCTGGGCGGCTAAAATGTCGAATATGAAATCAACCAGGTGTGGATTTTATTTTGGTCGGCATTTAGAGAGCTTAAATATTTCGTTTGCTTTATTAAGAATAAAATTGAAAAAAATTTGGATAAATCTGAGTTTTAATTTCTTTTTGTTCGAAAATTAAATCAAATATTGATCACTAACTCCCTAAAAAATTCCATAAAAAAAGCCATGATTTATCATAGCTTTTTGAGTCTGATCAATTAGCGTTTGCCCATTGAACGGCGAGTGCCACGTGGTGGCATCCAGGTACGGTCAGCATAACGCTGTGGTCTTGGTCTTAAATCTTCCAGAACTTCTTCTGCAGCATTTTGCTCTGCCTGTTTGATCGGGAAAGGTAAATTAACCAGGGGCTTTTTTTTGGGAGGAGTTTGGGTGCTCATGTGATTCACTCAATAATATATGCAGCTATTGTACAAAAAAACTCAGTCGACTGGGTAGCAGGATCTTGGATAAATTCATATGCTTTTGTTTTTGAAAAATAAAAAATGATCCCGTGATGGTAAATGCTTGAATCAATGCAGCCTAAAATTTACCTAAACTCTTCTCTATATCTTCCATGATAAAAATTCATAGGATTGAAATTTTAACGCTCTCAAGAGTAAATTTTCTTCACTTTTATACTTAAGCTAGTCAGGTAAAAATAATGATTTTTACACACTATGCATTTCTCAAAACTCAAGAGATATCAACAAAAAATATACAGAAGTTACCAATCTCAACCCTCGCTTAACTTTTGATCTATTGTTCTATAACTGATTTTTTTAAGGCAATTCACATAATTAGTTAACTAGAAAAACGAATAAACAAACTGGACATGGAGTTCCAAATCAATGAAAACATTGCTGGCATGTATGGCAGGCCTAGCCACTTTACCTATGGTCGCGCATGCAGATTCCCCTTATTTTAGCTTGCAAGATGGAGATGGCTTTAAGCGCTTTTCGGTATCAGTCGGTGCATTGCATGTGATGCCGCAAGGCAAGGCCCAACCATTTAAAGTGAATACTGCTGTTAAAGAAGGCGAAACATCACAAGTAGGTGATATCTCAATTGACTCTGTGAAAAATAATCTTGATCCAGACATGGACCCAAATCTTTCCTCTGTTTTTGTTAATATTCTGGATCGACTTGGTACAGAAACACTGCCTGCAGAGTTAAGTGGGCGAGCTGAAATCTATGGACTGGAAAGCTGGAATAATCCTGGTACAGGCCTGGAAGCGGATGATGTCACCACCTTAGGCATTATGACCAATTACTATTTTACCGATAATATTTCTTTTGAAATGAAAGCCGGCATTCCACCTAAAGTAGACTTGCAAGGCAGTGGTAAAATCTACGCGCCTTTTTCTGCGCTTGCGACTCCAAGTTTAGGTTCGATCGATTTACCCGGCATTGAGTTAAAAAATGATATTCTCATTACTGATCTGGAAGCTTATGGGCCGGCCGCCTCTGCCCGCGCCTGGACACCTGCCTTTGAATTCCAGTATCACTTTGGTAAAACCGGAGTGAATAAATTCCGGCCTTATGTCGGCTTAGGTGTGATGTATGCCTATTTCAATGAATTGGAAATTAACTCACGTACCGAGCAGGACCTGATTGCTGCAGGACATATGATTGCCAATATCAAGGAAGGAAAAGCAGGTGCTTCTCTGGATGGCACGCCAAGTTCAGCCAACCCGAAAGTTGATCTGGATGCATCCGATGCTTTCGCGCCTGTAGCCACGGTCGGCTTTAGCTATAACTTTAATGACACTTGGTTTGCAGTCGGTTCAGTATCTTATGCACATCTAAAAAATGACACGACAATTACGGTGACAGATGCGAATTTAGGTGAACTGATTCGCTCTAAAGCCGATATCGAAGTCAATCCTATTCTGGCCTATACCGGTATTGGGATGCGTTTCTAAGTTTGAAACCCGATATTTGATTAAACGGCTTCGGCCGTTTTTTTAGGCTTAATATATTGATAAAAAAAATTTATCTTTTGATCAATATTTATTTAATCGCCTCTATTGTTTGAATCGAATACTATACATATCAACTTTATAGGCATGAATGACGTATGGCTGACAGTCAATTTTCCAAAGCTCTTATTTTTATGCTGATTGGCTCCGCCATCATTCTGGCACTGTCACTGGGTGTACGTCATGCCTTTGGTCTGTATCTGGTGCCGATGAGCGAAGAGTTTGGCTGGGGTCATAATGTTTTTAGCCTGGCCATTGCCATGCAAAACCTGATCTGGGGTGCAGTTCAACCGATTACCGGGGCATTTGCTGATAAATATGGCAGCAAGATTGTGGTGGCTGTAGGCGGAGCCTTATATACTATCGGTCTACTCTTGATGGCAGTCAGCTCGACCGGCTTACTTTTAAATCTGAGTGTGGGTCTGATTCTGGGTCTGGCCCTGTCTGCTACTTCATTTCCTGTCTTATTATCTGCGGTCGGGCGTGCTGCCCCACCAGAAAAGCGCAGTTTGGCGATGGGTATTGCCAGTGCGGCCGGGTCTTTTGGCCAGTTTATCATGCTGCCTTCAACTCTTCTGCTATTACAGAATGTTGGCTGGTCAGCGGCGCTGGTGGTCAGTGCCATTTTAATTGCACTGATTGTGCCATTGGCCTGGATGCTGAAAGCACCGATGTATGTTAATCCCAACGCAGCCTCTACCTCCAATAAAGTCTCACTCAGCTTTAAACAGATTCTGGTGGTAGTGAAAAATCATAAACCCTTTTGGTTTCTGGCCATGGGCTTTTTTGTTTGTGGTTTTCAGGTCGTTTTTATTGGCATCCACCTGCCGGGCTATCTGATTGATCATGGCTTTAATGCCACAACTGGTACAATTTTCTTAGCCTTAGTGGGTTTGTTTAATGTGGTAGGCACCTATACGGCCGGCTGGCTTGGTGGCAAATATTCCAAACCGCATCTGTTAATGGGATTATATGCCCTGCGTGGAATTGCGATTATTGCTTTTCTCATGCTGCCTCTCAGCACATGGACAGTCTATACCTTTGGTGTCATTATGGGACTACTCTGGTTATCAACCGTTCCGCTGACCAATGGTATTGTGGCGAATATGTTCGGGGTGAAATATCTGACCATGCTCAGTGGCATTGTGTTCTTTACCCATCAGGTTGGCTCGTTTTTCGGTGGCTGGCTCGGTGGAGTCAACCATGATTTGAGCGGCAATTATAATGCGGTGTGGATGCTATCAATTGTCCTCAGCATTTTTGGCGTACTGGTGCATTTCTGGGTCAATGAGGAGCAAATCGTCCATGACTGATTCTCTACTGAAACTCAAACTCTCGATTGTGGTGGCAATCCTGCTTTTACTGGCTTTGTCGATTGGCCTGTGGTTACAAACCCCTCAGCTGTTTGAATATTTTAATCAGGCTTTCTGCGCACACTAAACTGTCGAAATATCCTCAGCAGAAAATGCGCAATCCATCGCACAATAAGTTAAATGTTTCAAAATCAACTGAATAGTAAAAATAACAGATTATTCATAAACTTATCATTTCTTTTGATTTTATTTCAGTCTGGAATTTTCTTAGATTTTGATCAATAAGAAAATTCTGAGACTTGATAATGACCAGCTTAACCCAACTTTCACAAGCGATTCATGATGCTCCACGCTGGCATCAGCAAGATCAATTTCAACATCCGGATGAAATCAAGATTGTACCGCAAACCGGTCAGGCCTTAGGTGCAGTGGTCTATGGCTTGGATGCCCGTAAAGTCCAATCATCCAAAACCATTTTAAAGTTAAAACAGGCGCTGGCCGAGCATCTGATTTTGATCTTTAAGCAGCAAAGTCTGGATGATTTACAATACTTGGCGTTTTCAACTTATTTCGGTTCCATTTTCCGCCCAGGTGCAGATACACCGGTACTGGCTGCGCAGTCGGATAGCGGCATTCCACCCGATGTCGTGCCGGTGTCCAATGCCGTCGGTCAGGGAGATTACACTGGGCATGGTGAACTAACTCCACATGCCGATCATCAATGGACACCATTACCCTCTTTTGGCTCCCTTCTGTATGCAATTGAACTGCCTCAGGACGGCGGACAGACCAGCTGGATCAACACCATTAAAGCCTATGATGCACTCGATGAAGCAACCAAGGTAGAGATCGATCAGCTACAACTGATTACTTACAACCCTTTCGTGCGCCGTCAAAAAACCAGAGATCAGACTGATGATCAAGGTTATGGTTCAAGCCCATTGTATCGTTTTAAAGATCAACCGATTTTAAGCCATGCTTATCCACATCCACTGGTGCGCACTCATCCTGAATCCGGCCGTAAAGCGCTTTGGCTAAACACCCATACCGAAGTCGAGCTGGTCAATTATGATGATCAGGCTGGCAGTCAACTGATCGCCAAATTACGTGAGCATATTTCGAAACCTGAATTCGCTTATGAACATCACTGGGAAATTGGCGATATCGTGTTCTGGGATAATCAGGTGACCTTACACTCACGCCGTCCATTCCCGGCAGATCAGCGCCGTTTATTGAAACGCATCAGTCTGGCGGGTAGCCGTCCGTTTTAATAATAAAAACGAGAATAACGAGAAAGGTAGAGCTAGTTTAACCCTTCAAAAATTACGATTCATCATGTCGATCTTCCACCATTGAGACTTTGACCGCCTCAATGGTTTTTTATTTTCAAATAAAAAAAATTAATTCCAACTATCGCTCATGATCCAGTAGATCTCTAACAAAACAAAGTAGCTGTTTACTTTTCCTCACCTAATCTACCTAGTGTATTTTCCTTTTTCTGCTTAGCTTATTAGAAAATCAGCAACAAACCTATGGAAAGAGGAAACGACAATGAATCAGCTTCAATTTTCAGATTGTGTTCAAACCTGTATGAACTGTTCCCTGGCCTGTGCCAACTGTGCCAGTGCCTGTCTTAAAGAAGAAGATCTGGAGATGATGCGGGAGTGTATCCAGCGCTGTCTGGACTGTGCAGATATCTGTCAGCTGTGTGCCCGTATGGAACAAAAGCAGTCTCCATTCATGCATGAGATATGTGAACTTTGCGCCAAAGTATGTGACTACTGTGCAGAAGAATGTGGCAAGCACCAACATGAACATTGTCAGCAATGTGCCGAAGCATGCCGCCGCTGTGCTGAAGAATGCCGAAAAATGGCGGCTTAAAAATTCGATTTGATCAACTTGACTGACTTAATCACTTCCAATAAAAAAACCGCAAGTGAAGACTTGCGGTTTTTCTGTCTAAGTCAAATATCTCACTTAGAATAAACGGTTCATACCATTCAGTGTGGCTACACGATACGCTTCAGCCATAGTCGGATAGTTAAACGTGGTTTCTACGAAGTACTTGATGGTATTGTTCGGGCTGTTCATGACTGCCTGACCAATATGGATAATTTCAGAGGCATTATTACCGAAGCAATGTACACCCAAAACTTCCAGTGTTTCACGATGGAACAGAATCTTTAATTCGCCCATAGTATCTCCGGTAATCTGTGCACGTGCCAAATGACGGAATGATGCCTGACCGACTTCATACGGAATCTTTTCTTCAGTCAGCTGCTGTTCAGTCTTACCAATCGAAGAAATCTCAGGAATGGTGTAAATCCCGGTTGGAATATCAGTCACCGGCGCAACGTCTTTCTCGCCGCTCATATTGGCACCCGCGCAACGACCTTGGTCATAGGCAGCAGAGGCTAGTGAAGGCCAACCGATTACATCACCGGCAGCGTAGATATTTTTTACTTCAGTCTGATATTGATCATTCACAGTCAATTGACCACGGCTGTTCGGTTTCAGGCCGACATTTTCAAGGCCTAGACCATCGGTATTGCCTGAACGGCCATTACACCACAAAATCGCGTCGGCTTTAATTTTCTTGCCGCTTTGCGTGTGCATCACCACATGGTCGTCAAATGTTTCTAAAAAGTCGATCTGTTCATTATGACGAATCAGCACACCCTGTTCACGCAAGTGATAAGACAGCGCATCAGAGATTTCATCATCCAGATAGCTTAAAAGTTTGTGTTGGGTGTTGATCAGGTCAACTTTATGTCCCAAACCAATAAAGATCGAGGCATATTCACAACCGATTACACCTGCGCCATAAATGATGATTTTCTGGATGGAATAGTCCAGATCCAGAATTTTGTCTGAATCAAATACACGTGGATGATTAAAATCAAGAATGTCTGGACGATATGGACGCGAGCCGCTGGCAATGACCAGTTGCTTAAACATCAGCGTTTCTTTAATGCCATCTGGGTTAAATACAAAAATGGTATTTTGATCCTGAATGTAGGCACGACCATGATAAATATCAATTTTATTGCGGTCGTAGAAACGTGAATGTGTATCTACTTGTTGTTGAATAACTTTATGTGCATGACGCAACACTTGCTTCATAGTGAACTGCTTCCAGTCCCCAACTTTTTGAAACAGTGGATCACGTTGATAACGGATAATACTGGATACTGTTTGACGCAATGCTTTACTTGGAATCGTACCGACATGGGTACAGTTACCACCCAGCTGTTCACGCATCTCAACGATTGCAACACGCTTACCAGATTTGGCAAGTTTCATTGCCGCGCCTTCGCCCGCAGGGGCCCGAACCTAGAACTACCGCATCATATTTAACGAAAGTCCCACTAACGACCTCTTTTTTACGTGGCATTCAACGCTCCTCAAAATTAAAAAATTCACTTTAATCTACACTCTTATTATGACGTAAATCCTGTTGATTTGGTGTATTTAACTCACATATATTGCTTGATAAGAACATTTTTTAAATGAATACCCCTTTTTGCCCTATTTAGAACGAAGTCCGTTATAATAACTGCGCTATCTTTGAGTATCTCCCCCTTCAAAAACAGTGGAAAAGTTGAATATGTCTGAAAACCGTAAACCTGAACAGGGCGTCAAACTTCGCGGTGCGGAAAAAGTTGCCCGCATTCCTGTAAAAGTTGTTCCTACGGTTGAAACGCCACTCAAGCCGGACTGGATCCGGGTGAAAATGGCGGCACCTGAAGAAGTTCAACGTATTAAAACCACATTACGTCAGCAAAAATTACATACGGTGTGCGAAGAAGCCGCCTGTCCAAACCTGCCTGAATGTTTTGGTGGCGGTACTGCGACCTTTATGATTATGGGTGATATCTGTACCCGTCGCTGTCCATTCTGTGATGTGGCTCATGGCCGTCCAAATGCACTGGATGCAGATGAACCGCGTCATATGGCTGAGACCATTGCCAACCTGGGTTTGAAATATGCGGTAATCACTTCGGTAGACCGTGATGATTTACTGGATGGCGGTGCACAGCATTTTGTCGATTGTATTAAAGAAGCACGTGCTCTAAGCCCAAATACCTTACTCGAAATTCTGGTGCCGGACTTCCGTGGCCGTATGGATATCGCGCTGCGTATCATGACTGAATGTCCGCCAGATGTGTTTAACCACAATATCGAAACTGTACCGCGTTTATATAAAGCCATGCGTCCAGGTTCTGACTATCAGCACTCTTTAAACCTGCTAAAAATGTTTAAAGAATACTGCCCGGACATTCCAACCAAATGTGGTCTGATGGTCGGTATTGGTGAAACTGAAGAAGAAGTGCTTGCCCTGCTTGATGATTTACATGCGCATGGCGTAGATTATGTGACAATTGGTCAGTATTTGCAGCCTTCAAAAGAACATGCAGCGATTGACCGCTTCGTAACACCTGAAGAATTCGAGCGTTATACCGAACATGGCCAAAAACTGGGCTTCCGCAATATCTGGGCAGCACCAATGGTTCGTTCAAGCTACTTTGCTGATCGTCAATACTACGGCGAACCTGTTCCAGCAGTGCGCCGTAAAGTGGATCCTGCCAAGAAAATTGCAGTTCAGGTCATTGAAGCTTAATCCTGTTTAAACCAATGAAATAAAAGCCCTCTCAAGTAGAGGGCTTTTTTTATATCTTCAATTTAAATTTTACTGAGCGTTAAACCACATTTTTTATTTTAGATAAGATTAAGTCATTACTTATCTTCACATTTCTTTGCGCGTTCTCACTTGAAGATTGAGCATTTTTCAAACAATCTCAGAAATAGATGAAAGATTTAAAAATATCGTTGCAAGACTTGAAAACGATCATTCTCACACGTGCAATGCTGAACCTGTCCGATCCTCAAGCGACAAAAAAATGAATGAACTGTGACAAAAATTCTATGAGATCCCAGCACAGGCAACGTTGTATAAATCTGGAGAACTATAACAATGCTATTTATATTTGCTGTACTACTGCTATTACTCAGTTTATGGGCAGTTTTCTATTTTCAGCTCTCCCGTAGCGCGGGTGCAATTGCACTGATGGTGATGTCAGTGGTCTGTGCCTTTATTAGCCCCTGGTCACTTATTCTCGGTATTCCGCTCATCCTGATTAGTCTCGTAGTGATGATCGAACCTTTACGCATGTCATTCATTTCCAAACCGGCCTATAAAGCATTGGCCAATGCCATGCCGAGTCTCAGCCCGACAGAACGTGAAGCATTGGACTCCGGAACCAGCTGGTGGGAAAAAGAACTGTTTATGGGTGCACCGAACTGGGAAACCTTTAACAGTTATCCCTATCCAAAGCTGTCGCTAGAAGAACAGGCCTTTCTGGACAATGAAGTTGAAACCTTGTGCAGCATGCTGGATGAATGGGAAATTCATGAGCAAAAAGCGCTACCTGATCATGTCTGGCAATATATTAAAGAACATGGTTTCTTAGGCCTGATTATTCCCAAAGAATACGGCGGTCGTGCCTTTAGCTCCTTTGCCCAAAGTCGGGTGATGAGCAAGATTGCTTCGCGTTCTCTGACCACAGCCGTGAGTTGTATGGTGCCGAATTCGCTCGGACCGGGTGAGCTGTTGCTGCATTACGGTACCGAAGAACAGAAAAACCGTTATCTGCCGGGTCTTGCACGAGGCGAAGAAATTCCCTGTTTCGGTTTGACCAGTCCGGAGGCCGGTTCCGATGCTGGTGCGATTCCTGATACGGGCGTGGTCTGCTATGGCCAGTTTGAAGGTCAGGAAGTCTTAGGCCTGAGAATGAATTTTTCCAAACGCTGGATTACGTTAGCTCCAATTGCGACAGTCGTAGGCTTGGCCTTTAAAATGTATGATCCGGATCATCTTTTGGGTGATCAGACTGAATATGGCATTACCTGTGCCCTGCTCCCTGCCAGTCATGAAGGCGTAATAGTGGGACCACGGCATAACCCCGGACCACCATTTATGAATGGTACGGTTGAAGGTAAAGATGTGTTTATTCCTCTGGACTGGATTATTGGTGGCGTCAAAAATGCCGGTAAAGGATGGCGCATGCTAATGGAATGTCTGGCGGTTGGTCGTGGTATTTCCCTACCAGCGCTGTCTACTTCTACTTCAGAAATGACTTATTTAAATGTCGGCGCTTTCTCTCGCATCCGTCAGCAGTTCAAAATTTCAGTTGGTAAGTTTGAGGGTGTTCAGGAAGCCACCAGTGAAATCGCCAGTGATACCTATATGCTGGAGGCTTTCCGTTATCTGGTCACCTGTGGTCTGAATCAGGGCGGCAAGCCTGCCGTAATGACAGCGATTGCCAAATATTATGCGACAGAAGGCATGCGTAAAGTGGTCAATCACGGTATGGATGTGGTCGGTGGCCGCGCCATTCAGATGGGTCCGCGTAACTTTCTGGCGCCTTATTATCAGGCAATTCCAGTCTCCATTACGGTTGAAGGCGCCAATATTCTTAGTCGTTCCCTGATGATTTTCGGTCAGGGTTCAATGCGTTGCCATCCTTATCTTTATGAAGAATTACAGCTCTTACAAGCAGAAGATCCGGCAGCGGCTCTAAATCCTTTTGATGACTTGCTGTTTAAGCATTTGGGTTACACCTTTAACCGGACTGCTCGCTCCTTTGCCTATGCCTTTACAGGTGGCTCCAATGCTGCGCCGCAAAGTGCTGTTGACTTTACCCGTCCTTATTACAAGATCATTAACCGGCTGAGTGCCAACTTTGCTTTAACTGCGGATATGTGTCTAGGATTACTCGCAGGGGATATCAAACGTAAGGAAATGCTTTCGGGTCGTCTGGCCGATATTCATGCACATCTGTTTATTGCTTCCTCAATTCTCAAATTTTTTGAGCATAGCAAAAAGACTGAAGATGAGCGTTTACATGCACAGCTTGCATTAGAAAAATCTCTATATACAGCGCAAGAAGCTTTTTTTGACCTGTTTGCCAACTTTCCATCAGGTGCAGCAGCAGGTATGGTCAAACTGTTATGCTTCCCATTTGTCCGTCCGGTACAGAAACCATCAGACCAGCTGAAACAGCAGGTAGCGAACAGTATGATGGAAGACAATGCTTTCCGCCAGGTCTTGAAAAAACATGTCTATTACAATACTCATGAACATGATGTCACCGGCCGTATGGAATCTACTTTCGCCATGTTGCTGGACATTGAACAGCTGTGGGATCGTTTTAAAAAAGCAGAGAATAAAGACCAGTTCAAGGGTTTAAGCTTTGCAGAGCATGTGGCAGATGCACAGCTACATGGTTTTATTAATGATCAGGAAGCAGAAAAATTACTGCACTACAATGCGCGCCGTTATGACAGCATGTTGACCGATATATTCGATCTGCATTTGAATGAGGTATTAGAGCTTGAGAATCCTTATCTCATCAAGGAAGATGCCAAAGGAACGGATACTTCAGTGCAAACTGATCCTTCACACTCAGTATCTCCTTAAATAAAACTTGAAGTTAAGGTGTCATAAATTCCAGAGTGAAGTCATTTTATTACTTTACTCTGGAAGCTTCACAAGTGGCTTTTCAGCCACTTTTTTACGACTATTGCACGATGGTATTTTGGATGGAAAGTACTAAGCTAGCCCTATAAGAAAATTGAGGGTAGACAATGTCACAACAAGATTATGAAAATGGCTTGAAAGTCCGTACTGAAGTGATGGGTGAAAGCTTTGTGAAGCATGCTCAGGAAAATA
This sequence comes from Acinetobacter sp. WY4, assembly GCF_018438165.1. Lineage (GTDB taxonomy): Bacteria > Pseudomonadota > Gammaproteobacteria > Pseudomonadales > Moraxellaceae > Acinetobacter. Next base: position 99 of record NZ_CP053947.1, on the reverse strand, counting down.
CCGTTCCATTTACCCAGCCATTACAGGACTGGATTAATGAGCATGCGTGGGGTTCGACCTGGCAACGTGAAGGTGTGTTACCGCGTAAATACCGCTCTT